>NZ_CP040818.1:1932500-2257500 GCF_005887635.2 Paroceanicella profunda | reverse complement strand
GGTGCACCTCGTATTTCTCCTTGATGCCGCGCAGGATCGAGATCGCGTCCTGCACCGTGGGCTCGGAGACCATCACCGGCTGGAAGCGACGGGCCAGCGCCGCGTCCTTCTCCACGTGCTTGCGGTACTCCTCCAGCGTGGTGGCGCCGATGCAGTGCAGTTCGCCGCGCGCAAGCGCGGGCTTGAGCAGGTTCGAGGCGTCCATCGCGCCGTCGCCCTTGCCGGCCCCCACCAGCGTGTGCATCTCGTCGATGAAGATGATCACCTCGCCCGCCGCGGCCTCGATCTCCTTCAGCACCGCCTTCAGGCGCTCCTCGAACTCGCCGCGGTATTTCGCGCCGGCGATCAGGCTGCCCATGTCGAGGGCCATGAGGCGCTTGTTCTCCAGGCTCTCGGGCACGTCGCCGTTCACGATGCGCATGGCGAGGCCCTCGGCGATGGCGGTCTTTCCCACGCCGGGTTCACCGATCAGCACCGGGTTGTTCTTCGTGCGCCGGCTCAGCACCTGGATGCAGCGGCGGATCTCCTCGTCGCGCCCGATCACCGGGTCGATCTTGCCCTCGCGCGCGGCCTGGGTGAGGTCGGCGGCGTATTTCTTCAGGGCGTCGAACCCGTCCTCCGCCGTGGCGGAATCCGCCGTCCGGCCCTTGCGCACGGCATTGATGGCCTCGTTGATCTTCTGCGGCGTGGCGCCCGCGGCCTTCAGGATGTCCGCGGCGCCGGACTTGACCATCGCCAGCGCGGTGAGCAGGCGCTCCACGGTGACGAAGCTGTCGCCCGCCTTCTCGGAGACCTTCTCCGCCTCGGCCAGAACCTGGCCCGTCGCGCTGTCGAGATACATCTGCCCGCTGCCCTGGACACGGGGCTGCCGGGCAAGCGCGCCGTTCACGGCCTCCAGCGCCCGGGCGGGGTCACCGCCGGCACTGCGGATCAGGTTTCCGGCCAGCCCCTGGTCATCGTCCAGAAGCGCCTTGAGCAGGTGCTCGGGCAGGAACCGCTGGTGGGTTTCACGCATCGCGATGGTCTGTGCGGCCTGGATGAACCCGCGTGCGCGTTCGGTGAACTTCTCGAAGTTCATGTGTGTCTCTCCTTCTCGGCACCGCATCGCCGACGCCCGGAAGGCGCGTCGGCCACGGTCCATGCTGTGGGAAGCGCCCGGACGGGCCTCCCCCCTGTCTGCGGAGCCCGGAAGCTCCCGTCTCGTGGAGGGCCCGTCCGGGCTCCCCTCTCCGGAGTGCCCGGACCGGCACACCCCTTCGGGATGGAAATGGGGGAGGGAAACGGCGGTTGCAAGGAGGCGCGTATATGAGATCGCGCGTGAAATGCAAGAAACGGGCCATCCCCGGAAATTCCCCGGGCCGCGGGCCCGGCAGCCCCGCCAGAACGGCCCTGCGGGGTGGACGCGGCGGCCGGTTTCGCGTATCGGCAGGGGGGCGCGGCCGGCCCTTCCGCGCCCATTCCCCGCCCACCGGCACAGCACCCGAGGAGAGTCCGATGACCAGCCCAACCCTTCCGCGCGACCGCCTGATCGTGGCCCTCGACCAGACCGACGCGCTCACCGCGCTCACGCTGGTGGAAAAGCTGGGAGACACGGTGGGCTTCTACAAGATCGGGCTGGGCATGCTCACCGGCGGCGGCCTGGCGCTGGCCAACGAGCTGAAGGAGCGCGGCAAGCGCGTGTTCCTCGACATGAAGCTCTTCGACATCGGCGCCACGGTGGAGAACGCGGTGCGCGGGCTGGCGCAGTTCGATCTCGACTTCCTCACCGTCCACGGAGACCCGCACGTGGTGCGTGCCGCGGTGAAGGGCCGGGGCACGGCCGCCACCCGCATTCTCGCCGTCACCATCCTCACCAGCCTGGACCGGGGCGACCTCGACGCCGCGATGATCGAGGCCGGCGAGATGCAGGCGGTCACGGTGGAGCGCGCCCGCCGCGCCCTCGCCGCCGGGGCGGATGGGGTGATCTGCTCGCCGCACGAGGCCGCCGCCATCCGCGCCCTGCCCGAGGCGACCGGCAAGCTCATCGTCACCCCCGGCGTGCGCCCGGCCGGCACCTCCGCTGATGACCAGAAGCGCATCGCCACCCCGGCCGAGGCCATCGCCGGCGGCGCGGACCACATCGTGGTCGGCCGCCCGGTCTGGGCCGCGGAAAACCCCGCCGCCGCCGCCGAAGCCATCGTCGCCAGCCTCTGAAGCCACGGAGGCCCCGCCCGTGGCGGGCCTCCTCCACACGCTGCGGGTGGTGCTCAGGGCGGGCGTTTGCACGCTGCTCCCGCGGGCGGGGCGCCCTTGCCGCGCCGCGACGCGGAGCGTGGGCCCGCCGGTTTCGCCCTCGGCGCCACGCTCACCCCGATCGCGGCCCTGACGGCCATCGCCAGGCGGCACGGGGCCGCGCCGGTGGCCTTCATCGTCCCGCCGCTGGCTTCCGCCGTCCTCGTCGACCTCGCGAAGGCCTTCATCACCCAGGCATTCCCCGCGCTCTGAGCGCGGGCCGGCCCCGGCACGCCGGGAGACCCCCCTTCGACGGGCCCCCGCGCCGCCAGAGTGGCCGCGCGGGGGCCATCCGGCAAGCTGCGCGGTCCGGAGGTCAGGGGACAGGGGCCACCGGAGCGCGCGGATGTTCCCGCCGCGCACGCTGCCCCTCCCCCGGCAAGCACCGTCTTGCCCCACTTGCCGGAACGCAGCCCGATGCCGGGGCCCCCGGCCTTCGTGAGGTTCCCCGTGGGGTCAGGCGGGCTGCGCGCCGCCCAGCGAGACCGGGCGCGGCGCGGAGGCCTCGGCCCCGGCCACCACGTCGGCCACGATGCGCGCGGTGGCGCCGGAGAGTGTCCAGCCCAGGTGGCCGTGGCCGGTGTTGTAGAACACGCCGGGCGCACGGCCGCGGCCCATGCGCGGCAGCATGTTCGGCATCATGGGGCGCAGGCCGGCCCAGGGGATGCAGCGCTCGGTGGCCATGCCGGGGAAATTCGTCGCCACCCAGTCCACCAGCGGGCGGATGCGATCGGCGCGGATGTCGCGGTTGAACCCGTTGTACTCCGCCGTGCCGGCGACGCGGAACCGGTCCGCCCCCAGGCGCGAGGTGACGATCTTCGCGTCATCGTCGAGCAGGCTCACCCAGGGCGCCGCGGCCTGGCTCTCCTCATCAAGCTCCACGGTGATGGAATAGCCCTTCACCGGGTAGATGTTCACCCGGTCGCCGAGCTGGGCGGCGAAGGCGCGGCTGTGCACCCCGGCGCAGACCACGATGCCGTCATGCAGCCCGGCGCTCTCGCCGTTCACGAACACCCGGACACCGCCGCCCTCCGTGGCCACCCGGGTCACGGTGCTGCCGTAGCGCAGGGTGGCGCCGCGGCGCTCGATGGCCTTCGCGAGACCGACGGTGAGCTTGTGGATATCGCCTGTCGAATCGCTCTCGGTGAACCAGCCGCCGATGTAATCCGCGGTCAGGGCCGGGTCGATTTCGCGCATCTCCGCCGGGGTGACGCGGCGGCGCGACAGCCCGCCCTCGGCGTAAAGCTCCGACACCCGGTCCGCCGCGGCGAGGGATTTCGTGCTCTTGTAGACATGCAGGATGCCGCGGGTCTCATGATCGAAGTCCACGCCCTCGCGGGCGGCCATGTCGAACAGCGCCTCGCGGGCCTGCAGCGCGAGACGCACGGTCTCGATGGTGTTGCGGCGGTAGTGCGGAATGTGGCCGAGGAACTCCAGCATCCAGGAATACTTGTGCCAGGAGGGCTTGGGATTCACCAGCAGCGGCGCGTCGGAGCGCAGCATCCACTTCAGCCCCTTCATCACCGTGGCCCAGCTGTTCCACACCTCGGCGTTGGAGGCGGAGAGCTGGCCGCCGTTGGCGAAGCTGGTCTCCATCGCCGCATAGCGGTTGCGGTCATAGACGGTGACCTCGAAACCCTTGTCCATCAGGGCGTGGGCGGTGGTCACTCCGGTGATGCCGGCTCCGAGAACTGCGATGTGTTTCAACGTTTTGGCTCCGCATGACAAAGGGTTGCTCACGGCTTTCGCCGCGCCTGCACCCCCTCCGTCACAAGCCTGAGAGTTTCACGGGCCGTTCGCGCCGCTTGCTCCTTCGGCGGGCCTTGCGGCCACTCTTCGGAGTTCATCACCCAGCTCCGGTCCCTGTGCCTGAGAGATTCCGGGGCGGTTGCTCCTTCGGCGGTATGCAGCGCGGACGGCCCTCGGGCCCTCACCACACTCATGCGCTCTCCCGAAGCCGGGGGTTGTTTCCGATCGGAAACCTAGCGCCGAATCCCCTTTCGGACAAGTGCTTCCCGCAGTGCGGCAGCGGTTTTCACGCAGTCGCGAACTGGCGTTGCGCTTCTGCCACGGCGATGGCGGCGGCGGTGACCACGTTCAGCGAGCGCCCGCCCCCGGGCATGGGAATGCACAGCCGCGCCGTGGCCGCGGCGTGCACCTCCCCGGGCAGACCGGCGCTTTCCCGGCCCATGAGAATCACGTCTCCCGGGCGGAAGGCGAAGCCCCAGAGCGGCGTGGCCCCGGCCGTCGTCATCGCGATCACCCGTCCCGTGCACGATTCCTGAAAGCGCGACCAAGATGCATGGTGCAGAATTTCCGCATGTTTGGCATAGTCGAGGGAAGAAACGCGCACGTCACGCGTGGAAAACGGAAAACCACAGGGAGCGATGACATCCAATGCGATGCCGAAACACGCCGCGAGGCGGATCATGCCACCAAGGTTCTGCGGGATATCCGGCTGGTAGCTGGCCAGCCGAAGAGGCGCGCAGTTAATCGAAGTGAAATCGGTTTCGCGTTTTCGTATGCCCATGTCGCCCCGCACACGTTGCAAGCCAGAGGCCCCCGTACACCTGATGACGTCCCGCGCCAGACCCGTCCTCCCCGCGACACAGCGTCCCGGACCCCCCTTGTTTCACGAGGGCAGGCGGCCTGCGCAAGGCCGCTGCGTCGGGTTGTCCGATGGACCGGTATCACAAGCCTGTGTAATCCATGCGGTCGAATCCGGCACCTGCACAGGGCACCAAGCATTCACGATGTCCGGAAAAAGGGCATAGACCGAGGGAGAGACCAGTGTCTCAAGAAGAAGAAGCGACTGGCACACGCCGAGATTTTCTCTACGTCACGACGGGTGCCGCAGGTGTTGTCGCCGCAGGCGCGGCCATCTGGCCGCTGGTCAACCAGATGAACCCGAGCGCCGACGTGCAGGCCCTCTCGTCCATCGAGGTGGACGTGTCGGGTGTGGAGGTCGGCACGCAGCTCACGGTGAAGTGGCTCGGCAAGCCGGTCTTCGTGCGCCGCAGGACCCCCAAGGAAATCGAAGAGGCCCGCGCGGTGGCGATGGGCGATCTCGTCGACCCGATCGCGCGCAACGCGAATCTCCCCGACGACGCCCCCGCCACCGACCAGGACCGCGCGCTCGACGAGAACGGCGAATGGCTGGTGATGATGGGCGTGTGCACCCATCTGGGCTGCGTGCCGCTGGGAAATGCCGGTGATTTCGACGGCTGGTTCTGCCCCTGCCACGGCTCGCACTACGACACCGCCGGTCGCATCCGGAAAGGTCCGGCGCCCCAGAACCTCCCGGTTCCCACGGCGTCGTTCATGTCCGACACGGTCATCAAACTGGGCTGAGGGAGGACATAACAATGGCTGGCATCCCGCACGAGCATTACGAACCGAAGACCGGCATCGAGAAATGGCTGCATTCGCGGCTTCCGGTCGTGGGCCTGCTCTACGACACGCTGATGATCCCGACCCCCAAGAACCTCAACTGGATGTGGATCTGGGGCATCGTCCTGACCTTCTGCCTCGCGCTGCAGATCATCACCGGCATCGTCCTGGTGATGCATTACACCCCGCATGTGGACTACGCCTTCGACAGCGTGGAGCACATCATGCGGGACGTGAACGGCGGCTGGGCCCTGCGCTACATGCATGCGAACGGCGCCTCGCTGTTCTTCATCGCGGTGTACCTGCACATCTTCCGCGGCCTCTACTACGGCTCCTACAAGGCCCCGCGCGAGGTGACCTGGATCATCGGCATGCTGATCTACCTCGCCATGATGGGCACCGCCTTCATGGGCTACGTGCTGCCCTGGGGGCAGATGTCGTTCTGGGGCGCCACGGTGATCACCGGGCTGTTCGGCGCCGTGCCGGGCATCGGGCCCTCGATCCAGGAATGGCTGCTCGGCGGGCCCTCGGTGGCCAACGCCACGCTGAACCGCTTCTTCTCGCTGCACTACCTGCTGCCCTTCGTCATCGCCGGGCTGGTGATCGTGCACATCTGGGCCTTCCACACCACGGGCAACAACAACCCCACCGGAGTGGAAGTGCGCCGCAAGGACCTCGCCACGGCGAAGAAGGACACCCTGCCCTTCTGGCCCTACTTCGTGATCAAGGACCTGTTTGCCCTCGTGGTGGTGCTGGTGGTGTTCTTCGCGGTGGTGGGCTTCATGCCCAACTACCTCGGCCACCCGGACAATTACGTGGAGGCCAACCCGCTGTCCACGCCGGCGCATATCGTGCCCGAATGGTACTTCCTGCCGTTCTACGCCATGCTGCGCGCCATCACCGACGACCTCTGGATCATGGCGATCCTGCCCTTCACCGCGAAGTTCACCGGCGTGCTGGTGATGTTCGGCTCCATCGCCATCATGGCGCTGGTGCCCTGGCTGGACACGTCGAGCGTGCGCTCGGGCCGCTACCGGCCGATGTTCAAGTGGTGGTTCTGGCTGCTGGTGCTGGATTTCTTCGTGCTCATGTGGTGCGGCGGCATGCCGGCGGAGGAGCCCTACTCCACGATTTCGGTGATCGGGACGGTCTACTGGTTCGGCTATTTCATCGTGATCCTGCCGCTGCTGGGCGTGCTGGAAAAGCCGCTTCCGGTGCCCGCCACCATCGAGGACGACTTCGACGCGCATTACCCGCCCAAAGCCACTCCGGCAGAATGACGGACGAGCGAGGAACACAATCATGATCAGGAAACCCCTCCTCACCCTGCTGGCCGCGGCCGGTCTCGCGCTCGCCGCCCTTCCCGGGGCGGCCGCCGAGGGCGGGCATATCGAGGACATCGACTTCTCCTTCGAGGGGCCCTTCGGGTCCTTCGACCAGCACCAGCTGCAGCGCGGGCTGCAGGTCTACCAGGAGGTCTGCTCGGCCTGTCACGGCATCCGGCAGGTCTATTTCCGCAATCTGGGAGACCCGGGCGGCCCGCAGATGTCGGAGGAGCAGGTCCGCGCCTTCACAGCCCTCTACGAGGTGGAGGACAAGGAGACGGGAGACACGCGCCCCGCCACCCTGTCGGACCATTTCCCCCCCAACACCGGCGCCGGCGCCCCGGACCTGAGCCTGATGGCCAAGTCCCGCGCCGGCTTCCACGGCCCCGCCGGCACCGGCATCAACCAGTTGATCAACGGCATCGGCGGCCCGGAATACATCCACGCCATCCTCACCGGCTACACCGGCGAGGAGAAGGAGGAGGCAGGCGCCACCTTCTATGAGAACCACGCCTTCCCGTCCGGCTGGATCAAGATGCCGCCGCCGCTGATGGATGACGCCGTCACCTACATCGACGGGCACCCGGCCGACGTGGACCACATGGCCGAGGATGTCGCGGCCTTCCTGATGTGGACCGCCGAGCCGAAGATGATGGCACGCAAGGAAGCCGGCATGACGGCGGTGATCTTCCTCGGTGCCTTCGCGGTGCTGCTCTACCTCACCAACAAGAAGATCTGGGCCCGGGTGAAGCGGAAACACTGATCCGCTTCCGGCCCACGAGACAGGCATGACGAAGGGGCGCACCGGCAACGGCGCGCCCCTTTTTTGCGTGTTGCCCGCCGGAGCCTGACGCCCCGGCCCCTGGCCGCGCGGATGTCACCGGCGGCGCGCTCCGGCATGGGATCGCGCCTTGGCGGTGAGGGCCCTCCCCGGGGTGGAACAGGGCCGGGCGATCGCCGGCGGGACAGCGGCGCGCCAGATTGATGGGATGCGGATGCCGGCGTGACGCGGGAGCCGCCGCGCCTCCCGAAGGAGGTCCTGCTTTCCCCCGGAGGCCGGCGGCTCAGGCCCCGCCGGCGCCCAGATATGCCGCCAGCGCGCCGGTCGGGGCGGCGAACACGTCGGCGGTGGGGCGCGGGGCCTCCACGCGGCCATCGGCCACCAGCGCGGTTTCCGACGCGATGGCCCGGGCATCGGCCGGCATGTGGGTGACCATGAGCACCGTCATCGCCTCGCGCGCGGCGATTCCGGCGACGAGGTCCAGCATCTCCTGCCGCAGCCCCGGGCCAAGGGCCGCGAAGGGTTCGTCGAGCAACAGCACCGGCTTGCGCCGCAGCAGGGCCCGCGCGAGAGCCACGCGCTGGCGCTGTCCGCCGGACAGTTCCAACGGGCGGCGCCCGCCCATGCCGGGCAGCCCGACCTCCTCCAGCGCCGCCTCGACGGCCGTGCGCTGCGCGCGTGTCAGGCGCAGGCGGGGGTCGAGCCCCAGGCCGACATTCTGCCAGACCCTCAGGTGCGGGAAGAGGTTATGTTCCTGGAACAGCAGCGTGACCGGGCGCTCCGCCGGGCCGCGGCCCGTCATGTCGGCCCCGTCGATGACCACGCGACCGGCCCGGGGGGCGAGGAAGCCGGCGATGGCGGACAGCAGGGTGGACTTGCCCGCGCCGGACGGCCCGATGAGCGCCGTCACCGCGCCGGCACGGAAGCGGCAGGACGCGGTGAGACGGAACCCGTCCTGCACCAGCAACAGGCTCTCAAGCGCGATCAAGCCAACGCCCTCCCCGGTCGAAGATCCAGAACAGCGCCAGCGAGAGGGCCAGCAGCAGCAGGGCTGCGCCCGCGGCGGCCTCCATCCGATAGGCGCCCATCAGGCGATACATGGTGAGCGGAAGCGTCGCGGTCTGCGGGTCCGCGAACAGGGTGATCACGCCGAGATCACCCATGCTGAGCGCCGCCGCGATGCCGGTGGCAAAGCCCGCGGGCCGGCGCAGCGCCGGCCAGATCGCCAGCCGGAAGCCGGCGAATCCGCTCATCCCGAGCGATTGCGCCAGCCGCCCGTAATCGGCCTGCGCCCGGCGCAGCGCCGGCACCAGCACGCGCATCGCGAAAGGCAGGCTCATCACCGCGTTCACCAGCAGGGTGACCGGCACGGCCAGCGCGAACGGGTCCACCAGCGGGTTGAGCACCAGGAAGAGCCCGGTTCCGATCACGAAGGGTGAGGCGGCCAGCCCCATGAGGGTGAGCGCCTCGGCCCAGGCCCCGCCGCGCAGGCCGGTGACCAGCCCGGCCAGCGCCAGCCCGAGGCCGAGGCTGAGCAGCGCCGAGGGGATGGCGACCGAGAGCGACACAAGCACCGCCGGCCAGACCTGGTCGGGCAGCCCGGCGAGCAGCGCCGGCAGGCCGCGCGCCACCACGGCGCCGAGCGGCAGCAGCAGGAAGGCCGCTGCCAGCGTGATCGCCAGCGCGTCCACCCCGCGCAGCAACGGGCCGCCGATGTCCCGGCGCGCCACGGGGCCGCCCAGAGAGGGGCCGAACCCGGCCTCCCGGCCAAGGGTCAGCAGGGCCACCGCCAGCGCGAGGCAGATGCCGAACTGCACCAGCCCGAGCAGGGCCGCGCGCCCCAGGTCGAAGTCGAATCGCAGGGACTGGTAGATGGCGAGCTCGACGGTCGAGGCCCCCGGCCCGCCGCCCAGGGCCAGCACCACGGCAAAGCTGGTGGAGCACAGCAGGAAGACCAGCAGGGCTGCCCCGGGCAGCACGGCGATCAGCATCGGGCGTTCCAGATGGCGGAACACCGCGCCGCGATCCATGCCCAGTTGCGCGGCCAGCCGCCAGTGCTCGGCCGGGATCGCCGCCCAGCCCTGCAGCAGCAGCCGGGTGACCAGCGGCAGGTTGAAGAAGACATGGCCCAGCAGCACGCCGCCCAGCCCGTAGATGTCCAGCGGCCCCAGACCGGCCAGGCCGAGCGCCCGGCTGGCAAGGCCCGAGCGGCCCCAGATCGCGATCAACCCGAACACGGCAACGATGGCCGGCAGCAGGAAGGGCGCGCCGAGCAGCGTGACCAGCAGGCCGCGCCCCGGGAAGCGCCGCCGCGCCAGCGCCCGGGCCACCGGAACGGCGAGGGCCACGCTCAGCACGGCGGAGAGCCCGGCCTGCATCAGGGTGAAGCGGATCGCCGTCCAGTCCGCCGGGCGCAGCCCGCGCCCCGGCTCGGCGGCAAGGGCCAGCGGCACCAGCGTTCCCATGCACAGCGCCACCACGAAGGCCAGCGCCAGCCCCCCGGCCAGCCGCCCGGCGCCCCCGCTCAGCGCGACAGCCCGGCCTGCCATTCGGCCATGGCCTCGTCACGCAGGGCCGGCACGTCGCCCGCCGGAACCAGCAGGGATTTCGCCGGGGTGACCAGTGTGTCGAACCCCTCGGGCAGGCCCGATTCGGGGGTGACGGCGGGGTACATCCAGTTCGTGGTCGGGATCACGTCCTGGAAGGCGTCGGTGAGCATGAAGGCGAGGAAAGCGTCGGCCAGCTCCGGCTGGTCGGTGGATTTCAGCTTCGCGGCCACCTCCACCTGCAGGTAGTTGCCCTCCGCGAAGGCGGCGGCGGCCTTGGTGTCGTCGCCCTCCGCGATCAGGTGATAGGCCGGCGAGGTGGTGTAGGAGAACACCATGTCCGCCTCGCCGTCCAGGAACATGCCGTAGGCCTCCGTCCAGCCGGAGGTCACGGTCACTACATGCGGCTTCAGCCGGGCCCAGGCGGCGCCGGCATCGTCGCCATAGAGCGATTTCACCCAGAGCAGCAGGCCCATGCCGGGGGTGGAGCTGCGCGGATCCTCGATCACCACCTTCAGGTCCTCCGGGGCGTTCAGCAGCTCCTCGAAGCTGGCGGGCGGGTTCTTCAGCCTGGTGCGGTCGTAGACGAAGGCGAACCAGCCCCAGTCGTAGGGCAGAAACGTGTCGTCGGACCAGTCCACCGGCAGGTCCAGCGCCGGGCTCAGCCCGTGCGGGGCGAAGAGCCCGGTCTCCGCCGCCACTGCGGTGAGGCTGGTGTCGAGGCCGAGCACCACGTCCGCGTCGCTGCGCGCGCCTTCCAGCCGGAGACGGCCGAGCAGGGCCGCGCCATCGCCCGCGGCCACGAAGCGCAGGTCGCAGCCGCACTGCGCCTCGAAACGCTTCTCGATTTCCGGGCCCGGGCCCCATTCGGAGATGAAACTGTCATAGGTGTAGACGGTGAGCACCGGCCGGCCTTCGGCCGAGCTGTCCTGCGCGAGGGCCGGCAGGGCGGCGAGCACGGCGGCGGCAGAGGCGAGAAGCAGTCGGGTCATGTCATCCTCCCAACCGGCGCGGGCCAGGCGCGCGTCGGGGGCGGAGCACCCGTCGGCCTTCCCTCCGCCGGTACGATCCGGTTCAGGTTCAACGGGTCCGCTCTGTCCGAGCATCTCAGCCTGCATGAGGCCCCCCGAGGCAGGTGGCACCCTATCGCAGCCGGGCCGATTTGCAAGGCCGGGCTTTCCCCGGGCCTGCTCCCGCGCGCGAGAGCGGGAGGGGTTCCGGCCGAATCCGCCGGGCCGGCGCCCCCCACAAGCGGCTGCATCGGGGCAGGATCCCCGGGCAGATTGTGATTCAATCCGAGGCGGTTTTGTTCTAAGGGAGGCGCGAAACGGAGGCGCGCGCATGTCCTACAACACTTTCGGTCAGTCCTTCCGGGTCACCACCTGGGGAGAGAGCCACGGCCCCGCGCTCGGCGCCACGGTGGACGGCTGCCCGCCGGGTGTGCCGGTCTCCGCCGAGGAGATCCAGCACTGGCTCGACCGGCGCAAGCCCGGCCAGAACCGCTACACCACCCAGCGCCAGGAGGCGGACGCGGTGGAGATCCTCTCCGGCGTGTTCGAGGGCCGCACCACCGGCACCCCCATCCAGCTGATGATCCGCAACACCGACCAGCGCTCGAAGGATTACTCCGAGATCGCGGCGAAGTTCCGCCCCGGCCACGCCGACATCAGCTACTGGCAGAAATACGGCATCCGGGATTATCGCGGCGGCGGGCGCTCCTCGGCACGCGAGACCGCGGCGCGGGTGGCGGCGGGCGGCGTCGCCCGCGCGGCGCTGGCGCAGCTTGCCCCCGGGCTCTCCCTTCGCGGCTGCATGGTCCAGATGGGCCCGCACCGGATCGACCGCGCCCGCTTCGACTGGGCGGAGGTGGAGCGCAACCCGTTCTGGACGCCGGACGCGCAGGCCGCGCAGGACTGGGCCACCTACCTCGACGGCGTGCGCAAGGCCGGCTCCTCGGTGGGCGCGGTGATCGAGGTGGTGGCGAGCGGCGTGCCCGCCGGCCTGGGCGAGCCGATCTACGGCAAGCTCGACACCGACCTCGCCGCGGCGATGATGTCCATCAACGCCGTGAAGGGCGTGGAGATCGGCGAGGGCATGAACGCCGCCGCCCTCACCGGCGAGGAGAACGCCGACGAGATCCGCATGGGCAACGACGGGCCGGTCTACCTGTCGAATCACGCCGGCGGCATCCTCGGCGGCATTTCCACCGGGCAGGAGGTGGTGGTGCGCTTCGCCGTGAAGCCCACCTCCTCCATCCTGCAGACCCGGCGGACCATCTCCACCTCCGGCGCGCAGGAGGAGATCATCACCAAGGGCCGGCACGACCCCTGCGTGGGCATCCGCGCCGTGCCGGTGGGCGAGGCGATGATGGCCTGCGTGCTGCTCGACCACATCCTGCGCGACCGGGGCCAGACCGGCGGCCTCCGCGGCCATATCGGCGGCTGAGGTCAGCCCCGGGTGAAGGCGGCCACCAGTTCCACGTGGCCGGTCCAGCGGAACTGGTCCACCACGGTGACGGCGCCCAGCCGGTAGCCGCCGTCCACCAGGGTGCGGGCGTCGCGCGCGAAGCTCGCCGGGTTGCAGGAGACGGCGGCGATCGCCGGAACCCGGCTGGCCGCCAGCTCCTCGCACTGCGCCTTCGCCCCGGCGCGCGGCGGGTCGATCACCACGCCACCGAACCGCGCAAGCTCCGGCGCCCCCAGCGGGCGGCGGAACAGGTCGCGCCGCTCCGTCGTCAGCCGGCGCAGGCCGGTGGCGCGGCGCCAGCCGGCGTCGAGCGCCGCCAGCAGGCCGGCCTCCCCTTCCACCGCGTGCACCTCCGCCGCGCCGGCCAGCGGCAGGCTGAAGGTGCCGCAGCCGCTGAACAGGTCCGCCACCGTGCCCACGCCGTCCAGGATGGAGCAGACCGCCGCGACCAGCGCCGCCTGCCCTTCCCGGGTGGCCTGCAGGAAGGCGCCGGGCGGCGGCACCACGACGGCCGGGCCCATGGCGATGAGCGGCGGGCGGCGCTCGGCCACCACCTCGCCCTCCCAGGCCAGCCGCGCGAGATCATGCTCCGCCGCGAGGCCGGCCGCCGCGACGCGCATCGGCCCGTCCAGCGGCTTCACGTTGCGCAGATCGATGTCCAGCCCGGCCTCGGAGACGGTGACATGCGCCTTCACCTCGCCCTTGCGCGAGCCGCCCAGCCGGGCGAGCGCGGCCACCGCCGGGCGGGCCAGCAGCAGGGCCGGGTCGATCACCACGCAATCCTCCACCGCCACCAGCCTGTCCGAGGCGCGCGCGTGGAAGCCGAGGGTGACGCCGGTCTTCGTGCGCCGGGCCGACAGCACGGCGCGGCGGCGCGAGCGCGGCGGCGAGGTCTCCACCCCGGCGATCTCCGCCTCCAGCCCGCGGGCGGCGAGCGCGCGGCGCACCGTCTCCGCCTTCCAGCCGGCAAGCGCGCCGTCCTCCAGGTGCTGGACCGTGCAGCCGCCGCACACGCCGAACTGCGGACAGGGCGGCGCCACCCGCAGGGGCGAGGCGGAGAGGATGGCTGCATCCGGCATCCGCCCGGCGACGACCTCCCCCCGCACCCGCTCCCCCGGCAGCGCGAAGGGCACCATCACCGGGCCGTCCGGGCCGGCGGCCACGCCGTCACCCAGATGCCCCAGGCTGTCGATCACCAGTTCCTGCATCTCCGCCTCCCTGCGCCCGCCCGCTTCGGCCGCCAGCCCTAGTACGCCCGCGGCGGCGAGAAAAGCCCCCCGGGCCGCCCGGCCCGGGCACGGCGCCCGGCCTCCCCTGCGGCGCATGGGCGCGCCCCACGGCGCAGCCGCGCGAGGCGAATTGCGCGGAGGGGGGCGTCCCGTTTCCGCCCCTCCCTGCGCCCGCGCGTCGCAGCCCGCTGAATTTCCATATATATCAATACCATGCACGCGGCGCGGGTTGTCTTGTGCGGCTTGACAGGTCCCCCCCCCGTCCATATGGTCCGCCGCATTGCGGAGAGGGCCTCGGTTTAGGGCAACATGACGCTGGCCTTGCCGAAGGGAGCGTTATGGACGACAAGAGTGACCAGAGGCTTGAGAAGCTCGAAGCCCGCATAAAAGCGGCGCGGAGGGCGCGCAAGCCGGCTTCCGGCGGAGAGGGGAAAGGTTCCTACTCTGGTGTGGAGCTCGCATGGAGAATGGTCATCGACCTCGTGTGCGGGGTTGGTGTGGGGTGCGGGATAGGATACGGGATCGACGCCCTCACGGGCACGCTGCCTGCATTCATGATCCTGTTCACCATCCTGGGCTTCGGGGCCGGTGTGCGCGTGATGATGCGCTCGGCGGCGGAGTATCAGGCAAAGCTTAACGCACCGGAAACGGCGCAGGACGACAACGCGCCGGATCCGGCGCATGAAGATGACAGGGCCTCCGGGGGCCGCTGAAGCGAGAGGGACAACACCTTGGCAAGCGACGCAAATGAGGGCAGCTTCATCCACCCGATGGACCAGTTCGTCATCAAGCCGCTGTTCGGCGATGGCGGGCATGTTTCCTTCATCACCGTCACGAACTCCACCCTGTGGATGTTCATCGCCGTGGCCGCGATCGCGGCGCTGACGATCCTGGGCACCCGCGGCCGCTCGCTGGTGCCCACGCGCACCCAGTCGATCGCCGAACTGCTCTACGGCTTCGTGCGCAACATGGTCGAGGACGTGGCCGGCAAGGGGGCGATGAAGTATTTCCCCTACATCTTCACGCTCTTCGTCTTCATCCTGTTCTGCAACGTGCTGGGCATGATCCCGCTGGCCTTCACGCCCACCTCCCACATCGCGGTGACGGTGACGCTGGCCCTCGCGGTGTTCATCTCCGTCACGGTCATCGGCTTCCTGAAGCACGGCCTGGGCTTCCTCGGCTTCTTCTGGCCCAAGGAAGCGCCGGGCTGGCTGCGCCCGATCCTCTGCGTGATCGAGCTGATTTCCTACTTCGTCCGCCCGGTGAGCCACTCGGTGCGTCTCGGCGCCAACATGATGGCCGGCCACGCGGTGATGAAGGTCTTCGCCGGCCTGACGGCGATGGTCATCGCCGGCGGCCTCGGCCCGGTTGCCATCCTGCCCCTGGGCGCGATGGTCGGCATGACGGCGATCGAGTTCCTCGTCGCCTTCATCCAGGCCTATGTCTTCGCGATCCTCGCCTGCGTCTATCTGCACGACGCCCTGCACATGCACTGAGTGATCGCCTACCCCTTCCAAGAAGAGTTCAGCCAACCTGAGGAGAATGAACATGGAACTCGAAGCTGCTGCCGCCCTCGGCAAGTATCTCGGCGCTGGTATCGCCTGCCTTGCCCTGGCTGGCGCTGGCATCGGTGTCGGTAACGTCGCCGCCTCCTTCCTGAACGGCGCCCTGCGCAACCCGGCCGCCGCCAAGGAACAGACCGCGACCCTCTTCATCGGTCTGGCCTTCGCCGAAGCGCTCGGCATTTTCGGCCTCGTGGTCGCGATGCTGCTGCTCTTCGCCGTCTGATACAGACGCACCAAACCGGCGACCTTCCTCAGGGGGGTCGCCGGCAAGCCCGCCGCCTGGAGCCCAGGGCGGGTGACGTTTCTGCCGGGCCGCATGCTGCGGCCGTACTCGTTTCCGGAGACCGCAATGGCCACTGAAACTGCAGAAGAGCTGATCCACGAGGCGGCCGAGCCGCATGCCTCGGGCGGTCTGCCACAGCTCGACTTCTCGAACTGGGACAGCCAGATCTTCTGGCTCGTGGTCGCCCTCGTTCTGCTTTATTTCCTGATGAGCCGCATCGCCCTGCCCCGGATCTCCTCCGTGATCGAGGACCGGGCCGACGCGATCGCCGATGATCTCGACCAGGCCGCGGACCTCAAGCGCCGCGCCGAGGCCGCCGAGGTTGCCTACACCGCCGCGCTGAACGCCGCGCGCGCGGAGGCCCAGGCCATTGCCGCGGAGGCCCGCGCCGAGGCCCGCAAGGAGCTCGACGCGGCCATCGCCAAGGCCGATGCCGAGATCGCCGCCCGCACCGCCGAATCCGAGAAGCGCATCGCCGAAATCCGCGACGGCGCGCTGGAGGCGGTCGAAACCGTCGCGACAGATACGGCCCGGGCCATCGTCGCGGCCCTGCTTCCCGCCGCGCAGGACGATGCCGCCATCGCCAGCGCCGTCAAGACGCGCGTGAGCTGAGGAGAGCCGTGATGACCATGCTTCTGGACAGCAACTTCCTTGTCGCCGTCTCCTTCTTCATCTTCGTGGGCATCCTGCTCTGGATGAAGGTGCCGGCGAAGATTGCCGGCGGGCTCGACAACCGCGCCAGCCATATCCGCAAGGAAATCGAAGAGGCCCGGCAGCTGCGCGAGGAGGCGCAGACCCTTCTCGCGTCCTACGAGCGCAAGCAGAAGGAAGTGGAGCGCCTGGCCGCGGACATCGTGACCAGCGCCCGCGAGGAGGCCCGTGCCGCCGCCGCGGCCGGTCGCGAGGAACTGGAGCGCTCCGTGGCCCGCCGCCTGCGCGCCGCCGAGGACCAGATCGCGAACGCGGAAGCCGCCGCCCTGCGCCAGGTGCGCAACCAGGCGATCTCCGTGGCCGTGGCCGCCGCGGCCGAGGTGATGAAGAGCAACATGCCCGCCGACCAGGCCAGCGCGCTCATCGACGCCTCCATCGCGGAGACCGGCAGGAAGCTGCACTGACCCCGACGGCCGCAGCCGCGGCCGGGCGGACCCGAGACTGACAGGCGCCCGGAGGTCCCCTCCGGGCGTTCTGCGTTCGCGGGGGGCCCCTCCGGCCGCGCGCGCCGGGGCGCGAGGGTCGCTGCTGCGCCGCCTGCGGCAGGCTATTGCAGCACCACCTCCACCCGGCGGTTGCGGGCGCGGGCGGCGTCGGTGGCGTTGTTGGTGATCGGGGAGAGCGGGCCCACCCCGGCCGCCGCCACCCGTGCTGCGGCGATGCCATGGTCGCGCAGAAGCACGGTGCGGATGGCCTCGGCGCGGGCCTTCGACAGCGCGAGGTTCGCGTCCAGCCCGCCGGTGGCATCGGTGTGGCCCACGATCACCACCTTCACCTCCGGGTCTGCCTTCAGCATGCCGGCAAGCGCCGCGATGGCCGGCGCGGAACCGGGCAGGACGGAGGCATTGCCGGCATCGAAGTCGATGTCGGGCAGGCGCACGCGCCCGTCCCGGCGCAGTTCCGCAAGCAGCACCGGGGGCGTGGCGTCCGCCGCGGCGTCCTGTGGGGCCGTGGCGCCGGTCGCCGCCGGATCGGGCGCGCCCGCTTCCGCCTCCGGCGCGGCCGCGGCATCGGGCCCGGGCGGTGCGAGAATCGACACGACCTGGACATATCCGGAGCTGCCGGCCCGCGAGGCGAAGAGCACGATGCTCTCCGGCCCGTTCACCAGCGCGGTGTAATGGTAGCGGGCGAGGTCCACCTCCATCTCCGGCGCCCCGGCAAGCGGCAGCGCGAAGCGGAAGTCGAAGCCGCCACAGGCCTCGGCCGCGCAGTCATAGCGCAGCGCATAGCCCATGTCGGTGAGGGCGGAGCGGGCCGCGTCGAGCAGTTGCGCGGGGTTGAGATCGGTGTTGTCGATCCGCCAGACCTCGGTCTCGACCTGCCCGCTGCGCCCGGCGGGCTTCGGGTCATCCGGGCCGATGGGCGCGTCCGGCACCGGGAAGGCGCCCTCGCGCGGGCCGTCGGCGAGGGTGACCACCGCGCCCTCCGGCGGGCTCACCGGCAGGGCCAGCGCCGCCGGCGCCAGCACCAGCCCCCCCAGCAGCGCGAGGGCCGCGGCCGAAGCGGGGCGGCGCGCGCTCACCGCGCCTGCCCGTGGTATTCGGGGTTCGGGCGCATGGCGGTGGCCGAGGCCATGCGGTTGGTCATCGCGTAGAACCCGGCGACGGCGGCAATGTCCCAGATGTCGCGGTCGGTGAAGCCGGCGGCGCGCAGCGCGGCGCGGTCCGGCTCCTCGATGCGGTGGCTTTCCTCGGCCATCTTCACCGCGAAATCCAGCATCGCGCGCGGGCGCGGGCCGAGCACCGCCATGCGGTAATTGGTGACCAGCGCCTCGCCGAGCGCCGGGTCGCCCGAGAGGGCGCGCACCGCCGCGCCATGCGCGACGAGGCAGTAATGGCACCGGTTCACCCAGGAGACGACGACCGCGATCATCTCGCGTTCCAGCTTCGAGAGCCCGCTCTCGCCCAGCATGAGGTCGTTGTAGAGCGTGGTGAAGGCGCGCAGCTTCTCCGGCGCGAAGGCATAGGCGCGCAGCACGTTGGGCACCAGGCCGAGCTTCTCCTCGCACAGCGCGAAATAGGCGGCCGTGTCCTCGGGAAGCGGGTCTGCGGGCGGCAGGTCCAGCGCGGTGGGCAGGCGGTCGGTCATGGGGTCACTCCCTCTGGCGCGATGCGGTAGTGGTAGCGGGCGCATTCGGCCATGCCGAGGCCCTCGTAGAGCGCGCGCGCGCCGGCGTTGGCTTCGGTCACCGCGAGCGCCAGCAGCGGCGCCCCGGCGCGCAGCGCGGCACTGGCCGCAGCCCCCACGAGGTTGCGCCCCTGCCCGCCCCGCCGCGCCGAGGGGCGCACTTCCAGCGCGTGCAGCATGGCGATGTCCGCGTCGGTGGCCACGAAGGCCGCGGACACGCCTCGGTCCTTCATCCGGCCGAGCAGGTAGGCGCGCGTGCGGCCCGAACGGGCCATCACCGCGAGCCGGCCGGGCCCGATGCCACCTTCCTCCCAGATCTCGGCTATCAGCGCCAGCGGCGCGTCGCTCACGATCGCGGCATGGCCGCCGGGGTCCGCCGGGGCGAGCCGGGATGCGGGCGCGGCGTAGATCACCGTGCGGTCCACCACGCCGTAGCCGCGCGCCGCCAGCGCCGCGTCCAGCGCCTCGTCGCCGGCCGTGAGGCGGAACAGCCGCGGCTGGTTCATCGCGTCGATGGAGGTCTCGGCGCAGGCCAGGGCTGCGTCGAAATCCCGTATCGGGCCCCGGGCGCTCGCCGCGGACACCCGCTTGCCGCCGCCGCCCCGGCGCAGCCGCCAGCTCTCGGTGTCGACGATCTCCAGCGGCGCCCAGGTGGCGTCCATCGCGGCCATCAACCGGGCCGGGCCGGGCAGTTCGGTCATGCTTGTCTCCCGTTTCCTCACAGGTATAGTCTCCCCTGCTCCCGGCGCAATGCGGTGTCCGGCGAGCGCGTTCTCAGGGCGGGGTGAAATTCCCCACCGGCGGTAACGGGGAGACCCGAAGCCCGCGAGCGCCCCGGCCAGCCGGCCGGGGGTCAAGCAGATCCGGTGCGACTCCGGAGCCGACGGTCACAGTCCGGATGGAAGAGAGCGGATGAGCCTGTGCGGGCCCCTGCGGCGCGCGCGGGGCCTTTCCGTTTGCGCCTTGGGTCACGGTCGAACGAAAGGAAACACGGATATGACCACGACCCCATCTCTCCCCCGCATCGCCTTCGTGCAGGCACGCTGGCATGCGGATATCGTCGACGCGGCCCGGCACGGGCTGCTGGCCGAGCTGGAGCGGCTGCGCCCCGGCGGCGTCACCGTCGACGTGTTCGACACCCCCGGCGCCTTCGAGATCCCGCTGCTGGCGCGCCGGATCGCCGCGCGCGGGCGGCATGCCGCGGTGATCGGCGCGGCCTTCGTCGTCGACGGCGGGATCTACCGGCACGATTTCGTCGCCTCCGCGGTGATCGACGGGCTGATGCGCGCGCAGATGGACACCGACGTGCCGGTGCTCTCGGCCGTGCTCACCCCGCACCACTTCCACAACAGCGCCGAACACCTCGGCTTCTTCCGCGACCATTTCCGGGTGAAGGGCGCCGAGGTGGCGCGGGCCGCCCTCGCGGTGCTGGCCGGGGATGCCGCCCTGGAGGCGCTGGCGCCCCGGCCGGAGCTTGCGGAGGCATGACCCCCGAGCCGGAGCTTGCGGAGGCATAAGCCGAAGTGCCGGAGCTTGCGGAGTCATAAAGCGAGGAGCCGAAGCTTGCGGCGGCGTGAGCCCGAGAGCCGGAGCTTGCGGGGCAGACCCCGGGAGCCGGAGCCGGCGGAGGCATAAGCCCGAGCCAGCCGGAGTTCGCGGGGGCGCAGACCTGCCCGAGCTTGCGGAGACGTGACCGAAAAGGGCCGCCCCTCGGGGCGGCCCGTCCTGCCGGAAGGGGGCGGTTCAGCCCCGGTCGCGCAGCAGGCGCTGCTTCTGGCGGTTCCAGTCGCGTTCCTTCTCGGTGTCGCGCTTGTCGGAGAGTTTCTTGCCCTTGGCCACGCCGAGCTGCAGCTTGGCCACGCCCTTCTCGTTGAAGTAGAGCTTGAGCGGGACGAGGGTCATGCCCTCGCGCCCGATCCCCTGCCAGAGCCGGGCGAGCTGGCGCTTGTGCACCAGCAGCTTGCGGCGGCGGCGCTCCTCATGGCCCCAGGTCTGGGCCTGCAGCAGCGCGGGAATGTAGGCGTTGATCAGCCAGAGCTCGCCGCCCTCCACGGTGGCATAGCTCTCGGCGATGTTCGCCCGGCCCTCGCGCAGGCTCTTGACCTCGGAACCTGCGAGCATGATTCCGGCCTCGAGGTCATCCTCGATGAAATAGTTGTGCCGGGCCTTCCGGTTCTCGGCGGCCACGCGGCTGTTCGGGTCTGATTTCTTGTTCTGCGCCATCGCGCACAGATAGTCGGGAACGCGCCCCGCGGCAAGCTGCCGGGGGCGCAATTCCGCGCGCCGGGAGGGTCAGATCAGCCCGGCATGTTCCATCGCGGCGCGAATCTGCGCCTTGGTGGGGTCGGTGAGCTCCACCATCGGCAGGCGCAGCTCGGGCGAGCACATGCCCAGCAGCGACAGCGCGTATTTCGCCCCGGCCGGGTTCGGCTCCGCGAACAGCGCCAGGTGCAGCGGCATCAGCTTGTCCTGATAGGTGAGCGCGCGGGCGTAATCCCCGTCCAGGCAGGCGTTCTGGAACTCCGCGGAGAGCTTCGGCGCCACGTTCGCGGTGACCGTGATGCAGCCCACGCCGCCATGGGCGTTGAAGCCGAGCGCGGTCGCGTCCTCACCGGAGAGCTGGATGAAATCCGTGCCGCAGGTGATGCGCTGCTGGGAGACACGCTCGATCTTGCCGGTCGCGTCCTTCACGCCGATGATGCGCGGCAGTTTCGCAAGCTCGCCCATGGTCTCGGGCGACATGTCCACCACCGATCGGCCGGGGATGTTGTAGATGATGATCGGCAGCTCCACCGCGTCATGCAGCGCGGTGAAATGCGCGATCATGCCGCGCTGGCTGGGCTTGTTGTAATAGGGCGTGACGACGAGGGCGGCATCCGCGCCCACCGACTTCGCGAACTCCATCAGCCCGACGGATTCGGCGGTGTTGTTGGAGCCGGCGCCGGCGATCACCGGAATGCGGCCCGCCGCGGTCTCCACGCAGATCTCGATGACCCGGCGGTGCTCCTCATGGCTGAGGGTGGGCGTCTCGCCGGTGGTGCCCACGGCCACAAGCCCGTGCGAGCCCTCGGCCACGTGCCACTCCACCAGCTCCTTCAGCGCTTTCTCGTCCACCTTGCCGCCGGAAAACGGGGTGACGAGCGCGGGAATGGAACCTCTGAACATGGCTGACCTCTTGATTGAGCCCGTGTTGGTGCCTGTGGCACTCCCGCCCTCCTGCGAGCGGGACGGGGGAACCTACCCGCCTTCGCCGCCGCCCGCAAGACGGCCCATGGCCCCCGCGACGGCAGCGCGGAGACCTGCTAGACTGTCCCAAATCCTATCAGGCAGGACAGGTCCATGATTCCACGTCTCCGCATGGCTGCGGCGTTCGCCGCCGCTTATGCCACGCTCGCCGGCCCCGCGGCCCGCGCCGAGGTAGCCCCCTCCGACGGCGCCGTGGCCTCGGCCATTCTCGACGCGGCCCGCACCGACAACTGGCCCCAGGCCGAGGGCTTCGCCCGCCAGGCGGCCGACCCGGCCGCCCGCGACATCGCGCTGTGGCTGCGCCTGGCCTCCGACGACGGGGTGTGGCGCGAATATGTCGACTTCATCGCCTCCCACGCGGACTGGCCGCGGATGGAGGCGGTGCGCGCCAGCGCCGAGCGGCACATGCCCTCGGACCTTCCCCCCGCGCAGGTGAAGGCCTTCTTCGCCTCCGACCGGCCGATCACCGGCACCGGCGCCATCCGCCTGTCGGACGCGCTGATGCGCGCGGGCGACAGGCTGGGCGCGCAGGACACGATCATCGCCGCCTGGGGGCAGCTCGAGCTCACCGGGTCCGAGCGCGCGGCCTTCCAGGCCAAGTACCCCTCCGTGGTGGCGCAGTGGAGCGATGCGCGGCTCGACAACCTCATCTGGGAGGGGGATTTCGCCGAGGCGGAGGCCACCTACCCCTTCGCCTCGCCCGGACAGGTGGCGCTGGCGCGGGCCCGCATCGCCCTGCGCACGGACCGTGACGGGGTGGACGGCTTCATCGCCGCCGTTCCGGCCCGGCTGGTGAACGACCCGGGCCTGGCCTATGACCGGTTCCAGTGGCGCCTGCGGCGGGACCGCTGGGATGACGCGGAGGCGCTGATCCTGCAGCAGTCCACCTCCGCCGTCGCGCTCGGCCGCCCCTCGGCCTGGGCGCCGCGCCGGCTGTCGCTCGCCCACCGGGCGATGCGCCGCGGCGACAACGCCACCGCCTACCGCATCGCCTCCAACCACTACATGAGCACCGGCGGCGATTTCGAGGAGCTGGAATGGTTCGCCGGCTGGCTGGCCCTGCGCAAGCTGGGGGACCCGAAGAGCGCCGTCGCGCATTTCCGCAAGTTCCGCGACCATGTGGACACGCCGATCAGCGTGGGGCGGGCCGGCTACTGGCTGGGCCGCGCGGAGGAGGCCCTCGGCGACCGTTCCGCCGCCCGCTCCGCCTATGCCGATGCCGCGCGCTACCAGACCAGCTTCTACGGCCAGCTCGCCGCCGAGCGCGCCGGGCTTTCGCCCGATTCCTCTCTCGCCGGCTCCGGCCGGAAGGCGGACTGGCGCAAGGCCGATTTCATGAAACGCTCCTCCGGCCGCGCCGCGCTGATGTTCCACTACGCCGGTGAGCCGGGCCGGGTGTGGCAGTTCCTGATCCAGCTTGCCCGCCACGAGACCGACACGGACGAACTGGCCGCCGTGACCCAGATGGCGCTGGACCTGGGCTATCCGCACATCGCGGTGCGCGCGGCCAAGATCGCCGCCGGCAAGGGCATCGTGCTGATGAACACCTACTATCCGCTCACCGACCTTGCGGCGATGCGCGGCCCGGTGGCCCCGGAACTGGCCCTGGCCATCGCCCGGCAGGAGAGCGAGTTCAACCAGAACGCCGTCAGCCCGGTGGGCGCGCGCGGCCTGATGCAGCTGATGCCGGGCACGGCGCAGAAGGTCTCGCGCGAGATCGGGGTGGGCTATTCCGCCTCGCGGCTCACCTCGGACTGGCAGTACAACGCCACCCTGGGGCAGACCTATCTCGCCGGGCTGCTGAACGATTTCGGCTCCGTGCCGCTGGCCGCGGCGGGCTACAACGCCGGGCCCAGCCGGGTGCGCAGCTGGATAGACCAGTTCGGAGACCCGCGCAGCCCCGGGGTGGACATGATCGACTGGATCGAGACCATCCCCTTCTCCGAGACCCGCAATTACGTGATGCGGGTGGTCGAGGGGCTGCACGTCTACCGCGCGCGCCTGGCCGGAAAGGCCACGCCGCTGCGGATCGCGGCAGACCTCGGCGAGGGCAAGTAGCGCGGGGGCCCGGGCCGCGGGGGCGAGGCGAATCGCTTGCCAAGCGGCCGGCGTTCCTGCTTTGTACGGGCATGGCACATATCCCCCTCACCCTCGCCGGATGCCGGCTGGAGGCCCGCTCCGGCGGCGCGCTCTGGTGGCCGGCGGAGCGCCTGCTCTGCGTGGCGGACCTGCACCTGGGCCGCGCCGAGCGCATGGCACGGCGCGGCGGCGCCCTGCTGCCGCCCTACGAGACGCGCGACACGCTCACCCGCCTCGCGGCGGAAATCGACGCCTGCGCCCCGCGCTGTGTGGTCGCCCTGGGCGACAGTTTCGACGATGACGCCGCCGCCGCCGGCCTCGACGCGCAGGAAAGCGCCCTGCTCGCCGGCCTCACCCGCCGCGCGGACTGGGTGTGGATCAGCGGCAACCATGACCCCGCCGGGCCCGGCGGCCAGGCCCGCGCCACCCTGTCGCGCGGCCCGCTCACCTTCCGCCACATCGCCGACCCGGGCGCGCTCGGCGAGATTTCCGGCCACTGGCACCCGAAACTGCGCGTGAGCCTGGGCGGGCGCGGGCTCAGCCGGCCCTGTTTCCTGGCGGATGACGCGCGAATCGTGCTGCCGGCCTTCGGCACCTACACCGGCGGGCTGGACTGCCGGCGCGCGCCGCTGGCCGGGCTGATGCGGCCGGGGGCACGTGCGGTGCTCACCGGTCAGCCCATGCTCAGCCTGCCGCTTCCGGCGGCGGGCGCCCCCCCCTGCGCGCCGCCGGCGCGCCACCATCACGGAGATCGGACATGACAGACACCGGCTGTTCCGGCGGCTGCCCCTGCGGCGGCGTGGCCTTCGAGGGCGCATTGGAGAGCACCCGCGTGGTGGCCTGCCACTGCGGGCAGTGCCGGGCCTCGTCGGGCCATTTCTGGGCCAGCGCGGGGCTTCGCGAGGTGCGGATCAGCGGCGAGACGCTGCGCTGGCACCGCTCCTCGCCCGGGCATGAGCGCGGATTCTGCGGGCACTGCGGGGCCTTCCTGTTCTGGCGGCCGGTGGGCGCCGCGCGGGTGGCGGTCTCCGCGGCGGCGGTCACCTCCGGGCCGGCGCTGCGCCTCGACCGGCACATCTTCACCGCCGACAAGGGCGCCTATTACGAGATCACCGACCCCCTGCCCTGCTTCGAGGGCGACGACACGGCACCTGGCGCCACCCCCTGGTATCCCGCCCCCTCCTCCGCCTGAGCCAGCGCCGGTTGGCGCTCTCCGGCACGCCCCCGGACCCTCGCGCAACGCCACGTGCTTCCGCCGGGATGGCCTGCCGGGATGGCCTGCCGGGATGGCCTGCCGGGATGGCCTGCCGGGATGGCCTGCCGGGATGGCCTGCCGGGGGGCGGCCCGGCGGCAGGGGCGGGCTCAGGGCGCCGGGTTGGTCCAGCGCGCGTGAACCGCGTTCACCGCGGCGTCGAGCTCGGGCGTCCAGTCGATCTTGAGAGAGGCGAACACCGTCTCCAGCTGCTCCGGGTTCGCCGCGCCGAAGATGGACGAGGCCACCCAGGGCTTGGAGACGGACCAGCGCAGCGCCATCGCATTCGGGTCCAGCCCGAAATCGGCCGCCACGCCGAGATAGGCACGGATCGCGTCCTCGGAGGAGGCACCCTCATAGCGGGTCATGCGCTCTCCCATGAAGCTCTTGCGCGCACCCGCCGGCACCTTGCCGTCGAGATACTTGCCGGAGAGATAGCCCTGCGCCAGCGGCGAGTAGGTGAGCAGGCCCACGTCCTCCATCATGCCCACCTCGGCCAGACCGTTCTCGTAGATGCGGTTCAGCAGGGAATAGGGGTTCTGCACGCTCACCGGGCGGTCCACCCCCATGGCCTCGGCCAGGGCGATGCATTTCATCGTGCCCCAGGGGGTGTCGTTCGACAGGCCCCAGCTGCGGATCTTGCCGGCGGCGATGAGCTGGCCCATGGCGCTCACCGCTTCCTCCAGCGGCACCCAGTCATCGTCGAAGGGCACGAAGCCGTGGCGGTCATTGGCAAAGCGCGGCGACTGCCGGTCCGGCCAGTGGATCTGGTAGAGGTCGATCACGTCGGTCTTCAGGCGGCGCAGGCTGCCTTCGACGGCCTCCAGAATGTCGCGGGACGAGACGCGCGGGGTCCGCCCGGGGCGGATCCAGGTGTTGTCGTCATTGCGGCCGGCCACCTTGGTGGCGAGGAGAATGCGGGTGCGCGTGCCGCGCTCCGCCATCCAGTCGCCGATGAACTCCTCCGAGCGGCCGACATACTCCGCCGCCGGGGGAATCGGGTAGATTTCGGCGGTATCGAAGAAGTCGCAGCCGACGTCCAGGCAGCGGTCCATCTGCGCCCAGGCCGCTGCGCGATCGAGCTGGGTGTGAAACATCATCGTGCCGAGACCGAGGACAGATACCTCGAGCCCCGACCTGCCGAGCGGGCGTTTTTCCATGTCCGGTGTCCTGTGCGGGATTTTTCTGCTGTGCGGATCGCATAGGGAGTTTACCCGCCATGCCGGCGGGCACAACCCCAAGGCACCGATCCCCGGAGCGCCGGGCGCGCCAACCCGCCGGGCCACGTCGCCCAGCACGCCTGCCCGCCCACCGGACACCGCCGGAGGTGGGCGTCGAAGCCCCGGGCCCGGGAGGGAGCCCGCCCCCCACGCCCGCCCGGCTCCCGCCCCGCACACCCGGGCGGCCCCGCGCAGGGGCATCCCCATCGCGCCGCCGGGAGGGGAGCCCGCGCAGCCCTCGCGGCAAGCCCGACAGGATCAGACGGCGAGGCCTTCCGGCTCCGGCAATCCGTGCACTCGGGCGCAGGCGGTGAGCGTGTTGGCCAGCAGGCAGGCGATGGTCATCGGCCCCACGCCGCCGGGCACCGGGGAAAGCGCGCCCGCCACGGCGGAGACGGAGGCGAACGCCACGTCGCCCACCAGCCGGGTGCGGCCCTCTCCGGCGTCGATGCGGTTGATGCCCACGTCGATGACTGTGGCGCCGGGCTTCACCCAGTCCGCGGTCACCATCTCCGGGCGGCCCACGGCGGCGACCAGGATGTCGGCCTGCCGGCACAGCGCCTCGATGCCGACGGTGCGGCTGTGCACGATGGTCACAGTGCAGCTCTCGCGCAGCAGCAGCGCCGCCATCGGCTTGCCCACGATGTTGGAGCGGCCGATGACCACGGCGTGCTTGCCCGACAGGCTGCCCAGCCGGTCGCGCAGCATCATCAGGCAGCCGAGCGGCGTGCAGGGCACCATCGCCTTCTGCCCGGTGGCCAGCAGGCCGGCGTTGGAGATGTGGAACCCGTCCACGTCCTTCGCCGGGTCGATGGCGTTGATCACCTTCCCGGCGTCGACATGCGCCGGCAGCGGCAGCTGCACCAGGATGCCATGCACCTGGGGATCGGCGTTCAGCCGGGCCACGATGTCGAGGATCTCGGTCTCCGCCGCATCGGCCGGCAGGCGGTGCTCGAAGGACTGCATGCCGCATTCCAGCGTCTGCCTGCCCTTGTTGCGGACATAGACCTGGCTGGCCGGGTCCTCCCCCACCAGCACGACCGCGAGGCCGGGGACGAGGCCATGCGCCTCCTTCAGCGCGGCAACCCCCGCGGCGACGCGGCTCCGCAATCCGGCCGCGAAGGCCTTTCCGTCGATGATCTCTGCGGCCATCACATCCTCCTGTCACAGGCAACGGCCCGCGCGCGGACGGCGGGCCGTGACCGGGTTATAGGAGGGTTGGCGGGCTCAGAACAGCCCCTCGATATTGCCGTCCGCGTCCAACCGGATGCGCTCGGCGGCGGGCTGGCGCGGCAGGCCCGGCATGGTCATGATGTCCCCGCAGATGGCCACCACAAAGCCCGCCCCGGCCGAAAGCCGCACCTCGCGCACCGGGATGGTGAAGCCGGTGGGCGCGCCGCCACGGGTGGGGTCGGCGGTGAAGGAATAGGGGGTCTTGGCCATGCAGACCGGCAGGCTGCGATGCCCGGCCTCCTCCCACGCGCGGAGCTGGGCGCGCACGCGCTCATCGGCCACCACGCCGTCGGCGCGGTAGATCTCGCGCGCGACGGTGTCCATCTTGTCGAACAGCGACATGTCGTCGGGGTAGATCGGGCTGAAGTTGCGTGCGCCGCCCTCGGCCAACGCCACCACCTTCTCCGCCATGCCGGTGATGCCGGCAGAGCCCCGCGCCCAATGATGGTTCACCACGGCCTCCACCCCGAACTGGCGGCAGAAGGCCTGCACGGCGGAAAGCTCGGCCTCCGTATCGGTGACGAAATGGTTGATGCCCACGATCACCGGCACGCCGAATTTCTTCACGTTCTCGATGTGCCGGGCCAGGTTCGCGCAGCCCGATGTCACGGCCGCGACGTTCTCGCCGCCCAGGTCCGCCTTCGCCACGCCGCCGTTCATCTTCAGCGCCCGGACCGTGGCGACGATGACCACCGCATCCGGCGCCAGCCCCGCCTTGCGGCACTTGATGTTCATGAACTTCTCGGCCCCGAGATCGGCGCCGAAGCCGGCCTCCGTCACCACGTAATCGGACAGGCGCAGCGCCGTGTCCGTGGCGATGACCGAGTTGCAGCCATGCGCGATGTTCGCGAAGGGGCCGCCATGCACGAAGGCCGGGGTGTTCTCCAGCGTCTGCACCAGGTTGGGCTGCATCGCCTGCTGCAGGAGCACGGTCATCGCGCCGTCGGCCTGCAGGTCGCGGGCGTGAACCGGGGTGCGGTCACGCCGGTAGCCGATGATGATGTCGCCGAGCCGGCGCTGCAGGTCCGCGAGGTCGGTGGCGAGACACAGGATCGCCATCACCTCCGAGGCCACGGTGATGTCGAAGCCGCTCTCGCGCGGGGTGCCGTTGGCCGGGCCGCCGAGGCTGGTGACGACCTGGCGCAGCGCGCGGTCGTTCATGTCCATCACCCGGCGCCAGGTGACGCGGCGCGGGTCGATGTCCAGCGCGTTGTCCCAGTGGATGTGGTTGTCGATCATCGCGGCGAGCAGATTGTGGGCTGAGGTGATGGCGTGGAAATCGCCGGTGAAATGCAGGTTCATCTCCTCCATCGGCACCACCTGCGCGTGGCCGCCGCCCGCCGCGCCGCCCTTCAGGCCGAAGCAGGGCCCGAGCGAGGCCTCGCGGATGCACACCGTCGCCTTCTTGCCGATCGCGCGCAGCCCGTCGCCGAGGCCCACGGTGGTGGTGGTCTTGCCCTCGCCGGCCGGGGTCGGGTTCACCGCCGTCACCAGGATGAGCTTGCCGCGCGGGCGGTCCTTCAGCCCGGCGATGTAGTCCGCGGACAGCTTCGCCTTGTCGTGGCCGTAGGGGATCAGGTCCTCCCAGGGGATGCCGAGCGTCGCCGCCACCTCGCCGATGGGGAGTTTCTGCGCGTCGCGGGCGATCTCGATATCGGTTTTCGGGGCCATGAGGGCTGTCTCCTGCTCACACCGGGTCGGACTGCGGCGCACGGGGGGACGCCGGCGCAGCCTGTTTCGCATCGGAAACTTTCTCCCGCAAGCGCCTTCTGACGCGCGGTGGAAGCGGCTCAGCGCCGGGTGAGCACGATGAACATGCGCGAGAAGGGAAACAGCACGCCGCCCTGCGCATCCGGCGGATACGGCGCGCGGAGAGCGGCGTCATAGGCGGCGAGGAACGCGGTCCGTCCCGCCGGATCGAGCTTGCCGAGCACCGGCAGGGCCGCAGTGGAGCCGGTGAAATGCCGCACCGGATGGCCTTCGGGCACTGGCGCCAGCCGCTGCAGGTACCGGGTTTCCCAGATGTCGACCTGTCCGAAACCGCTCAGCGCGGCGTGGTACTCCGCCACCGGCGCCACGGGAGGGCGCCACTCCTCCCAGTCGAACAGGTCGGGGAACATCCGGGCCGAGACGCTGCGCAGCAGCGCGTGCGAGGGCGCGCCGGTCTGATCGGGCATCTGCACCGCCAGTGCCGCGCCGGGGGCGAGGTGCTCCGCGATGCCGCGCATCACGGCGCGGTGCTCCGGCACCCAGTGCAGCGCGGCGTTGGAAAACACCAGTGCCGGCGGAGCTTCCGGCTGCCATCGCGCGATGTCGGCCTGCGAGAGCCGGTCGTAAGCCCCGGTCGCGCCGGCCTGTTCGAGCATGTCGGGAGAGAGGTCGAGGCCGAGGAGCCTGCGCTGCGGGAAGCGGCTGCGCAGCGCGGGGCCGACAGCGCCGGCGCCGCATCCCAGATCCACCACGTCGCCCGGCGGCAGGCCCTCGGGCACACGGGCGAGCAGGTCGAGGGCGGGGCGCAGTCTCAGATCGGTGAACCTTGCATACTCCGCCGGATTCCAGACCTGTGATTGCGCCCCTGCCATGTCCCGGCTCAGTTCGGCTGTGGCTCCAGCCCGCCCTCGCCCGGCTTCGGGCGCGGCTTTCCGGCCTTCGGCATGGAGATGACCCCGGAGATGCCACCCGGCGGCGGCGGCACCGAATCGTCGCCGCGGTTCAGGCGCTCACCGGCGATGACGCGGGTGATCTCGTCCCCCGTCAGCGTCTCGTATTCCAGCAGCCCGCGGGCCAGCCGCTCCAGGTCCTGATTCTTCTCGGTCAGGATCCGGCGGGCGGTGGCGTAGCCCTCTTCCACGATCTTGCGCACTTCGTGGTCGATCACCTGCTGGGTGTCCGGCGCCGCGTTGGTGCCGTTGCCCGTGGGGCCGAGGTAGCTCTCGCGCTCATTGGCGTAATCGATGTTGCCAAGCGCCTCGGACATGCCGAACTGGGTGACCATGGCGCGGGCGATGCGGGTAACCTGCTGGATGTCGGAGGCGGCCCCCGAGGTCACGTTGTCCTCGCCGAAGATCAGCTCCTCGGCCACCTTGCCGCCCATCGCCATCGCCACCTTGGACTTGTACTTGGTCTTGGTGACGGAGAGCTGGTCCCGCTCGGGCAGCGAGAGCACCAAGCCCAGGGCGCGGCCGCGCGGGATGATGGTCGCCTTGTGGATCGGGTCATGCTGGGGCACGTTGAGCCCCACGATCGCATGGCCGGCCTCGTGGTAGGCGGTGAGCTTCTTCTCGTCCTCGGTCATGGCGAGGGAGCGGCGCTCGGCCCCCATCATCACCTTGTCCTTGGCGGATTCGAAATCCTCCATGGTCACGAAGCGCTTGCCGGTGCGCGCGGCGGTCAGCGCGGCCTCGTTCACCAGGTTGGCGAGGTCGGCGCCGGAGAAGCCGGGCGTGCCGCGGGCGATGACCTTGAGGTCGACGTTCGGGGCCAGCGGGGTCTTGCGGGCATGCACCTCGAGAATGCGCGAGCGGCCGTTGATGTCCGGGTTCGGCACCTGGATCTGGCGGTCGAAGCGGCCGGGGCGCAGCAGCGCGGGGTCGAGCACGTCGGGGCGGTTGGTCGCGGCGATGAGGATCACGCCCTCATTCGCCTCGAACCCGTCCATCTCCACGAGGAGCTGGTTCAGCGTCTGCTCGCGCTCGTCGTTGCCGCCGCCGTAGCCGGCGCCGCGATGGCGGCCGACGGCGTCGATCTCGTCGATGAACACGATGCAGGGGGCGTTCTTCTTGGCCTGCTCGAACATGTCACGCACGCGGGATGCGCCGACTCCGACGAACATTTCCACGAAGTCGGAGCCCGAGATGGTGAAGAAGGGCACGCCCGCCTCCCCCGCGATGGCACGGGCGAGCAGCGTCTTGCCGGTGCCCGGAGGGCCGACGAGCAGCGCGCCCTTCGGGATCTTGCCGCCGAGGCGGGAGAATTTCTGCGGGTCGCGCAGGAACTCGACGATCTCCTCCAGCTCCTCCTTCGCCTCGTCGATGCCCGCGACATCGTCGAAGGTGACGCGGCCGGAGCGTTCGGTCAGCAGCTTGGCCTTGGACTTGCCGAAGCCCATGGCGCCGCGGCCGCCGCCCTGCATGCGGTTGAGGAAGAAGATCCACACTCCGATCAGGAGCAGCATCGGCAGCCAGAAGGACAGGGTCGACATCAGGTTCGAGCGCTCCTGCGGCACAACGGTAATATCCACCCGGTGCTGGCGCAGCTGCTCCACCACGTCGGAAGAGCGGGGCTGGACCACCTCGTACTGGGTGCCGTCATTATCTTTCGCGCGGATTGTCTCGCCGTCAATCTGTACTGACGCGACCTTCGACCCTTCGACCCTGTTCAGAAAGTCCGAATAGGATACCTCGTTTGCACGCGTGCCGGGGCCGCCCGAATTGAATACGTTGAAAAGTGCGACCAGCAGCAGGATCACAATCGCCCAGAAGGCGAGGTTCTTCGCGTTGCCCAAGGCGTCCTCCAGAGGAACGGGTTTCCGCCGGTCCCCGAAGGGCCGGCGCGTTGGTGCCTAACATAAGCTCTGCACGGGCGGATTCAACGACAGGTTAACACCCTGCGTCGTCTTGCATCTTCGATCGTCCATTCTGCCGACCATGCGGCGGCGCGTCCGTCGGCCGGGTATCCGCAGGCCGGAGCGGCGATCAGGCTGTCATTGTGCCAGATCGCGGGGGTTGCGTGCAAGGTCTCCGCCGCCACCCCGCCGGGCGGGCGCCCGGTGACGGCGAGCCCGGCAGGCCCGAGGGCGGCGAGGCTGAGCCCCTCCGGCACCGGGGCGGAACAGCGCACCCGCCAGCGGCCGTCCCAGAGCTGATCGCGCCGCGCGGGCACGGGCGGCGGGCAGGCGCGGGGCTCCCGCCGCAGCACGAGCCCCTCCCCGCGCCGGCGCCAGAGGCAGCCGTGCAGGCTTCCCGCCGGGGCCTCCGCGCCCAGCATCGCCTCCGCCGCACGTTCCAGCGCCGCGCGCCGCGGCGGATGGCGCCGGCCGGACACCGCGGTGAGCAGGTCCGCGAGCAGTTGCAGGCGCACGCTGCGCGGGGCGGCGCGCAGGGGGGCGGGCCGCAGGCAGGCCTCGCCCTCCGCGCTCCAGGAAAGTGCTGCGGCGGCAAGGGCCTGGCCGGCGTGGTCGAGGGCGTCGCGGGCCTCGGCCATGCGGCTGGCCGTGGCCACCAGACGGGGCACGTCGAGGCCGAGCGGGGCCAGGGTGTCGAGCGCGCGGCGGGCCTTCACCCGGTCAAAGCGCGCGTCGAGGTTGGAGGGGTCCTCCGCCCAGCCCCAGCCGCGCGCCCGGAGCACGTCACGCAGCGTGTCGCGGCGGATGCCCAGCAGCGGGCGGAGCCAGAGCACGCCGCCCACCTCCGAGCGCGCCGCCATGCCGGCGAGGCCGCCGACGCCGGAGCCGCGCGCAAGGCGCATCAGGAAGGTCTCGGCCTGGTCATCGGCGGTATGGGCCAGCGCCACGGCCGCGGCCCCGCGCGCCGCCGCATGGCCCGAGAGCAGGGCGCGGCGGGCGTCCCGCGCGGCCTGGGAGAGGTTCCCCGCCCCCGGCCCCCCGTCCCAGGCCAGCGTGGCGTGCGGCAGGTCCAGTGCGGCGCAGCGCGCGGCCACGGCGGCGGCTTCCGCCGCGGCTTCCGCGCGCAGCCGGTGGTCCACGGTGGCGACACTGAGGGGATGGCCGGTGGCGGCGGCCCAGTCCGCGGCAAGGGCGAGAAGGGCGAGCGAATCGCCCCCGCCCGAGACAGCGAGACAGATCTCGCCCGGCACGCCGGAGAACCCGGCAGCCAGCGCCGCGGCGGCGGCGGAGGCGGCCGCGTCGAACGTCACCCGGCTAGCGCTGGCAGCTGGCGCCGTCGCGCCCCTGCTCCAGCTTGTCGGCCAGGTCCGGCTCCATGGCGGGGAAGCGGCGCTCCACCTCGTCATAGGTGAGGCAGGCTTCCGGCATCTGGCCCAGATACTGCAGCGAGATGCCCACGCCGTAGAGGGCCTCCGGGGCGTTCGGCCCGTTCGGTTCGGCGTTGAAGGCTTTCAGATATCCCTTGGCCGCGTCGCGGAAGGCGCCGGTGGCGAGATTGGCCTGGGCCAGCTCGAAGGTCGCGTCATTGGCCAGCGGGCTGTCGGGATATTCGCCGAGGAAGGCGCGGAAGCCGGCGGCGGCCTCCTCGTAGCGCCCGGCCTCGAGCGCTGCATCGGCCGCGTCATAGGAATTCTGCTCGGAGATGGCGACGGCCACGTTCGGCGTGTCGCTCTGCCCCGCGGTCATCGGGCCGCCGAAGCCGGTGCCCCCGCCCGACCCGGCGGTGCCATCGGTCACGCCGCCGCCGAGCGCCACGGGATTGCCCAGCAGCGCGGTGTCTCCGCCCTCGATCTCGGTGAGGCGGAAATCCACGTCGGAATAGCGGCGGCCGGCGTCGTCCGCCATGCGGCGGATGTCGTTCTGGAGCTGCTCCACCCGGCCGGTGAGCAGGCGGGTGTTGTGCTCCAGCGCATCGAGCCGCTGCAGCGGGTTGCCCGCCGTGGCGGGAAGCTGGTTCCCGGTGGCCAGAAGCTGGGTGCGCAGCTGCGCGACCTCGGAATCGATGGCCTGCAGGTTCTGGCGGATGTCCTCGAGGCTTTGCGCGCTGGGTGCCGTCTGGGCCATGCCGCAGACCGGCAGGACGAGCGAAATGACAAGTGCAGTCAGACGGATGCGCATGGGCCCTCCCCTCGGGTTCCGGCAGGTTCCGGGCCGCGACTGCGGCCCGGATGTGGTCAGGAGCGTGATGCTCAGCTCATCGGCGCGCCGGCGATGACAGTAACCGCGCGGCGGTTCTGCGACCAGCAGCTTTCGTTCGAGCAGGTGGCCTCCGGGCGCTCCTTGCCGTAGGACACGGTGCGCAGGCGGCTGGCGGACACGCCACGGCTCACCAGGAAGTTGTAGGCGGCGTTGGCGCGGCGGGCACCGAGCGCGAGGTTGTACTCGCGGGTGCCGCGCTCGTCGGCATGGCCTTCGATGGTCGCGGTCACGCTCGGGTTCTGGTTGAGCCACTCGGCCTGACGGGTCAGCGTCTCCTGCGCGTAGCTGTCGACGGAGGAGCTGTCGGTCGCGAACAGCACCCGGTCACCGACGACGGTGTTGAAGTACTGCAGCGAGCTCTCCGAGATGCTGCTCGCATTCGGGTCATACGGCTGTGCCGTCATGTCCTCGTCGGAATCCGAGCAGGCAGCGAGCGTGAGGGCGGTCAGCGCCACGAAGCCGAACTTGAGGAAAGTCATGGATGGTATCTCCGGTTTCACGCCGGGGGTTCTCTCCCCCGGACTGGGTGGTCTTCGGTTTTTCTGCCGCCGGTCTCTCACAGCCGGCGGACAAAACTCATTTCAGGAGCGGCGACCAGGCCGGGTCCGATGCCGGCTGGTTCAGCGGCACCCGCCGTTCGTTGCGGCCGGTCACGTCGACGCTCCTGAGGGCCGGGGCGCCGTTCGGGCCGGGGCTCTCCCGGAAGAACATTAGCACGCGTCCGTTCGGTGACCACGTCGGGCCTTCATCGAGGAAGGACGCGGTCAGCAGTTTCTCGTCCGATCCGTCGGTGCGCATCACGCCGATATAGAAGCGGCCGCCCTGTTGCTTGGTGAAAGCGATCAGATCGCCGCGGGGCGACCAGACCGGGGTCGCGTAGGAGCCGCTTCCGAAGGAAATGCGGCGTGCGCCGCCTCCGGAGGCCGACATCACGTAGAGCTGCTGCTTGCCGCCCCGGTCGCTTTCGAACACGATCTGGCTGCCGTCGGGAGAGTAGCTCGGCGCCGTGTCGATGGCCGGGCTGTTCGTGAGCTGGATGAGCTGGCGCGAGCCGAGCGGCACCGAATAAATGTCAGTGTTGCCCCCGCGCGACAGTGACATCACCACCGAACTGCCGTCCGGCGAGAAGCGCGGCGCGAAGGTCATGCCCGGCTGGCGCTCCAGCTCCTCGCGCTGCAGCGTGTCCACGTTCATGAGGAACACACGGGGCTCGCCCGTCTGGTAGCTCATGTAGATGACTTCCTGGCTCGACGGGTTGAAGCGCGGGGTGAGCACCATGGAGCTGCCGTCGGTGAGGTAGCGCAGGTTCGCGCCGTCCTGGTCCATGATGGCGAGGCGCTTCACGCGGGCGTTCTTCGGGCCGCTCTCGGCCACGAACACCACGCGGCTGTCGAAATAGGGGTCCTCGCCGGTGATGCGGGAATAGACCTGGTCCGCCACCTTGTGCGCGAGGCGGCGCCAGTTGTCGCGGTCTCCGACAAGCTGCAGGCCCTGGCCCACCGGCTGGCCGGCGTAGACGTCCCACAGCCGGAAGCGCAGGGTGATCTGGTTGCCGCTGGTCGAGACGGCGCCGGTGACCAGCGCCTGCGCGTTGATCGCCCGCCAGTCCGCGAACTCCGGGGTGGCCTCGAAGCTGGCCGGGCTGGAGATGTAGGCGGACCGGTTGATCAGCCGGAACAGCGCCGTGCCCACCAGGTCATTGGTCATCACGTCGGTGAGCTGGGCGGCGAACTCGGCCGCGCCGGCATCCTCGGCGATGAAGACCGGCGCCGCGAACGGCATCGGCTCGACCACACCCTCGTCGATCGTGATGACCAGCGGTTTCGATTCCTGTGCCTGCACCCCGCTGACGGAGGCCAGCACGCCTGCCCCGGTCACTGCTGCCAGGAGCCATGCGACTACAAATTTCCTCGCCATCAGTATCCGATCCCTTTGCTGGGGTTGAACGTGATCTGCACGGTCTTCCACTGGCCGTACTTCTCCGCCGGCATCTTGAACGGCGCCGACTTCAGCACCGCGATCCGCGCCTGCCGGAAGGCGAGCGCGTAGGAGCCGCTGGGAGAGGCCGGCGTCACCGGCGTCACCGTCTTGCCGACCACCTCACCCGTGCGGTCCAGCTCGAACTGCACGGTGATCACCAGTTCCTTGAAATCCGCAAGGCCCTGGATCGGCCCCATGTTCCAGTTCTTCTTCACCGCGAGGCCGATGCCGTCCTTCTCCCGCGCGGTGAGCGGCGGGCCCAGGGCGGCGGCGTTCGACGTGGTCGGCTTCGGCGTGGACGCCGTCTGCGCCGGTTTCGCGGGGGCCGCGCCGGCGGGCTTCTGCGGCTGGGGCTTGGCGGCGGGCGTGGCCGGGGCCTCGGGCTGCTTCGGCTCCTCCTGCGGCGTCGCGGCGGCGACGACCGTGTCCGGCCGGCCGCGCGGGCGCTGCGCGGTGAGCGGGGCCACGGCCTCGGGCACCGGGGCCTCGGCCTGCTCGGGCACGATCTCGCTGGCGGCCTCCTTCGGGGCCTCCGCGGGCTTCTCCTCGGCCGGCTTCTCGGCCTCCTCGGACTTCACCACCTCCTCGGAGGCCACGTCGGCGGTCTTCGCCTCCTCCGGCGGCTTGGGCGCGGGGCGCGAGGCGATGCGCGGCGCGGGCGCCGGCGGCGTCGGCTTGTCGAGCGTGGTGGAGGCGGGCTTGCGGTTCTCCGTCTCCGGGTTCTGCCGGCCCACGGCATCCGGGCGCACCAGCGACACGCCCTCGTCCCCCGTGTCCGTCTCGGCGACGGAGGGGCTGGCGGGGGCCTGCGGCATCACCGGGGTCGGGCTCTCCTGGCGCAGGCCGGAGACGTCCGGCGCCGGCTCGGGCTCGGCCATCTCGGGCGTGTCCGCGGCACGCGGGCTGGGGGCCTCGGTGTCGGTGGGGGCGGTGATGTCGGAGCCGCCCTGCTCGGGCGGGGTGATCTCGGAAAGCTCTTCGCGCGGCGCGTCCGGAGCGGTGGACACGGCGGCATCGAATTCGGCCCCGGTCATCAGGTCGACCTCGGCGATCTGGATGGCCTGCGCCTCGTCGGCCTTGAACAGGTCGAGACGGAGCAGGACAGCCAGGATCAGGGCGAGGTGAACACTGCCCGAGATGATGATCCCTCTGCGCATACGCATGATGTGTCGGCCCTCCGCGCCTCCTCGCGCCTCAGTTGCCCTGGCCGTCAAGCGTGGGGCCGCCCGGGTCGGTGACGAGACCGATCCGGTTGAAGCCCCCGGCATTCAGCGCGCCCATGACCTCGGCCACGGTCTTGTAGGACACCGCGCCGTCGGCCCGCAGGAACACCTTGTCGTCCTCGCGCTCGGCGGCGATGGCGCGCAGCTTGGGGATGAGGTCGGACAGGACGATCTCCTCCTTCTGCAGCATCACCCGGCCATCGGCGGTGAGCGAGATGGTCAGCGGCTCCTCCTTCTCCGTCGGCAGGGCCGCGGCGGCCGTCTTCGGCAGCTCCACCGGCACGCCCACGGTCAGCAGCGGCGCCGCGACCATGAAGATGATCAGCAGCACCAGCATCACGTCCACGAAGGGCGTGACGTTGATGTCCGACATCTGGCGGCGGCCGCCTCCGCGCCCGCGCCGTCCGCCACCGCGTTTCATGACACCCGCGCCCATTTATTCGGCACTCCGCTCGATCTGACGCGACAGGATGGTGGAGAATTCGTCCGCGAAATTCTCGTAGTTCGCCGTGATGTGGTCCGCATCGCCGGAGAGCTTGTTGTAGAAGATCACCGCCGGGATGGCCGCGACGAGCCCGAGCGCCGTCGCCACCAGCGCCTCGGCGATGCCGGGCGCCACGACGGCGAGGTTGGTGCTCTGCTGCATCGCGATGTCCTCGAAGGCGTTCTTGATGCCCCAGACCGTGCCGAACAGGCCCACGAAGGGCGAGATCGATCCCACGGTGGCCAGCACGCCCAGCCCGCGGTTGATGCCCTCGCCCTCACGCGCAATGGTCACGTCCATCGAGCGCTCGATGCGGCGCTGGGAGCCGGGCAGCAGCACGCCCTTGCGGTAGGACCGGCGCCATTCGCTCATGCCGGCGGAGAAGATGCGCTCGATCGCGGTGCGCGGCTTGGCGCCCAGCCGGTCGAACAGGTCCTCCAGCGGCTGGCCGGACCAGAAGGCATCCTCGAACGTGTCATCCTCGCGGCGCACGCGCCGGTAGCGGATGGATTTCTCGATGATGATCGCCCAGGACCAGACGGACGCAAGGATGAGCAGAACCATGACGATCTTCACCGTCAGGGTGGCGCGCAAGAACAGCGCCAACAGCGAAAAATCGATCGTTTGCGCTGCCGCAAGGGTATCCGGTTCCATCAGTCCTGCCTCGATCCAGCCAATAAGGGCGGGCCGGGTTCTGACCCCCGGTCTCTGAAGCGCCTATCTGTCACAGACTAGCAAATTCGCAAGTGGCTGCGTGTGAAAATCGCAAAAATTCGCGTGAGTGGCGGCTTTACGCCGCTGCCGATGCCAGTGCTTTGCGCATATCGGCGGGAATCCGCTGAGGTGCGCCGGCCAGCGACATGCAGGCGAGGGTGACTCGCGCGCGCAGCAGCGCCTCCCCGGACCGCAGAACGACCTGCGACGCCACCAGGGACGCCCCCTTCACCGCGCCGAATCGGGTCTCCACCGTCAGCGTGTCGTCGAAGCGCGCCGGGCGCAGGTAATCCGCCTCGACTCGGCGCACGACGAAGACCAGGCCGGCCGCGCGCATCGCCACCTGGTCCACCCCGAGGGCACGCACCGCCTCCGAGCGGCCCCGCTCCAGGTAGCGCAGGTAATTGGCGTAGTAGACCACGCCGGCCATGTCGGTGTCCTCGTAGTACACCCTGAGGGAGAGGCTGTGCGCCGGGCCGGCGGTCATGACAGGCGCAGCCCGATGCGCGCGGCGAGGCGCAGCGCCGTGGCCCTGTCGGCGGAGGCGTCGGGCAGCGCGGGGTCGTAGGCGGCGCGCAGCAGCGCCGCGCAGCCGGGTTTCACCGCCGCCACCCGGCCCTCGCCCAGGATGTGCAGCGCGCTCGTCTCGCGGAAGGCGGTGTCCGACCACAGCAGCAGGCTCTGCACGGTCTGCGACAGCATGAGCGTGTGGGCGGGCACCGCGGCCAGGTGTTCGTCCTGGCGCAGCAGCAGGATGCAGGCGCGGATCGCCCCGCCCCCGGAGAAGCGGAAGTGCCGGTACTGGTTCGCCCCCGCCGCCTCCAGCCGGGAGATGAGCCCGCCGAGCTCCGGCAGCAGGCGCTCGAGATGCGGCACGTCGGAAAGGTCCGCCCAGTGCGCGCAGAAGAACACGATGAAGTTGGAGCCCAGCTCCGGGTCCGTCTCGGCCAGGGCGAGCCCGGCGTGGCCGGCAACCTCCTCCATCGCGGCGCGCATCGGCACCAGGGTGGCGTCGTCGGTGCCGAAGACCACCGGTGCCGGCGTGCAGCCCCAGCGCGCGAAGCGGAAGCTTCCGTCGGCGCGGGTGAACAGCGCGGCGATCTCCTCGGCCAGGTCTTCGCCGGCGCTCCGGGGGGTCAGCACGGATACGGTCTCCTCAGTGTCACGCAGGGCCGCGGGCATAGCACGCCGGCGCCGGCGGCGAAACCGCGCGCCGGTGCGGGCGCGCTCACGCATCGTCTCCGAACAGGCTCGCCTGCGGAGGCTGACGCGGCGGCGTGAGGCCGAGGTGCGTCCAGGCCCGGCGGCCCAGCATGCGCCCGCGCGGCGTGCGCTGCAGCAGCCCCTGCTGGAGGAGGAAGGGCTCGATCACCTCCTCGATCGCGTCGCGGCTCTCCGACAGCGCGGCGGCCATGGTCTCCACCCCCACCGGCCCGCCGCCGAAATTCTCCGCCAGCATGCCGAGGTAGCGCCGGTCGGCCCCGTCGAGCCCGAGGTCGTCGACCCCGAGCCGGTGCAGCGCCATGTCGGCGAGCGCGCGGGTGACGCGGCCGTCGCCCTCGACCACGGCGAAGTCCACCACCCGGCGCAGCAGCCGCCCGGCGATGCGCGGCGTGCCGCGGGCGCGGCGGGCGATCTCGCGGGCGCCGGCCGCATCGGCCTCGGCCCCCAGCAGGCGCGCGGCGCGGGTGACGATGAGTTCCAGCTCCTCCACGGTGTAGAACTCCAGCCGGGTGGGGATGCCGAAGCGGTCGCGCAGCGGCGTGGTGAGCAGGCCCAGCCGGGTGGTGGCGCCCACCAAGGTGAAGGGCGGCAGGTCGATGCGCACGGTGCGCGCCGCCGGCCCCTCGCCGATCACGAGGTCGAGAGCGAAATCCTCCAGCGCCGGGTAGAGCACCTCCTCCACCACCGGGTTCAGGCGGTGGATCTCGTCGATGAACAGCACGTCGCGGGTGTCGAGATTGGTGAGGATGGCGGCAAGGTCGCCCGCCTTCGCCAGCACCGGGCCCGAGGTCATGCGGAAGTTCACCCCCAGCTCGCGCGACATGATCTGCGCCAGCGTGGTCTTGCCGAGGCCGGGGGGCCCGTAGAACAGCGTGTGGTCCATGGCCTGGCCGCGCTGGCGCGCGCTCTCGATGAACACGCGCAGGTTGGCGCGGGCCTCCTTCTGGCCGACGAAATCGTCCAGGGTCTGCGGCCGCAGGGCGCGGTCCGAATCCTCGGGCCGGGCGTCGGGGCGGATCAGCGGATCGGGGGCCTCGGATGCAGCCATGGTCGGATCAACCTTTCAGGTCAGCCTTTCGGGGCGAGCAGCTTCAGGGCGGCGCGGATGAGGGCGGCGGTCCCCGCCTCGGGGGCCTCGGCGGCGGCGCGCGCCACGGCACCGGCCGCATCTCCCATGCCATAGCCGAGATTGACCAGGGCGGACAGGGCATCCGCCGACGCATCCGCCTGCGACACGGCCGGGGGGGGGCGGGACACGGCCATCTGCGCAGCCCCGGGCTGCGCAGTCTCCGGAGCCGGGCCCGGCTCCGGAGAGGTTTCGGGCTGGCCCGAAACCATGGCCGGCTGCGCTCCGCCCGAGCCGAGCGCCATGATGGCCGGTGCCTTGTCCTTCAGCTCGCTCACGATGCGCGTCGCGAGTTTCGGCCCGACGCCGGGCGCCGCCCTGATCGCAGCCACGTCTCCCAGCGCCAGCGCCCGGCCCAGCCCTTCAGGGCCCAGCCGCCCGAGAATCGCCAGCCCCACCCGTGCGCCCACGCCCTGCACCGAGGTCAGCAGCCGGTGCCACTCGCGCTCGATCATGGTGGGAAAGCCGAAGAGCTGCAGCAGGTCCTCGCGCACCAGCAGCTCGGTGTAGAGCGCCACGGTGCCGCCGGGCTTCGGCATCCGCGCCAGCGTCCGGTCCGAGCAGTAGACGAGATAACCCACGCCGCCGGTATCGATCAGCACGTGGTCGCTCGCGATGTAATCCACCCGCCCGCCGATCTTGCCGATCATGCCGCACCTGCCTTTTCACCGGCCTTGTCGATCGCGGCCGTCAGCCTTCCGGCGAACCGGGCATGGTGGGCGTGGCACAGCGCGATGGCGAGCGCGTCCGCCGCGTCCGGCCCCTCGATCACGGCCGTTGGAAGCTGCAGCCGCACCATGTGCTCGACCTGTCCCTTCTGCGCGTGGCCCACGCCCACCACCACCTTCTTCACCGCGTTGGGCGCGTATTCGGCCACCTCCAGCCCGGCCCGCGCCGGCACCAGCAGCGCGATCGCCCGGGCCTGGCCCAGTTTCAGCGTGCCGGCGGCGTCCTTGTTCACGAAGGTCTGCTCGACGGCGGCGGTATCGGGCCCATGCGCCTCGAAGACCACCGAGAGCTGCTCGAACAGGCTCAGCAGCCGGTAGGCAAGCTCGGTCCCCTGCGAGTGACAGGTGCCGTTCGCCACATGGACGATGCGGCTGCCGGCCACGTCGACCACCCCCCAGCCGGTGTGGCGCAGGCCGGGATCTATGCCGATGACGCGCATGGGGTCTCCCCGTTCAGATCCGAATGGTTCCAGTCACTTGCCCTTCACTAGCACGAAACGCGAACAAGGCGCCAGTGGCGATCCGTCCGCCCGGGCCACCGCCGATGCGCCCGTCTGCACGGGCGTTTCGTCCGGCCCCGCGCCGCTTCGCGTCACGGAAAGGCCCCCGCATCCACCGCGAAGCCGCAGCCGCCCTCCCCCCGCCGGACGCCCGGCACGCGGCCCCACAGCCGGGCGCATCTTGTCCCGGGGGCGCGGCGGTCCCCCGGCCCGGCGGGGCGAGAGTTTTCATTCTGCACATGGATCTGGCAATCGATGCTCCGCTTGCATGTCAGACATGCATTTTCACGGTGTTGTGTACCGAGGGATTCCGGCCTATCTGCCTCCTCGACAGGCACTCATGCCCCCACACGAATGACATAGGAAACCGGATCATGGCTCTGTACGAACCGACCGCTTCCGGCGCGTACGGCGCTGCGAAGACCCGCTCCCTCTTCGGCTCGATCGTCGAGCGCTACACCGTCTGGCAGCGCACCCGCGCAACCAGCCGTGCCCTGCGCGCGCTGTCGCCGGCGCAGCTCTCCGATATCGGCCTCGAACCGGGCGAGATCGACGCACTCGCCGACACCCTGGCCCGCGGCCACCAGAGCTGAACCAGCTCTGAGCCGCGCCGGCACGGCCCGCTCCCCGGGCCTGTGCCGAACCCCGGTCCGGGGCACCCCGGACCCGCTGCGCCCCGACGATGCGATCGCCGGGGCGTTCTGCTGTCCGGCCACCGGCAGGCGCCCTGCGCCGCGGGCCCGCCGATGGCCGCCCCCCGGCATTGGTCGGGAGCGGCGGACGGGGCCAGCGCGCACCGCGTTACCTCGGTGCACGTGCGCTCCAGTCCACAGCCCGTGCACAACGAGTCCGCAGCCCGTGCGCCATCAGCCTCCGGGCTATGCGCCACCAGTCGCCGGCCTGCCCTCCCAGCCCGTGAACTCTCGGTCCTCAACCCGTGCGCCATCCGTCCTAGCCCGTGATCTCTCGGTCCTCAGCCCCTGCGTCATCCGCCCCGGTCTGTGCGCCCTGAGCCCTGAGCCCTGAGCCCTGAGCCTATGCACTCTCCGTTTTCAGTCTGAGCACCACCATTCCCCGGCCCATGCGCCACTGATCGCCAGTCTGAGCGCCCCTGGTCTATGCTTTCTCAGCTCTCGGCTGGCAGTTGCGGCTCTCAGTTCTCGGCTCTCAGCATTCAATCCTCCGCCCCAGCCATCTGCCGTCAGCTCCCAGCCTCCCGCCGCAACACCGGCCCTCAGCCCTCGCCTCTCCCTGAGCCCGCCGCCTCCTCCGCGAGGCCCTCGCGGAGGCAGAGCGCGCGCAGGGTGGCACGGTCGGCCTCCAGCGACAGGCCGATCTCCGCCCGGTCCATCGCCTCGCGCGACTGGGCGCGGGCGCAGCGGCTGAATTCGGCGTCGCCCATCGCCAGCAGCGCCGAGAGGGACTTCTGCAGCCGGATATGCACCTCAAGATGCCCGGCCCCGTCCCGCGCCACCGGCGGGAACAGGTCGGCGAACAGATCCTCCACCTCGATCCGCGGCACCAGAACCCTGGGGTAGGGAATGTCCTCCTCGTCCTCCGGCGCCACCTGTCCGGCCCAGGGCGCGAGCAGGCGCACGCTGCGGCTGAGCACGTCGATGGCCGTGCCGTGGTCGTTCACCGCCGGGGAGAGCGCGCGCGAGGCGATCTCGGCCATCACGCACAGACCGAAGCGCGGGTCCTGGTCGAAGGAGCGGTGCTCGCCGATGGTGAAGCACGCCCGCACCGCGGCGCAGGCCTCCAGCCAGGCGACACCGTCTGCCTCCAGGCCGGTCATCGACAGGCCCCCGATGCGCGCCAGCGCCCGCCCCGAATGCACGAAGCTGCCCGGCAGGGTGAGCACCTGAACCGTGAGCCCGCGCGCTTCCGCGACATCCGAGAGGCCGGCGATGTCGACATGCTGGATGTAGCCCGAGTGCTGCGGGAACACCGGCCGCGCGCCGGGCGGGCAGACCTCCTCCGCCGCCGTGGCGGGGCGGCCGCCGAGATAGGGGTCCGCCACCCGGGCCGCGATCGCCGCGGCCGTGGCCGTCTCCACCCGCTCCGTGGTCTCCCCCACCCGGCCGAGACCGGAGAGATAGTCGATCCAGCGCACCATGGTCACCACGATGATCACGATCACCCCGATGGTGACGATGAACAGCACCGCCCGCCCCCGCTCGCCGTAGGAGCCGGTGCCCAGCGCCACGATCCCCACCAGGCTGAACAGGAACGAGCCGAGGAACACCGCCAGCACGTTCTGGGTGGTGGGGTCCTGCACCAGCAGCCGGGTGGCCCGGGGGGTGACATTGCTGGTGGCCGCGCCATAGGCCGAAACCATCACGCTGAGCGAGAAGGTGGTGACCGCGAGCATGCTGGAGGCGAGGATGTCGAGGATGCGGTCAACCGCGTTCGCCTCCACGGTGAAGGGCATGTCCCAGGGCAGCACCTGCTCGGCCAGCGTGGCCAGCAGCGCCGCGGCCACGCCCAGCAGCGCCAGCAGCGCCGCCCGCACCCAGAGCCGGCGGGAAAACTGCAGCAGCAGCCAGTGCCATTTCGAAATCATCCTGCCCCGGCTCCCTCGCCCTGCCCTGCCGGCACCGCGGCGAGGGATCGGGCGGCGCCCCTTGCGGCGCCGCGCTCCCCCTCAAACCTAGCCCGAAGCGGCCGCAGGGCGATAGCGCCCGCATCCGGCCTGCGCTATGCAGGCGCGACGCGGGCCGGGACAGCCGGACCGAGGCGCGGGGAGACCGGACCAGCATGACCCATGAGATCGAGATCCGCCGCGCCGGCGCCGATGATGCCGCCGCAGCCAGCGCGGTGATCTGCGCGGCCCTGCGCGAAACCCTCGCACGCGCCTATCCGACGGAGGTGATCGAACGCGCCGCAGGGGCCTTCGCGCCGGGGCCGCTCGCCGCGCTCTTCGCCGCGCGCACCGCCTTCGTGGCGCTGCGGGACGGTGCGGTGGTGGGCACGGCGAGCCTGGAGGGCACGTCGGTGCGCAGCGTCTTCGTCTCGCCCGCCCTGCACCGCGCCGGGGTGGGCCGCCGGCTGATGGCCGCGGTGGAGGCAGAGGCCCGGGCCCGCGGCATTGCCCGGCTGGAGGTGCCCGCCGCCCTGCCCGCCGTGCCCTTCTACACCAGCCTCGGCTACCGCCCGCTGCGCGAGATCCATGACGGCCATGAGACCACGCTGCTGATGGAGCGCCGGCTCGGCTGAGCCCGGCGCCGGCGCGCCGGAACCACCGCGCGCAACGCCGGCACCCCAGGCCCGCGTCCCGCCGCAAGGCCCGGCGCGCCCCGGTTTCCGCCGCGCCGGCCTCCCGGCGCGAGACCCGGCAGCATTGCAGCGGTCCCTCGGCATCAATGGAGGCGCCCCCCTTCGACGCGCACTCCGGCCGGGGCCGCGCCGTGGCACCCGGCCTCCACAGCACCAGCCCCCGGGCGCGCCCCTGCGGCTGCGCCGTCCCCCCGGGGCCCGCCGGGCTCAACAGCGCCGGACCGCCGCGGCATGCGTACCGATGATGGGCGATCCGTGGGATGTGATCCCGGGCGCATCAGCTTTCCGGCGCGCGCCACCCGAGGGCATCACGGTGCCTTCCGGGCCCAGCGCCTCTGCAGCGCCCGAACACCGCGCCCCGTCGCGGTGGCCATTCCGTGCCCCGCCCGCACTCGGGTGCGTGCGCCTTGGCGGTATCACAGTGCCCCCGGCCCGCCGCCTCCACGGCGCCGGAACACCGGGCCGCACCGTGGTCGCCGGTCCGGGCCTCGCCTGCCCCCGGGCGTGCATCCCGACAGGATCGCAGTGCCTCGGGCCCACTGCGTCTACGGCGCCGGAACACCGCGCCGCGCCGCGGTCGCCGGTCCGGGCCTCGCCTGTTCTCGGGCATGCATCCCGACGGGATCGCGGCGCCCCCGGGCCCGCCGCCTCAGCGGTGCCGGAACACCGGAGGGCGCTTTTCGGCGAAGGCGCGACGGCCCTCGGCGGCGTCTTCGGTGGCAAAGCAGATCGTCTGCAGGTCACGCTCGTATTCGATGGCCTTCTCCAGCGGCATGGCATGGGCGGCGCGCAGGTTCAGCTTCGCGGTCTCCGCGGCGATGGGCGCGCGCGCCGCGATGATCCCGGCCAGCGCGCGGGCGCGCGGCAGTAGCGCCTCCGGGGCCAGCACCTCGCTCACCAGCCCCCAGGCCAGCGCCGTCTGCGCGCGCACCGGGTCCCCGGTCATCACCATGAGCGCCGCGTTAGACGCCCCGATGGAATGGGCCAGTTGCGCCGCCATGCCGCCGCCGCCGATCCATCCCAGCTTGATCTCCGGCGCGGCGAAACTGGCGGTGGCGGAGGCGAGGCGGATGTCGCAGGAAAGCGCCGTCTCCAGCCCGCCGCCGAAGGCATAGCCGTTCACCGCCGCGATGCAGGGTTTGCGAAAGGCGCGCACGGCGTCGCAATAGTCCGGCCGGTTGCGGAAATCCCAGGGGGTGGCATAGGCGTCCAGCGCGCCGATGTCGGAGCCGGCGCAGAAGGCGCGCTCCCCCGCCCCGGTGAGGATCACGCAGCGCAGGGAGGGGTCCGCCTCGCAGATGGAGAGGGCGGCAGTGATGGCCCCCGCCATCTCCGGGGTCACGGAATTGAGCTTCTCCGGGCGGTTCAGCGTGATGGTGGCCACGGCGCCGTCGATCTCGAACAGCAGGTCCTGGGTCATGTCGTCCTCATGTCTCGGTGCCGCCAGGGCGGCTCTGGTCATAGAGATCCTGCAGCGCCTGCATGGCGCGCGCGGCCGGCTCGCGCGCCTCCAGCGCGGCGCGCAACCGCTCGGAGGCCGCGGTCTGGAAAGCGATGTAGCCGGCGAAGCGCGGCCGCACGCAGGAGGCCTCCAGCGTGGCCGCCGTGCCGGCGTAGAACCCGCGCCAGCGCGCGTTCACGCCCGCATCCGCCCAGGCGGCGCGGGCACTCGGCTGGCCGTCATGGTCGGGGATGAAGCCGCGCTGCACCGCCTCGGACATCAGCCACCTGAGGTGGGTGCGCAGTTCCGGCGTGGGGGTGACACGGCGCGACAGCCCGATGCCGGTGCCGCCCAGCGTGCCGCCGGGCCGGCCGCCCGGCGTGGCGCGCGGCGCGTCGGAGAAGCGCAGCGCCGTGCCGGAGGCCGGGGCGGCATAGGTCACATAGCCGTAGATGAGCGGCACGCAGGCGGCGATCTCCTCCGCCGCCATGCGGTTCAGGATGCCGATCGGGTTCAGCGGGCGCAGGGCGGCGGGGCTGCGCCCGGCCAGCTCGGAGAGGATCTCCCAGGCGGTGCACGCCACCTCCGGCGGCAGCAGCTCCTGCGGGCGGAGGGCAGGCGGCGCGCCCAGCGCAGTGCACACGGAGAACAGGCTCATCAGCACGTGCGGCCCGGCGAGCGACAGCGCCACCGGCGTGCCGCCGCGCGACAGGGCGAGCACCTCCTGCCAGGTGGCGGGGGGTGTCTCCAGCAGGTCCGGCCGGGTGGCCATCACCTGGGTGGCCGCGTCCAGCGGCAGCGCCCAGTGCCGGCCGGCATAACGGTAGGAGGCAAGGCAGGGCCCGATGGTGCGCGCGCCGATGGCCGCCAGCTCCGCCGGGCCGAACACCTCCTCCAGCGGGTGCAGGCAGCCGGCCTCCACCGCCTCGCCCACATGCGGGTGGTCGAGCACCACGAGGTCATGCGCGGCGCAGAGCTCCGCGATGGGGGCGGATTCGAACCCCTCCAGCGGCTGGCGCGCCCAGGTCAGCGACAGGCCCTGGCCCGGCGCCACCTCCGCCGCCGCGGCCGCCAGGGCGGAGTAGCCGCGCGGATGGTCCCAGGTGAGGCCCGAGAGCGGTGCCATCACGCCTCCTCCCCCAGCGCCACGGCGCCGGAGGCGGCGAGCGCCGCGATCCGCTCCTCCGGATAACCCGCGGCGGCGAGGATCTCGCGCGTGTGCTCGCCCACCAGCGGCGCGCCGCGCGTCACCGCACAGGGCGTTTTCGAGAAGCGGATGGGGAAGCCGGGGGTCTTCACCCTGCCTTCCGTGGGGTGGTCATATTCCACGAAGGTGCCGTTATGGGCGATCTGCGGATCGGCCACGAGATCGGCATAGCCATGGACCGGACCGGCCCAGATGTCGGCTTCCGCGAACCGCTCCAGCCAATACGCGGTGGGCCTGATGAGCAGCCGCTCGCGGGTGCGCGCGAAGATCGCGTCGCGGTGGGTCCAGGTGTCGGTCTCGTCGTTCATGGCCTCGAAAGACGGCTCGCCGATGATGGCGCCGAGCTTCGCCAGCGGCGGGAAGGCGAGGGCGAGGTAGCCGTCGGCGGTGGCGAAGGTGCCGTAGGGCGCGCGGATGAACACATGCGCATGCGGCTCGGCGGAGCGTTGCTGCGGTTTGCCGGCCACGGTGAAGACGGAGAGTTCCTGCATCTGCAGGGTGGTGATGGCATCGAGCATGTTCACCTCGACGCGCTGGCCCTCGCCCGTCCGCTCCCGGTGCAGGAGGGCGGCGAGCACACCCTCGAAGGCGGTGTAGGCGGTGACGGCGTCGACGAGGTATTGCCCGGCGGCCACCGGCGGCTCGCCCGCGCGGCCCGTGGAGAGCATGGCGCCGGAGAGGGCCTGCAGCAGCAGGTCCTGCCCGGGGCGGTTCACATAGGGCCCGCTTTCGCCGTAGCCGGACATGGAGACATAGACCAGCTTCGGGTTGAGCGCCGAGAGGGTCTCGTAATCCACCCCCAGCCGCGCCGCCACGCCGGGGCGGTAGTTCTGCACGAAGACATCGGCCTCGCGCACGAGGTCGAGCAGCACCGCCCTGCCCTCCGCGCTCTTGAGGTTGACCGCCAGCGAGCGCTTGTTGCGGTTGAGCGACAGGAAGGAGACGTTGATGCGGTTTCCGGTCGCGCCGCCGGCCGCGACATGGCGCTGCCATTCGCCGGTGACCGGCTCCACCTTCACCACGTCGGCGCCGAGATCGCCCAGCCGCTGCGCCGCGAAGGGCCCTGCCATGGCGATGGAACAGTCGAGCACGCGGTATCCGTCGAGAATGCCCACTTGGGTGTCCTTTCATGAGGGAACGGGGGCCGTGGGAGCGGCGGGATCACGGCATCGGCCGTGCGTGCTCCGGGCCTGGGGGCGCTCCGATGCGGGGAGGGGCGGCGGGCCCGCCGCGGCCGGGCAGCCGATGCGCAGGATTCTCCCGCCCCGGCGGATCGGGCCGGACGGCGACGGCGATCCTGGCCAGCGTCCCGCGGTGCACGCGCGGCCTGCGCGGCACGGCCGGGGGCCGCGGCCGCTCCGGGCGGTCTGGGGTCATCGGGCGTCTCCCTGAACGCGGCGCTCCGCGGCGCCGTCCTTGTGATTTTGGTGCAGTTTCGATCCGGCTCCGGAGGGAGTCAACGTCAAATGAAATCATAATCCATCAAGCGGGCCGGCAGGCGTATCCCGGGCAGCTCGACGCCTCCACAATCACCTGATTTGCAACGGCTTGCCCTCCGACATGTCGCAGCCAGTGTAAGGGGAAATCTGTGGGTGCGGCGTGAACATCGGCGCCTCCACTGCCCGGGACCGGCAGGAATGATTTGTTTTGATGTGATTTGAGTCGTGCCGCCCCGCTTGACTCTTCCCCGGCCGGTGGCCGAAACCGGGACAACCGGATCAGGAGAGCCCAAGCGATGGCCCTGCGCTCGACATTGACGGACATCGCCCGCGAGGCAGGTGTCAGCAGCGCCACGGTCGACCGGGTGCTGAACAACCGCGACGGCGTGCGCCCGCGCACCCGCGAGGTCGTGCTGGAGGTGGCGGACCGGCTGGGCTACCTGCCCCAGGGGCGCGCGCCGGGGCCCGCCATCGCCCCGGTGCGCCTGGATTTCGTGCTGCCCGTGCGCTCCAACCCGTTCATCAGCGGGCTCTGCGCCGAGATCGAGGCGCAGGCCAAGCGCCGCTCCGGGCTGGAGCTGAAGGTGCACGGCATCGAGGGGATAAACCCGCAGGCCCTCGCCCGCGCCCTGAACGCGCTGCCCGACACCCAGGGCGTGGGGCTGATCGCGCTGGACCACCCGGCGGTGCGCGAGGCGCTGCGCGCCCTCGCCGCGCGCGGCGTGAAGGTGGCCACGCTGGTCTCCGACATCCCGGACGTGCCGCGCATCGGCTATGTGGGCATCGACAACCGCGCCGCGGGGCGGCTGGCCGGCTACCTGATGGGCCGGTTGCTGATGCCTGGCACGGCGCAGCGGGTGGCGGTGTTCGCCGGCTCGCTGTCCTATCGCGGCCATGAGGAGCGCGAGATGGGCTTCCGCGCCATTCTCGCCGAGGAATTCCCGCGCTTCGAGATCGTGGAGCTGCGCGAGATCCGCGATGACCCGGCCCGCGCCGTCTCCGAGACCCGCGCCCTGCTGGAGGCCCATCCCGACATCACCGGCATCTACAACATCGGCGCCGGGAATCCCGGCATCGCCGAGAGCCTGCGCGCCGCCCGCCTGCCCCGCCGGCCGGTGTTCGTGGGCCACGAGCTCACCGCGCAGAACAAGGCGCTGCTGCTGGACGGCACCATCGACGCGCTGATCGACCAGAACCCGCGCGTGGAGGCCCGCGAGGTGCTCTCCCTGCTCGAATGCGCAGTGCGCGGCCTGCCCCATGACGCCCACCCGCCACGCGTGCAGGTGATCTTCCGCGAGAACATCCCGGGAACCTGAGCCCCCCGCGCGGCCGGGTTGCGCCGGCGCGAACGGCCCCGGACGCCGTCGGCGGGCAGGAGAGCACACCTGCACCGGCGGCGCCGTGCTGCCGTGCTGCCGTGCTGCCGTGCTGCCGTGCTGCCGTGCTGCCGTGCTGCCGTGCTGCCGTGCTGCCGTGCTGCCGTGCTGCCGTGCTGCCGTGCTGCCGTGCTGCCGTGCTGCCGTGCTGCCGTGCTGCCGTGCTGCCGTGCTGCCGTGCTGCCGTGCTGCCGTGCTGCCGTGCTGCCGTGCTGCCGTGCTGCCGTGCTGCCGTGCTGCCGTGCTGCCGTGCTGCCGTGCTGCCGTGCTGCCGTGCTGCCGTGCTGCCGTGCTGCCGTGCTGCCGTGCTGCCGTGCTGCCGTGCTGCCGTGCTGCCGTGCTGCCGTGCTGCCGTGAGGATGCCCGGAATTGCGGGGGTGTCCAGCGGAACATCATTCCGGCGCGGGCCGCGGCCGGCCGGGCGGCGCCCCCGGTCCCGGCCCTTCGCCGCGAGCGGCGCCGGCCGGGCCGGCACGGCGGGTGCTGCGGGAGTGGCCGGGGGGAAGGTGGCCGCGCCGGGAGGTGTCCCGGCGCGGAGAGGAGTCAGCGGCCGGGGAACACCTCGGTCACCGCGGCATGGGTGGCGGCGACGATGGTGTCGGCCTCCTCGCGGCTGAGGCAGAGCGGCGGCGCGAAGCCCAGGATGTCGCCCTGCGGCATCGCCCGGCCGATCACCCCGTGGCGCAGGAGGGCCGCGGCCACGGCCGGGCCGGTCTTCAGCGCCGGGTCGAGGAACCTGCGCGTATCGCGGTCCGCCACGAATTCGAGGGCGCAGAGCATGCCCTCGCCGCGGATGTCGCCCAGGTTGGGGTGGGCGCCCAGCGCATCGGTCATCGCGGCGCGCAGGTAGGCGCCGGTGTCGCGGGCGTTCTCCACCAGGCCCAGCCGGTCGATCAGCTCCAGGTTCGCCACGCCGGCGGCGGCGCCGATCGGGTGGGCCGAGTAGGTCCAGCCATGGCCGATCGGGCCCATCGCGTCGGTGCCCTGTTCCAGAACCTTCCACATCCGCTCCGAGACGATGGAGCCGGAAAGCGGCGCGTAGGCCGAGGTGAGGCCCTTCGCAATGGTGATGATGTCGGGCCGCATGCCGTAGTGATCGGAGCCGAACATGGAGCCGACGCGGCCGAACCCGGTCACCACCTCGTCTGCGATCAACAGGATGTCATGGCGCTCCAGCACCGCGCCGATGGCCTCCCAGTAGCCCGCAGGCGGCGGAACCAGGCCGCCCGTGCCCAGCACCGGCTCGCCGATGAAGGCGGCGATGGTGTCGGCCCCCTCGCGGGCGATCATCTCCTCGAGGGCCGCCACGCAGGCGGCGGTGAACTCCGCCTCGCTCTGGGCCGGGTTCGCGCGCCGGAAATAATAGGGCGCCTCGGTGTGCAGGATGCCGGGCATCGGCAGGTCGAACGCCTTGTGGAACAGCTCCAGCCCGGTGAGCGAGCCGGTCATCAGCCCGGAGCCGTGGTAGCCGCGCCAGCGCGAGATGATCTTCTTCTTCTGCGGCCGGCCCAGCACGTTGTTGTAGTACCAGACCAGCTTCACGTTGGTCTCGTTCGCGTCCGACCCGCCGAGGCCGAAGTAGACCTTCGACATGTTGGCCGGCGCGCGCTCGGTGACCATGTGCGCGAGGCGGATGGAGGCCTCGGTGCCGTGGCCCACATAGGCGTGGTAATAGGCGAGCTCGCGCGCCTGCCCTGCGATGGCTTCCGCGATCTCCGGCCGGCCGTAGCCAACGTTCACGCAGTAGAGCCCGGCGAAGCCGTCCAGCAGGCGGGTGCCGTCGCGGTCCTCCACGAAGACACCCTTGCCGCCGGTCATGATCCGGCCGGGGGTGTCGCCGCGCGCATGGGCGGCGAGATGGGTGGAGGGGTGGAAGAAGCTCTCGCGGTCCCAGGCCGCGAGCCGGTCATTGTCGAGCATGGCGAAGTCTCCTCGGGGGGGGGGAAGGGGTCGGGGGCACCCTCGCACATCGCTGCCAGCAGAAGCGCCGGAAGCTGGCCCCCCGCGCAGGCGGATCGCCTCTATGCGGCGGCCGGCGCAGGCGGATCGTCTACTCCGCCTCCGCCGCGCCCTCCCCCTGGCCGAGCAGCAGCGCCAGCGGCGGGCCGGAGTGCTTCACCGCCTTGGTGACCACATAGGTGTAATAGCGCGCCAGCCCCAGCCCGGCGGCGAGGAAGCTGTCGATCAGCGCCTGGTAGCTCTCGATGTCGCGGGTGACGACCTGGAGGAGATAGTCGAACCCGCCGCCCAGCGCCCAGGCGCCCACCACCTCCTCGCGCGCGGCGACCACGCGCTCGAACTTGGCGAAACTCTCGGCATGATGGCGCTCCAGCTCCACCGTCACGAAGACGGTGACATGCGGCGCGAGGCCGCGCAGCGAGACCTCGGCGCGGTAGGAGCGGATGATGCCCGCTGCCTCCAGCCGCTTCAGCCGCTCCCAGCAGGGGGTGGGGCTGAGGTTGATGCGCCGCGCCAGCTCGGCCTTCGACAGCCGTGCCTCCCGCGAGAGCAGCTCGAGGATGCGGATGTCACGGTCATCGAGTCTGAGCATCGGCCCTTCCTTCTCGCGCGGCGCGGGCCGCCCTGGCTCCCTTCTAGGGCCCGGGCGGGGCGGCCGGCAAGCCCGGGGGTTGCGCGCAGGGGGCCGCGCCTGCTCAACTGGCCGGCGCACGGGGGGCCGCCCGCCTCCCCCCACCGCCGGGATATCGACATGACGCTGCTCGACGACACCACCGCCATCCTCGCCGATCTCATCGCCTTTCCCACCGTCTCCTCGCAGAGCAACCTGGAGCTGATCGCCTATGCCGCCGACCGGCTGGGCCAGTGCGGCGCGAGCCTCTCGCTCACCCTCGACGCGGCCGGGCAGAAGGCCAATCTCTTCGCCACCCTGGGCCCGGAGCAGGACGGCGGCGTGATGCTCTCGGGCCACACGGACGTGGTGCCCGTCACCGACCAGGACTGGCGCACGGACCCCTTCGCCCTGCACGCCGAGGACGGGCTGCTCTATGGCCGCGGCGCCTGCGACATGAAGGGCTTCCTCGCCGCCACCCTCGCCTTCGCCGCCACGCTGGAGGGCAGGCGCCTGTCGCGCCCGCTGCATTTCGCCTTCACCTATGACGAGGAGGTGGGCTGCCTGGGCGGCCGCGCGCTGGTGGAGCAGATGCGCGACATGGCCTTCCGCCCCTCCGTGGCGATCGTGGGGGAACCCACGGAGATGGGCATCATCGAGGGCCACAAGGGCTGCTGCGAATACACCACCGTCTTCACCGGGCTGGAAGGGCACGGCTCGCGCCCGGACCGGGGCGTGAACGCCGCCGAATACGCGGTGCGCTATGTCACCCGGCTGATGGAGCTGCGCGAGGACCTGCGCGCCCGCTGCCCGGCGGACAGCCGCTTCGAGCCGCCCTGGACCACGCTGCAGATCGGCCGCATCGCCGGCGGGCACGCGCATAACGTCATCCCCGGCCAGTGCGAGGTGGACTGGGAGCTGCGCCCCGTCACCCCGGCCGACGGCCCGTTCCTGCGCGCGGCGATCGATGACTGGGCGGCCGCGGAACTGCTGCCGGAGATGCGCGCGCTCTGCCCCTCCGCCGACATCGTGCGCCACGTGGTGGGGGAGATCGTCGGCCTCACGCCGGTGCCGGACAATGCCGCCCGGCGCATCGTCTCCGAGCTCACCGGGGCGAACGGCGCCGATGTCGTCGCCTTCGGCACCGAGGCGGGGCTGTTCCAGGGCCTGGGCATCGACGTGGTGGTCTGCGGTCCGGGCTCCATCGCCCAGGCTCACAAGCCGGATGAATACGTGAGCGTGGAGCAGATGTCGCGCTGCCTGGACATGCTCGGCGGGCTGGGCCGCACCCTCACCGCCTGAGCGCTCCGGCCCCGGAGAGCCGCGGCGGGAGGCGGAGGCCCCCGCCCCCGTGCTGAGCCGTGCCGGACGGCCCGCCAGACAGGCGCGGCGGGCGGGCAGCACGGCGGACGGCCCTGCCGGAGGGGCTGACCGGACTGGCACGGCGGACTGGCACGGCGGGTGGACACAGTGGGTTGACACAGCGGGCGGGCGGGGAGGACGGGCACGGCGGCGCAGACCCGCCGCCGGCGCAGGGTCAGTCGCCGGGGGCGGCCTCCAACGGGTCTTCCACCTGCCACTCGTCTCCGGTGAGCTCGGCAACATCGAACCGGCGCAGGGCGTCGAAATGCCTTGGCCAGTCCTCGGTGAACAGCTGCTCCAGCACCTGGTCGGCCACCCGCTGCGCGCCGATGCTGATGCCCGGAATGTCCCCCGCGATGCGCCCGTGGCTCATCATCGCGGCGTTGTTCATGCAGGTGATGCGCGACACCCAGTCATCCCGGCCCGGCTGGCGGGGCAGGAATTCCATGCCCGGGCCGAGATCGGGGTGGTCGAGCAGCTCCGCGTCCTCGCGCATGTCGGGCAGCAGGTCGCGCCACAGGCGTACGGCGGGGGCGAGGCGGGCGAGCTCGGGCCGCGCCGCCCAGGTCACCGTGAATCCGGTGCCGGCGATCACGTGGTCGAAGCGCATCGGCCCCTGCCCGGTCTCCAGCCGCACCCGCGCGCCCTCCACCGCCGCGCCGGTCACCGGGCAGGGCATGCGGATGGCGAAGGCGGGATGTTCGGTGCAGCGCAGCACGGAGGCCTTCGGCGGCGGCACGCCCGCCTCGCGCATGTGGCGGTTGAGCGCCCAGCGCGCCTCCGGCGGCAGCGCGCGGAAGCCGCGGGCGAAGCCGGGCGAATTGGCCGCGAGGCTCTTGTTCACCCGCGGGAAATCCGGGCGCCGCACCAGCAGGACCACCCGGCGGGCGCCGGCCTCCAGCGCCTCCGCGGCATTGTCCACCGCCGAGGCGCTGGCGCCGATCACCGCCACGTCGCGCCCGGCCAGCGCGGCGAAGTCGATGTCGTCGGCGGAATGCGACACCAGGCTGCCCGGCAGGGCGCGCAGGAAGGCGGGCATCCACGGCCCGCCCAGCCCGTCGCGGCCGTTGGCGAGCACCAGGTGCCGGCAGGTGACATGCGCCTCCCCCCCGGTCCGGCGGAAGGTGAGGGCCAGCCCGTCGCCGGCCGGCGCCAGGTCCGTGAGCGCACTGCCGTTTTCCACCCGCAGGCCGGTGACCCTGCGCAGCCAGTCGAGATAGTCCATCCACTGGACGCGCGGAATCCGGCCCAGCGCCTCCCATTCCGCCGCGCCCCACTGCGCCTCGAACCAGGCGCGGAAGGTGAGCGCGGGCACGTCCACGCAGGGGCCGGAGAGATGTTTGGGCGAGCGCAGCGTGCGCATCCGGGCATAGGTGACCCAGGGCCCCTCGCGCCCCGCCTCCGCCTTGTCGAACAGCCGGATGTTGCGGATGCCCCGGCGCAGCAGCGCGATTGCCGTGGCGATGCCGGCCATGCCCGCCCCCAGGATGGCCACGTCGAGCATCGGCCGGCCCTCGGGGCCCGGGCGCGCGGGCACCCAGTTCTTCGCCGGCTCCTCGAGGAAGGCGAGGTCCCGGCGCAGCCGGTTCTCCAGCGCGGCCAGGCCGGGGGCGGCGGCGGCGGTCACGTCCGCGCCCCGCTGGCCCCTGCCATCCCCACCGCGCCCTGCGTCCCACCGAGCTTCGTCACGTCCTGCCTCGCATGTCATCCGGAAAGCCGTGCGGCAGAGCTGCCGGCACCGCGTCGGCCCGCACCTTGACCAGCCCGGCAGGCAGCGTCAACCCGGCCGGCGCGCGGCGCGCGCCGGAGCTCCCCTCACCGGTTGCGGCATGGAAAGGCTACACGCGGGCGCGCGTGCGGTGTATGCTCGCCCTCACCTGATACGTGTAGGCCGTATCCGTTCGGGCAGTTTTCACGCCCTCCCCCACCAGATGCACGCAATCGCCGCCCCGTTGCAGGAGCAAGGATCGTGAGCCCTCGTCCGACACGCCCCGGCACGCCGCGCCGCGGGTCACTCCGGCGCGCGCCAGCCGGCCGCCTCGGCCTCTTCCGGGCTGCAGAACCAGCGCTCGCCGGCATTCTCGTCGATGCTGGTGCGCGCATACCAGCGCGAGCCGGGCACGTGGTAGATCCGCCCCGCGGCGCTGATGTTTCCCTTGATCGGGCAGGCCCGGCGGGTGGTGCGCGCCGCGGTCTCCGCGGAGGGAGCCGCCGCCGCCGCCCCCGATCCACCGGTATGGCGGTGGGCGCGATAATCCCAGGGGGCCTCGGTGGGGGCCTGCCACACGCCGTCGCCCCGGCTGCGGGCGCCGGCCTCCTCGGCCGCGTAGTCCTGCGAGTAGCGCAGGTAGGCCCAGGCCATGCCCTGGCGGACCATCGCGCGGCCGAGGTCCTGCCCGCCGGCCACGCACTGGCCGACGCTGCGGCCGTACCGGTCCGTGTCGAGCAGCGCGCAGGCCACCGTCTCGCCGTCGACCATCTTCTCCAGCGCCGCGGTGGCGCGGGCACCGCAGGGCCAGTCTCCGCCCCCGGCGCGCGCGCAGACCTGCGAGGCTTCGGGCGCGTCCACCCCGTGCAGGCGCCATTTCGTGCCGTCGATGGCCAGTGTGTCACCGTCCACCACGCGCACATCTTCCTTGCTCCCGCAGGACAGCAGCCCTGCGCAGAGCAGCGCGGCCAGAGCCACGCGCAGTCCAGACGCCATCTGCGCTCCCATTCCCCGAACACCCTTCCCGGGCCGCACCATAGCTCCCCCGGCAGCGGGCACAAGCGCCCGGCTGCCGGAGCGTGAAAGCGAGGTTAATGCAATGACATCAATTCCTTCGCGGCGCCCCCTGCCCTACGGGCTGCCGTTGCCGGGGCGGGACCTCGCGGCCGCGGCGGAACGCCGGTTCCTGTGCACGGTCCGGGTGCGCCACGGGCCGTCTGACCGGACGGGCCGCACGCTGGCCGTCGAGGTCGATGCCCTCACGCTGGACGCGGCCGGGCGCCGGGCCTGCCAGGCCGCCGCGCGCCACGCGGGCACGGCGATGGTCTGGGTGGTGTGCTGCACGCCCCTCTGAGCGCGCCCGCGCCGCGGGCCATGGCCGTTCACGCAGCGCCTGTGCCCCGGCCCCGCGCCGAACCGCAGTGGCCACGGACCGCGCGCATGGCCGCGCAGACCGCCCGGTTTCAGGCGGCCCCCGCGCCTTCCGAGGATCCCGGCCGCGCCGCCGGCCCGCTTGCCCGCGTTCCCCTGAGCCGTTGAGCCTCTGAGCCTCTGAGCCTCTGAGCCTCTGAGCCTCTGAGCAAAGCCACACCCTGCGGCGGCGGGCAATACACCTCGTTCCACGGGCTGGAGACGCGCACATCGCCCCGGGGCGCCACAACCGCGCCGCTGTCCGGACGACAAACCCGCGCGTCCTGTTCCGCGCGGCGGGGGCCGCGTCGCCTTGCCCGCGACGGGAGCGGTGCCGCGGTCAACGCGCTGCCGGGGCCTGCCCCAGTTCGGCGGCGAGACGCCCGGCCGCCGAGCCCAGCACCTCCGGCGTCGCACCGGAGAATCCGATCACGAGCCCATGGCGCGGCGGCGCGTCCAGGTAAAGCGGCGACAGCGCCCGAACGCCCAGCCCGACCCGGCCGGCGGCGGCCAGGCCCTCGGCCTCGGCCCGCGCGTCGGCCAGACCGGCGATCAGGTGCAAGCCCTGGTCCGGCGCGCGCAGCTCCGCCACCGCCGGCGCGAGCGCGCTCACCAGGGCATCGCGCGCGGCGCGCACCCTGCGGCGGGCCCGCGAGAGATGGGCGGCGAAATGCCCCTCGCCGAGGAAGGCCGCCAGCGCGCCTTCCGCCAGGGTGGACGGGTAGCGGTCGATCCGGTCGCGCAGCGCGCTCACCGGCCCGACCAGCGGTTCGGGCAGCACCAGGTATCCGCTGCGCAGCCCCGGGAACAGCGCCTTCGAGAAGGTGCCGATGTAGATCACCCGCCCCGCGCCATCCATGCCCTGCAGCGCGGTGAGCGGGGGGCCTGCGAAGCGGAACTCGCTGTCGTAATCGTCCTCGATGATCCAGGCGTCCGTGCGGCGCGCCCAGTCGACCAGCGCGAGGCGGCGCGGCATCGACAGCGCCACCCCGAGCGGGAACTGGTGTGAGGGCGTCAGGTGCACCGCGCGCGCGGCCGGCGCGCGGCGGACGCCGGCGGCGGGGTCCAGCCCCTCCGCATCCACGGGCACGCCGGTGAGCCGCAGCCCTGCGCCCTCGAAGGCCGCCCGCGCCATCGGGTAGCACGGATCCTCGACCCACACCGGGTCGCCGGGGCGCAGCACGGCGCGGATCACCAGGTCCAGCGCCTGCTGGGTGCCGGAGGTGAGCATCACCTGCCCGGCGTGGCAGCGCACGCCGCGCGCCGTGCGCAGGTAGGCGGCCACCTCCTCGCGCAGGGCGAGGCCGCCGCGCGGATCGCCGTACTGGAAATGCGCCGTCGCCGGCCGGGCGAGCTGGCGGTTCAGCAGGCTGCGGAAGATCCGCAGCGTGCGCGCGTCGGGCAGCGCCATCCCCAGGGTTCCGGGCAGCACCCGGGCCGGCGTGGAAGGCGCCGGGGATGCAGGCGCAGGCGAAGGCGGCGCGGACATGCGCGGCACCTGCGCGGCGACATAGGTGCCGGCGCCGGTGCGGGCCTGCGTGAAGCCATCGGCCGCGAGCATCTCGAAGGCCGCCACCGCCGCCCCGCGCGACAGGCCCAGCCGCGCCGCCAGCGCGCGGGTGGGCGGCAGCTTCACCCCCGGCAGCAGCGCGCCCGTCTCGATCAGCCGGCGCAGTTCCGCGTAGAGCGCCCGCGCCCGCGGCCCGCCCTCCGGCAACACCGGCACCAGGGCAGACCAGTCCGGCTGATTGGTCTTCATTCTATTCGCCATATTGGATCTCTTCCGAACCAATCATCCCGGCTAGCACTGACGGGGACAGCAGCGAATTGCAACCAGCGAAAGCCACACAATGTCCGACGACACCCTCTCCGCCTCCGCCTATGCCGTCAGCCCCCGCAACCGGGTGAAGCGCACGCCGGATCGCGGCCATTATGACCGCGAGACCGTGCACGCCATCCTGGACGCCGGCATGCTGTGCCATGTCGCCTGGGTGCTCGACGGCCAGCCGTTCTGCACCCCCACCCTGCACTGGCGCGAGGGCGACACGCTCTACTGGCACGGCTCCTCCGCCAGCCGGATGCTGCGCACGCTGCGCGGCGGGCTGGCGGCCTGCGTGACCGTCTCGCATCTCGACGGGCTGGTGCTGGCGCGCTGCGGGTTCAACCACTCGGCCAACTACCGCTCGGCGATCTGCTTCGGCACGGCGCGGATCGTTGAAGACCCGGAGGAGAAGGCCCGGGCGCTGATCGCCGTGATCGACCGCTTCTACCCCGAGCGCGCCGCCACCCTGCGCGCGAACACCGTGCAGGAGGTGAAGGCGACCACGGTCATCGCCATGCCCATCGACCAGGCCTCCGCCAAGATCCGCGCCAAGGGCGTGGCGGATGACCCGGAGGACCTCGGCCACCCGGTCTGGGCCGGCGTGCTTCCCGTGCGCACGGTGCTTGGCGCGGCCGAGCCCTGCCCGCACATGGCGCCCGGCATCGCGCGCCCCGCTACGCTGGACGCCTACGCGGAAGGCGGCACGCTCGACGCGGCCCTGCGCGCCACCCAGGCGCTCTACGACCCCGCCTGAGCCGGCGCGGCGGCGCGCGGCGGAATACTCATCCACCGCGCGCCCACAGGGTTTCCCCGGGGTTGTACCGGCCTTTTCCACAGGCCGGTGCACAGGGCCTCCACAGGCTTGCACACATTCTGCCCACAGGCTTGCCCCCGGTTTGCCCACAGGCTTTTCCACGGCCCGCCCCCGCGCCCGCCAACAGGTTTCCCCGCATTTATCCACAGGACGCCCCGACCCCGCACAGGACGCGCAGCCCAGCGCGCGGCCGGCCCCGGCGCCCACCCGGCGGTTCTCCCGGCCCGGTTCACCGGCAGCCCCTCACCCCGCGAAAGACGCGCAGCGCACGGGCCGCGGAGCAATGCCCCGCGCCGCGGCCTCCGCCAGATGCCGGTGAAGGATCGGCCGCGCCCCGCACACCCCGGCCTGACCCGGAAAGGGCCCACAGAACACCTGCCACCGGCGATGTGAATGAGACGACCGGCCGAGCCGCTGAAGAAGAGGCACGAGACGCGCACCGTGGCCCCTCAGCCTCAGCCTCAGCCTCAGCCTCAGCCTCAGCCTCAGCCTCAGCCTCAGCCTCAGCCTCAGCCTCAGCCTAAGCCTAAGCCTAAGCCTAAGCCTAAGCCTAAGCCTCAGCCTCAGCCTCAACCTCAACCTCAACCTCAGCCTGAGCCTCAGCCGCACAGGCGCGAGCGGCCTGCCCGCCCCCGTGCCGCCGTCGGCCTTTTCCAAGGCACACCCCCCGCGTCACGCGGCCCGGGGACGCCGTCCGGTGTCGCGAGGCGAGCAGGCGTGAGGCGCGCGCGGGCGCCAGGGGCCTGGGGTGGCTGCCGGGGTGTCCGCGTCCGTCTCCGGACGGCACGGGTGCGGAAGGTGGTGACCGCCGGGCCGGGGAGCCGCGCCCGGAGCTTGCGCAACGTGCCTCTGGCTCCGGCCGGCGCATCCCTCCGGGCGGGCCGGGGCTAGGGGCTCAGGACACCGGGGAGCCGGCGGGTTCCACGCGCGCGGAGCCCGCCACCAGGCGGTTGCGCCCGTCATGCTTGGCCTCGTAGAGCCGCGCATCGGCGCGTTTCACGAAATCGGCGAGGGTCTGCCCGCGCTCCGGCACCGCGGAATGGCAGCCGATGCTGACCGTGAGCCAGCGGGTGCCCGCGGCGTTCTCGAACGGCGTCTCCGCCACCCCCCGGCGCATCATCTCGAGATGCCCGGCGAACTCCGCCTCCGCGCCGCCCATGGTGAACACCGCGAATTCCTCCCCGCCATAGCGCGCCACCAGATCGCCGTCGCGCTGGAAGTAGCGCCGCAGCAGCCCCGCTACATGCCGCAGACAGGCGTCGCCGTAGACATGGCCCATCTCGTCGTTCACGCCCTTGAAATGGTCCACGTCGATCATGGCGATGGAGAACAGCCAGCCGTTGCGCTGGCACAGTCCGAATTCCTCCGCGCCCCGGATGTCGAACTGCATGCGGTTGTAGAGGCCGGTAAGGCCGTCGGTCACGCTCACCTCGCGCAGCCTGGCGTTCGCGGCGTTCAGCGCGACGTTGAGCGCATGCAGCTTGCGGTTCCAGTAGAGGAACACCAGCAAGAGCACCACCGCGACCGCGGCAATGCGGAACAGCAGCGCGTAATCGGCCCGCTTCTCGAAGCGCACCAGCATCTCGTGGTTCAGGATGTTCTGCACGTCCTGCTCGCCCAGCCCGGCCACCAGCTTGTCGAAGATCTGGCCCAGCAGCGGCTCGTCCGCGCGGGTGGCGACGGCGGCCTGCCAGTCCTCGGCGATGCGGCCGGAGATCTTCAGGTCGTCGTCGCCCCCGGTGGTGATGAGGTAGCTCATGCTGGCCAGCGTGCCGAGCGTGGCGTCCAGCCCGCCCTTGCGCACCTGGCGCAGGCCCTCCTCCTCGCTCTCCACCTCGACGAGCGTCACCTCCGGGTAGCGCCGGCGCAGCAGGTCCAGCGGGCTGCGGCCGGGCACCACGCCCACGCGCTGCCCGGCAAGCTCGCGCATGCTCTCCATGAAGGGCTGCGGCAGCCGGTTCGCCACCGCCATGGGCAGCAGCAGGTAGGGCGGCGTGAAGGTCCACTCGCCCTCCAGCGACGGGCTGCGCAGCGCGAAGGGCAACACGTCGCAGGCGTGCTGCTGCGCCCCGGCCAGCGCGTCGTCGCGCAGCGGCACCGGCACCACCTGCCAGGAGAGCCCGCCGCGCTCCGCCAGCCGCGCCATCACCTCGGCGGCCACACCGGTGAAGCCGCCGTCCTCGTCCACCTCCGTGTAGGGCGGGGTGAGCGGGTCCACGCACACCTTGATCACGCCCTTGCCGTCCAGATAGGCGCGTTCCTCGGTGGTGAGCGCCGCGCGCCTGCCGCCGAACTCGGCCAGCGTGGGGCCCAGCCAGCGGGTTTCCAGCTCCCCCCAGCGCGACAGCGGCATGGCGCTCATCGCCCGGTCGATGATGCTCTTGAGATAGGGGTATTTCGGCAGCACGCCGAAGCGCAGGTCCTCGCGTTCCACCCCGTCCATCAGGAATTCGCCGCCGATCTCGATGTTGATCAGGCCCAGGCGGCGCACTATCGCATTGCCGTTGCTCAGCGCCAGGATCGCCGCGTCGATCTCCCCGCGCGACAGCGCCTTCAGGATCTCGTCCTGCGCGGGAAAGCTGCGCACGTGGTCCATGCGCGCTTCCAGTTCGCGGGCGTAGTAGATGTCCCGCCCGATGCCGACCGTCTTGCCCGCGAGCGAGCCGATCCCCTCGTAGGGCCCGAAGCCGGAGCGCACGAAGACCGCGTTCGGGATGCGGTGATACTCCTGCGAGAACAGCGTGTAGGCGGAGCGCGCCTCGGTGCGCGAGATGTTGGCGATGATGTCGATGTCGCCCTGCTGGAAGGCGGTGAGCAGGTTCGACCAGTTGTCGTAGACCGGGTCGAAGACCAGCCCCGTCTGTGCCGAGATGTCATGCGCGAGATCCACCGCAAGCCCCTGCCCCCGCCCCTGCGACAGGAAGCTGAACGGCTCGTAATCGGAGATGAAGCCGATCTTCAGCGGCGGCGCGTTCTCCACGAAGGCCTGTTCCTCGGGCAGCAGGCGCAGGGGCCCTGCCGGGCTGGTGCGGCCCGTGCGGTAGGTGAGCCAGCGCTCGGTGATGGCCGCGAGGTCCTCCGCCGGCAGGCGCGCCACCGCCTTGTCGAGGATGGCCGAGAGCATCTCGCGGCTCCGGTCCTCCGCCGCCTTCAGCACGCCGAGGCGGAAATCCTCCAGGCTCACGTTCGAGAGCGGCAGCGCCCCGGCCAGGGCCACGTTGGAGAACCCGTTCTCGCGGGCGAAGAAGTTCCCGGTCATCTCGGCGGCGGCGGCGGCATCGATCCAGCCGAAGGCCACCGCGGCCATCAGGTCGCGGTAGCTGTCGTATTCCACCGGCTCGATGCCCGCGGCCCGCAGCGCGCCGGCGTAGTAGATGTCCTTGATCACCCCGATTCGCTGCGCCCTCAGGGCCGTCACGTTCTCCGGATCCTGCAACGGGTGGTCCACGTTGTGGAACAGCACGGTGCGGCGCAGGTGGTAGGCCTCGGTGAAATTGATGAAGGCCTCGCGTTCCTCGGTGAGCGAGATGTCCGCGATCGCGTCCAGCGCGCCCTCGCGGAACTGGCCGTACACCTCGGGCCACGCCCCCATCCGCAGGGTGAAGGTGAGGCCGGTCTCCGCCTCCAGCCGGTGCAGGACATCGATGGTCCAGCCCATGATCTGGCCGTTGCGGAAGAAGGAATAGGGCTCGTTGTCGGACACCACGCCAAGGGAGATGCGCGGATTCGCCCGGACCCAGGCGCGTTCCTCGTCGCTGAACTCCAGCGGGCCCGCCCGCACCGCGCCCGCCAGAAGCCCGCAGAGCAGCACGCAGGGAATCAGGAAGGCGCAGCGCAATCGGCCGTTCCGCCGCATGCATTCACTGTGAAAACACCATGCAAACCACTTCAAGAACACAAGAATATACATACCAAACGATCAACCCCCTCGGTGACTGCCCGTCCGCCGGCGAAGGCCACAATCGGAGCAGTGTCCCGAAATTCATCCTTAGCTGCTCGCATCACGGTTGCAGAGAAGATTTATTAACAGACGGGTGCAGGGCCGCGCCTTTTTCCCCACTGGTACCGCCGTGCATCAGGCGCGCGCGGCCGGGACCGGGCCTCTCCGCCCCGCCCCGCAAGCCGCCTCGCGCCCTGTGCACACGCGCCGCGACGGCCCGTCCGCCCTGCGCGACACACCCCCGGGAACAGGCTCCGCCCGGCGCCCCGCCCGGCCCGTTTCAGGCGGCCCGGACCAAGCCTTCGCACCGTCGCCGCGCGCCCCTGGCCGGTGTCAAACCCGTCCGCGCCAAGGAAAGAGCTTGCTATCTGCGGCCAGGAGGCGCAAACAGACTGTGCATTCTGAATTTCGTGATCCTGTTCGTTACCGGCCAGCATTCGACGTTGAGCTGCCGGGTCGCCGCATGTTGCGGGCGACACTAGATACGAAGGAACATTCCATGGCGAATGGCAAAGTCAAATGGTTCAATGCCACCAAGGGTTTCGGCTTCATTGAGCCGGAAGGTGGCAAGCGCGACGTGTTCGTGCACATCTCCGCAATCGAGCGCGCAGGCCTCACCACGCTGGCCGATGGCCAGGACGTGACCTTCGACATCGAAGCAGGCCGTGACGGCCGCGAGTCCGCGGCCAATCTGGCTCTTGCCTGAGATTGCCGAGGCGCTGCTTCGCAGCAGCGCGACATGGTTCGAGAGAGGGCGCTTCGGCGCCCTTTTTTATTGGCCCGCGCGCGGTCGACGCTCCGGACCGCCCCCGGCCAGCCCGGAGCCCCGGGTATTTCAGACCGGCAGCGCGGCGGGCCCGGCGATCTCCGAGAGCGGCAGCGCCTCGTGCCGCATCACCCGCCCCGTCTCCAGGTATTCCGCGACAAGCGGCTTCAGAAGGCCACGTTCTGCGAGGAACCTCAGCGGATTATGCCCGGCTCCGGCAATGCTGTAAGCCCTGGTTTCGCGGACTCTGCGCCGGATCAGCCGCGCGTGCTTCGCATCGGCCCTGCCCCCCTCGTCGAGCAGAATCGAAAAGGGCACGTCCGAAGTCATGGTCCTGAGATGGTCCCGCCTGAAGTCGATCCGGGCAACATCCCGCGACCAGCGACTCTCGAACGGAACCACTTTGGGGTCCACACTGAACTGCGGTGACACCAGCAGGCCCCTCGAAATCCCCAATGCCTCCGCGTAATTGAAGCTCGCATAGGCACCCATCGAGGAACTGTACGCAATTTTCTCATCTCCGTCCGGAACGAGGCTCCGGACGCAGTCGATCACGTCCTGCATTTCGTCGCCTTGGTACCAGCAGTTGGCTCGGGGTACGATTCCCACGAAGCCGTACCCGAGGGATCCGGTGAATCTTGCTGAGCCGGGGAGACGATCCAGCCCGGTCTGCTTGTTCCACGCCATGAATGCGACCAGATGCTGTTTCGGCCGCGTTGTAGGCGGCGCGATGACAACGCGGTAATCGCCTCCCCGAAAAACTTCTCTCATGAGCTTTGGCTTCCCCAGAATTTCCCCCCAGCCCCAGACGATCAAGGCGGATTAAATGATTGAAAATACGACTCATAATTGCGTGCTCGAATCGCCAAGCTCGACCATCGTACCCTCCAATGCCCGCGGAAGTCTCCTTCGCGAACCCGGTCAGCCCCGGGAATTCTGATGAACCGGATCGCACGGTCGCGCTTCGCACGCGAAACACCGCCATTTGCAGTGCCGCGCCGAATGAAGTGAGATGCCCGCCCGGCATCGCGGCCCTGTGCGCAGCGGGATTACCGGGTTGGTCTGGTGCGGACGGAGGGACTCGAACCCTCACTCCCGAAGGATACGGATTTTCGTACCGCCACGGCTTTCGCCGCCGTCCGGGCCCTCCCGGACGTTTGCAAGTCTGGACTATCCCTTCGCCATGGCCTTCCGGCTACAGGCGCCGCCCGTCTAGTCTCTACACCTTCCCGCAAGTGCGGGCTTGGCTCGGGATCAGCATCGGCCGGACCGGAAGCCTTCCCCGAATTTGAGCGGTTCTGCACCCGGGGTTTCCCCCGGGGCACTCAAGCGTATCTCAAGTCCGTTGCGTCTACCGATTCCGCCACGTCCGCGACAGGCCCCTCTTGCCACGGCGCCCGGGAGTTTTCGAGCGCAAAAGCGGCCCTCAGGCGAGAGCGGCGTCCGGCGGGGTTTCCAGGATGTCGGTGGCGCCCAGCGCTTCGGCCATGGCGCGGATCTCCGCGGCCACCGCGCCGAGGCGGTCGGTGTCCTGCGCCCGGGCCACCAGCGTGCAGCCGAAGCGGCCCTCGCGCTGGAACGGATAGGAGCCGATGGCGACATCCGGGTTGGCCGCCGCGATCTCGCCCAGCGGCGCGGCCACGGTCCCCTCGGGCAGGAACACCCGCAGGGAGTGCGAGCGCAGCGGCGCGCCGCCGGTGAGCGTGGGCAGCACGCCCTCCACCATCGCCTCGAACACCGCCGGCACGCCGGCCATCACATGCACGTTGCCGATGCGGAACCCCGGGGCTTTGGAGACCGGGTTGTCGATCAGGTCCGCTCCGTCCGGAATGCGGGCCATGCGCAGGCGGGCGGCGTTCAGTTCGGTCTCCGGGTTGCGGTAATTGGTGGCGAGGATGGCGCGGGCGTCCTCGCGCACGTCGATCCCCACGCCGAAGGCCTGCGCCACGCAATCGGCCGTGATGTCGTCATGGGTGGGGCCGATGCCGCCGGAGGTGAAGACATAGGTGTAGCGGGCGCGCAGCGCGTTCAGCGCCGCGACGATCTCGCCCGCGTCATCCGCCACCATGCGGGCCTCGCGCAGGTCGATCCCCGCCTCGGTGAGGCGCCTGGCGAGGTGGTTCATGTTGGAATCCCGGGTGCGCCCGGAGAGGATCTCGTCTCCGATCACGAGCATGGCTGCGGTGGGGTTGGGCATTCCTCGGCTCTCCTTGTCAAGCTGCGGCCTCTGGTCTACCCGGGGGAGATGCACTTTGCCCAGCCCCTCGTGCGCGCCACGCTCCTGCGTCGATACAAGCGCTTCCTGGCCGACGTCACCCTGCCCGACGGCCGGGAGGTGACGGCGCATTGCGCCAACCCCGGGGCGATGACCGGGCTCGCGGTGCCGGGAACGCCGGTCTGGCTGGAACCCGCGCCGCCGGGAAAGCGCAAGCTGGACTGGTCCTGGCGGCTGGCGGAGCTGCCCGGCCCCCATTTCGCCGCCGTGGACACAGGGCTGGCCAACCGGGTGGTGGCCGAGGCGCTGGCGGGAGGCGCTCTCCCCGCGCTCGCCCCCTGGCCCGACATGCGCGCCGAGGTGCGTTACGGCGCGGCCAGCCGGGCCGACTTCCGCCTCGAGGGGCCGGGCCTGCCGCCGCTCTGGCTCGAGGTGAAGAGCGTCACCCTGTGCCGCACCGCCGGCCTGGCCGAGTTTCCCGACACGGTGAGCGCCCGGGGCGCGCGGCACCTGGCCGAGCTCGCGGCCCGTGTGGCGGCGGGAGACCGGGCGGTTCTGCTCTATCTCGTGCAGCGGACGGATTGCACCCGCGTCGCCACCGCCGCCGACATCGACCCCGCCTATCACGCGGCGATGACCGCCGCGCGTGCCGCCGGCGTGGAGGTGATGGCCCATGCGGCGCGGATAGCGCCGGGGGGAATCAGCCTCGGCGCGCCGGTTGGGGTTGTCCCCCCTCTTCACTTGGCAGGTGAGGAGGAGTAAGTGAACAGACTGGAACCGTGCCGCGCCCCCGCGACACCGCGGGGCCCGTCGGCAGGTCCGACCTGCCGCGAGGGGGAGCGGCGGCACGCAGTCTCCGGCCCGCTCCTGCGGAGCGACCGGAGCGCGAGGCGCGAGTGCGCGTGGCCACCGGGCCCGCGCGCCTGCTGGAGGAATGGAGACGAAGATGGACGACAGCAAGCCCCGCGGCACCGCGCGCCTTTCCCGTGACGGCATCAACCTGCACGATCCGCAGGATTTCGCCGGCATGCACAAGGCCGGCCGCGTGGCCGCCGAGGTGCTCGACATGATCGCCCCCTTCGTGCAGCCCGGCGTTACCACCGCAGAGCTGGACGAGCGCTGCCGCCTGTTCATCGAGGAGGCCGGGGTGATCTCGGCCACCATCGGCTACAAGGGCTACCAGCACGCCACCTGCATCTCGATCAACCACGTGGTGTGCCACGGCATTCCCGGCGCGAAGGCGCTGCGCGACGGCGACATCCTGAACATCGACGTGACGGTGATCGTGGACGGCTGGTACGGCGACACCAGCCGCATGTTCGTGGCCGGCAAGGTGCCGCGCCGCGCCGAGCGGCTGATCCAGATCACCCATGACGCGCTGATGATCGGCATCGACCAGGTGAAGCCCGGCAACACGTTCGGCGACATCGGCGCGGCGATCCAGGAGTTCTGCGAGGGCGAGCGCTGCTCGGTGGTGCGCGATTTCTGCGGCCACGGCCTGGGGCGCAGCTTCCACTCCGCCCCCAACGTGCTGCATTACGGCCGCCGCGGCGCCGGGGCGCGGCTGGAGCCGGGCATGTTCTTCACCATCGAGCCGATGGTCAATCTCGGCCGCCCGGAGACCAAGATCCTCGGCGACGGCTGGACCGCCGTGACCCGGGACCGCTCGCTCTCCGCGCAGTTCGAGCATTCCATCGGCGTGACCGAGACGGGCTGCGAGATCTTCACCCTCTCGCCCGCCGGCCTGTTCCACCCCACCTGGACCGCCTGAGCCCGCAGGCGCGCCGCTTCGCGCCCGCCGGCCGGACCGCGTGCGACACTCCCGGGGCCCCTGCCGGCCCGCATGCCCGCCAACCGGGCCGCTCCGCGGCCTGCCTGCGCGGTGACGGGGGCCCATAGAACGGGCGGGGCCCCGCCTGCGACACTCCCGCTGCGCCTGCCCGCGGCACGCATGTGTTCGCGCCGGGTCGCTCCGCGGTTTGCATGGGGTCGGCCCGCCGATGCCATCTGACGGGCGGGAGGCGCCCGGGTCAGACATGGCCGGTGTGAGGCGCGGTCCGTTCCCCGATCCGGCGCGCGCTGCGGCCCGGCGGCGTGGGTGAGGCGCAGGTCGCCGCGCCGGGCTTAACCTCCCATTTACCACGCCGGCACAAAGCTGCCGCATGACCAGATCACCCACCAGAACCGGGCTCGGAGAGCCTCCCCTGCCGGGCTTCGACCTGCTGGCGTGCGGCGCGGAGCCCGTGCCGCCGCAGCCGGCCGCGGACCCACATTACCATGACCATCGCAGCCGTCTGCGGGCCCGGTTCATGCAGGCGGGGCCCGGCGCGCTGGCCGATTACGAGATGCTCGAACTCCTGCTGTTCCGCGCCATTCCGCGGCGGGACGTGAAGCCGCTGGCCAAGGACCTGCTGGCCCGGTTCGGCGATTTCAACGGCGTGATCTCCGCCGCGCCCGCCCGGCTGGCGGAGGTGCGCGGCGTGGGCGATGCCGTGATCCAGGAGCTGAAGATCGTCGAGGCCGCCGCCCACCGGCTGGCCCGCGCGAAGGTGCTGGGGCGCGACGCCATCGCCTCCTGGGACGCGCTGCTGGCCTATTGCAAGACCGCGATGGCGCACCGCGACACCGAGCAGTTCCGCATCCTGTACCTGGACCGGCGCAACGTGCTCATCGCCGACGAGGCGCTGGCGCAGGGCACGGTGGACCACGTGCCGGTCTACCCGCGCGAAGTCGCCCGCAGGGCGCTGGAACTGAACGCCTCGGCGCTTGTCCTCGTCCACAACCACCCCTCGGGCGACCCCACGCCATCGGAGGCGGACATCGACATGACCGGGCAGGTGCGCGACGCGGTGGAGGCGCTCGGCCTCGTGCTGCACGACCACCTGGTGATCGGCAAGGAGAGCGACGTGAGTTTCCGCGCCGAGGGTTATCTCTGATCCGGCTCCCCGGCCCGCGCCGCGCGCAACCAGACCTCCACGCGCCGGTTCACCGCCCGGCCGGCGGCATGGGCGTTGCAGGCCACCGGCGAGATCTCGCCATAGCCGAAGGTGGCGATGTGCACATCGCCCGCCCGGCCGGTCGGCAGCGCGCCGAGCACCAGCGCCCGCATGTCCTCTGCGTCGCGCAGGGAGAGGTCGCGGTTGAGGTCGGCCCGGCCGATGGAATCGGTGAACCCGGCGAACAGCACCTCGCGCCCGGCGAAGGCGCCGGAGGCGAGCAGCCGCGCCAGCCGGGCGATCTCCTCACGGCTGCGCGTGTCGGGCCGGCCGGTGGCGGGGTCCATGCGCAGCGTGGTCGACAGCCGCTCGGCGTCGCGCAGCTCGGTGAGCAGGGCGCGGATCTCGCCCACCCGGCCGTCCTCGTCCGGGGCCAGCAGGGTATTGGCCAGCCGCACGCCCTGCTCGCCCAGCCCGATGCGCATCGGCGACAGGCTCACGTAGCCGGCGGCCTCCACCTCCGGCGCCGCCGCGGGCGAGAGCAGGAAGCTGGCGAGGGCGCGGCCGCGGGCCTGTGCGCCGGGCCGCGCGCTGGCCAGTTCCAGCGCCACGACGAAGGGATAATCGCCGGATTTCACGGTGAAGGGCGACGGGGGCTCCAGCCGCCCGCAGGCATCCTCGAGGCCGGGCTGGCGCAGCCCGCCGGCATGGGATTGCCCGATCATCGCCAGTGCCCCGGGCGTGCGGGCCACCGCGGCGGCCAGCGCCCCGGCCGTGTCGAACATCCGCACCTGCGCGCCCGGTGCCCGGCCCGCCGGGGCCATCAGCAGCGCCTCCACCCGGGCGCCCGAGCCGCCTTGCGGCGCGAGCAGGAAGGGCACGATGCGCCCCGGCCTGCCCCCCAGCGCGGACCAGTCGGTGATCTCGCCGGCGAAGGCCCGGGCCAGGTCGGTGAGCGAGATGGCCTCCACCGGGTTGCCCGGCGCGGTCACCGGCACCAGCGCGTCGAGCGCCAGCGTCCGGCCGGGCTCCGCGGCACCGCGCGGCCCGGAGGCGGGACGGGCCGCACGCAGCGCCTCCGTCTCCCGCGGGCGCAGGGCGCGGTCGGTCAGCGCCAGGTCGGCGGTGCCGTCCAGCAGCGCCTGCAGGCCGGCATCCGTCGGCAGGGTCTCGGAGGCGACGGTCTCCTCCGCCCCGCCCCCGCCCTCGCGGGACCGGAACCCGGCGAGCAGGCCGGGCAGCAGCCGGCCGGACAGGTCCGGGGCCACGGCCAGCCGGACCGTGCCCTCCGGCCCCGTCTCCTGCATCCCTGACTCCTGCGCCCCGGCCTCCTGCGGGCAGGCCGTGCCCTCGCAGCGCACGCGGTCGATGTCGAGCGAGATTTCCCCGACCGGGGTGGCGAGCCGGAAGGTGCCGTCCTCCACCGCCAGCAACCTGCCGGTCACCGACATCGTGCCGTCGGTGGACCGCAGGGTCACCGTCGCGTCGTCCTGCGCCGCGGCGCCCTGCCCGAGGGCCGCGACCAGACAGGTGGCCAGGAAGAAACCGCGTCTCGCACTCAAAGGATCATCTCCACCCTGCTTCCGGTTCACACCGAGGTGCCGCCGGAGCGCCCGCCCGGCCATCCGACAGGCCCGCACGGGCGGCCCCGGGCCCACCCGCGCGGGGGGCCGCTTCCGGGGACATGAAGACCATATCGGCGGGGCGGGCGCAATGTCACCCGGGGTCGTCCCCGCGCCCTGCCCGGCTTGGCCCTGCCCGGCCCGGCTTGGCCCTGCCCGGCCCGCCTTGGCCCTGCCCGGCCCGGCCTGGCTTTGTCTGGCTCGGCTATGCGCTGCCCAGCTCAGCCCTGCGCTGCCCGCCTCGGCCTTGCCCTGCCATCTCGGCCTTGCCCGGCCCGTCTCGGCCTTACTCTGCCCAACTCGGCCTTGCCCTGCCCGGCTCGGCCCGCGTGCCGGCGCTTCGGCTATTGACCTCGCCGCGCTGCCCAGCACTATGCGCCGGATCGGACCCTGGGAGAGCAGCATCATGAAATTCGGCATCGGCCAACCCGCGTCCCGCGTCGAGGACCAGCGTTTTCTTACCGGCACCGGCACGTATGTCGACGACATCGCCCTGCCCGGCATCCTGATCGGCCACGCGGTGCGCAGCCCCGTGGCCCATGCCCGGCTCACCGCGCTGGACGTGACCGAGGCCCGCGCCCTGCCCGGCGTGCGGGCCGTCTACACCCATGCCGAGACCGCCGATCTCGGGCCCATCACCTTCCGCATGCCGCTGAAGCAGAGCGACGGGCGGGATTTCGCCGAGGTGCTGCTGCCGCGGCTCGCGGACGGGGTGGTGCGCTTCGTCGGCCAGCCGGTGGCCTGGATCGTGGCCGAGACGCGCGACATCGCCCGCGATGCCGCCGAGCTGGTGGAGATGGAGTTCGAGGATCTCGACGTCGTGGTCACGCCCGAGGCCGCGCTCTCGCCCGGCGCGCCGGTGCTGCATGAGGCCGCTCCGGGCAATGTCGCCTATGACTGGGACATCGGCGACGCCGCGGGCACCGAGGCCGCCTTCGCCGCGGCCGCCCACATCGCCCGGATGACGGTGGTCAACCAGCGCGTGGTGGTGAACCCGATGGAGCCGCGCGGCATCCTGGTGCGCTACCTGCCCGAGACGGAGAGCTGGGAGGCCTGGACCGGCAACCAGGGCGCCCATTCCGCCCGCGACAACCTGGCCCGCGGCCTGGGCGTGCCGGCCGAGAAGGTGCGCTGCCACACGCCGGACGTGGGCGGCGGCTTCGGCATGAAGCTGATGGACCACCCGGAATACCCGCTCGCCGCCCGCGCCGCGAAGGACACCGGCCAGCCGGTGAAATGGGTGGGCGACCGCTCGGAGAGCTTCCTCTCCGACGCGCAGGGCCGCGACCTCACCTCCGAGGCCGAGGGCGCCTTTGACGCGGAGGGCCGGGTGCTGGCGCTTCGCGTCTCCTCGGTGTCGAACCTCGGCGCGTATTATTCCTCCTCGGGGCCGGGCGTGCACACGCTGTTCTCCGCCCCGCTGCTGGGCGGCATGTACGACGTGCCGGTGTTCCACCACCGGGTGCGCGGCGTGCTCACCAACACCACGCCCACCGACGCCTATCGCGGCGCCGGACGGCCGGAGGTGATCCATGTCACCGAGCAGGTGATGGAGGCCGCCGCCGCCGTCACCGGCATCGACGGGGCCGAGCTGCGCCGCCGCAACCTGATCCGCGCCGCGCAGATCCCCTATCTCACCCAGGGCGGCTTCCTGTTCGACAGCGCCGACCCGGAGGCGAACCTGGACCGCACCCTGGCGGCCGTCGACTATGCCGGTTTCCCGGCCCGCCGCGCCGAAAGCGCGGCGCGAGGCAAGCTGCGCGGCCTCTCGGTGAGCTACTACTTCGAGCGCACCGGCGGCGGGCCGAACGAGAACGCCACCATCCTGGTGAACACCGACGGCTCCGTGGACACCGCCGTGGGCACCCAGAGCACCGGCCAGGGCCACGAGACCGCCTGGGCGCAGATCGTGCACGAGAAGCTGGGCCTGCCCTTCGGCTCCATCCGCCTCGCGGCGGGTGACAGCGCCCGGCTGCCGCTGGGCGGCGGCACGGGCGGCTCGCGCTCGCTGATCATGGCGAGCCGGGTGTTCCTCCTCGCCGCCGAGGACGTGATCGCCAAGGGGCTGGAGCGCGCGGCAGACCGGCTGGAGGCCGCCCCGGCCGACATCGCCTTCTCCGCCGAGGAGGGCGGCGTGTTCCGCATCGCCGGCACGGACCGCACCGTCACCCTGCTGGAACTTGCGGCGGAGGCGGAGATCCTCGGCCAGGGCCGGGTGGGCGACAGCACCTCCACCTTCCCCAACGGCTGCCACGCGGCGGAAGTGGAGATCGACCCGGAAACCGGCGAAACCACCTACCTGCGCCACGTCGTGACCGATGATTTCGGGGTGATCGTGAACCCGCTGCTGGCCTCCGGCCAGGTGCATGGCGGCATCGCGCAGGGGGCGGGACAGGTGCTCGGCGAGGCGGCGGTCTGGGACCCGGACACCGGCCAGCCGCTCACCGGCTCGTTCATGGATTACGCCATGCCGCGCGCCGCGGACCTGCCGATGTTCGAGACCAGCTTCAACGAGGTCCGCTCCACCACGAACCCGCTGGGCGTGAAGGGCTGCGGCGAGGCCGGTTCGGTCGGCGCGCTGCCGGCGCTGGCACTGGCGGTGCAGAACGCGCTCGCCTCCGCCGGCGTCTCCGCCCTGCGGCCGCCCTACACCCCGCTCACGGTGTGGAAGGCGCTGCAAGGCGTGGTCTGACCGGCTGCGCCCTCTCACCGGCGCAGCCGGGAGGGGGCGCTCTGGCGGAGACAGGCGCCGCGGGAAGGGTGAGGCGCGCCGCACCCCGTCCGCCACCGCGCGCTTTCCCGGGCCGGTGCCGCCCCTCGTGCGCCCGGGTTTTCACGCGAACTGGTGGCCCCGGGTTCAGGGGGCCGGTCCATGTGCCATGGCCCTCAACCACCCGGTCGCCCCTTCCCCGGGGCGTGGGAGGCCATCGCTCATCCCCGGACTGCGGCCCCACTGTCGGGGCCTGGCCGAGATGCGGGGCCGGACGGTGCCTCCGACGAAGTGCGGGGCGCGGACGGTGCCTCGGCCAAGGGGTGCGGCCGGAGCCTGTTCCGCAGGATGCGTTGCCCGGGCCCGATCCCGCGCCGGCGCCCCGCGCTTCTGGAGAGACAGAAGACGTCGGACACCTCAGCTCCGGCAGAGTTGCCTCCACGCGGAGACCCGAGCGCCCTCTCGCCCCCCCGGAAACGACACCGCCGCCCCGGCGGGAACCGGGGCGGCGGTGAGGGGTTTCGCGCGGGCGCGGTCCGGATCAGAACTTGCCGTGGCAGGCCTTGTACTTCAGGCCGGAGCCGCAGGGGCACGGCTCGTTGCGGCTCACCTGGCCCCAGGTTTCCGGGGCATTCGGGTCAAGCGTGGTGACCTCTTCCTCGGCTGCGGCCTGGGCCGTGGGGCCGGGCTGGGCGGGGGCCGCGGCCACAGCCCCGGCACGGGCCTGAGCCTCGGACGCCTGCTTGGCCGCCGCCATCTCCTGCAGCCGGGCGATCATCGCCATCTGCTCCTCGCGCGTCATGATCTGCACGTGGCTGATCTGACCGGTCACGTCCTCGCGCAGCCGGTTCAGCAGGCTCTCGAACAGGGTGAAGGCCTCGGACTTGAACTCGTTCAGCGGGTCGCGCTGGGCATAGCCGCGCAGGCCGATCACCGAGCGCAGATGCTCCAGCGTCAGCAGGTGCTCGCGCCAGTGCTGGTCGATGGTCTGCAGCAGAACCTGCTTCTCCACCGAGCGCATGGTGTCGGGGCCGTATTTCGCCACCTTCTCGGCGATGAGCTTGTCGGTCTCCCGGTAGAGCCGCTCGCGGATCTCCTGGTCGTCGACACCCTCTTCCCCGGCCCAGGAAATCACCGGCAGTTCGGCGTTGAAATAGCGGATCACGTCGGCGTGCAGGCCCTGGGTGTTCCACTGGTCCGCATAGGCCTTGGCCGGCATGTACTTCGTGACGAGATCGTCGATGAGCTCGTGGCGCATGTCGCGCACGGTCTCGGAGAGATCGGTGGCGGCCATGATCTCGCGGCGCTGGTCGAAGATGACCTTGCGCTGGTCGTTCATCACGTCGTCGTATTTCAGGATGTTCTTGCGGATGTCGAAGTTGCGCGCCTCGACCTTGCCCTGCGCCTTCTCCAGCGCCTTGTTCACCCAGGGGTGGACGATGGCCTCGCCCTCCTTCATCCCCAGCCGCTTGAGCATCTTGTCCAGCCGGTCGGAGCCGAAGATGCGCATCAGGTCGTCTTCCAGCGAGAGGAAGAAGCGCGACAGGCCCGGGTCGCCCTGACGGCCGGAGCGGCCGCGGAGCTGGTTGTCGATGCGCCGGCTCTCGTGGCGCTCGGTGGCGAGCACGAAGAGGCCGCCGGCCTCGATCACCCTGGCCTTCGCCTCGGCCACGGTCACGGCCACGCGGGCGCGGATCTCGGCCTCGTCGGCGCCGTCGCCGGCCTTCTCCATCTCCTCGGCCACCTGCATGTCGACGTTGCCGCCGAGCTGGATGTCGGTGCCGCGGCCAGCCATGTTGGTGGCGATGGTGATGGTGCCCGGGCGGCCGGCCTGGGCCACGATATGGGCCTCCTGCTCGTGGAAACGGGCGTTGAGCACATTGTGCTCCAGCCCGCCCTCGGCGGCGGCGGCGCGCAGCGCGGCACAGATCCGGGTGAGGTAGGCGTGGCGCTCCGCTTCCTTGCCCGGCTTGATCTCCGCAGCCCAGCCCTCCAGCCGGTCAGCGGTGTCGGTGAGGAAAGTCACGTCCTTCAGCAGGCGCGAGATCAGCTCGGATTTCTCGATCGAGGTGGTGCCCACCAGCACCGGCTGGCCCCGCACATGCGCATCGGCGATGTTCTCGACGATGGCGGCATACTTCTCCATCGCGGTGCGGAACACCTGGTCGTCCTCGTCCTGGCGCGCGACGGGAAGGTTCGTCGGCACCTCGAGCACGTCGAGCTTGTAGATCTCCATGAACTCGTCGACCTCGGTGAGGGCGGTGCCGGTCATTCCGGCGATCTTGTCATAGAGACGGAAGTAGTTCTGGAAGGTGACGGAGGCGAGCGTGACGTTCTCCGGCTGGATCGTCACGCCTTCCTTGGCTTCGATGGCCTGGTGCAGCCCCTCGGACAGCCGGCGGCCGGACATCATGCGGCCGGTAAACTCGTCGATCAGCACCACCTCGGCGCCGCGGACGATGTAGTCCTTGTCCCGGGTGAACAGCTTGTGGGCGCGCAGGGCCTGGTTCACGTGGTGCACGAGGCTCACGCTTTCCGGGTCGTAGAGGGTTGCCTCGCCCTTCAGGTGGCCGGCGGCGCGCAGGCGCTGCTCCACGATGTCGTTGCCCTCCTCGGTGAGGATGGCGGAGCGGGCCTTCTCGTCGATCTCGTAATGTGCCTCGGTCAGCTCCGGGATGAACTTGTCGATGGCGACGTAGAGGTCGGACTTGTCCTCCGTCGGGCCGGAGATGATCAGCGGCGTGCGCGCCTCGTCGATCAGGATCGAGTCCACCTCGTCCACCACCACGAAGCCGTGGTCGCGCTGGAACATGTCGGACAGCTGCGACTTCAGGTTGTCGCGCAGGTAGTCGAAGCCCAGCTCGTTGTTGGTGCAATAGGCGATGTCGGCCTGGTAGGCGGCGCGCTTCTCCATCTCGCTCTGCCCGGGGACGATGACGCCCACCGTGAGCCCGAGGAAGTTGTGCACGCGCCCCATCCACTCCGCGTCGCGGCGGGCGAGGTAATCGTTCACCGTCACCACGTGCACCGACTTGCCGGAGAGCGCGTTGAGGTAGCTCGGCAGCGTGGCCACCAGCGTCTTGCCCTCACCGGTGCGCATCTCGGCGATGGCGCCGGAATGCAGGATGATGCCGCCCATCAGCTGCACGTCGAACGGCCGCATGCCCAGCACGCGGCGCGAGGCCTCGCGCACGGTGGCGAAGGCGTCCGGCAGAATGTCGTCGAGGCTTTCCCCGGCGGCCAGCCGGGCCTTCAGCGCCGGGGTCCGGGCCTTCAGGTCGTCGTCGGACAGGGCCGACACCTCGGTTTCCAAAGCGTTGATCTTCGCCACGATCGGGCGGAGTGCCTTGATCTTGCGGTCATTGGCCGAGCCGAACACCTTGCGGGCCAGCGTCCCCATACCAAGCATTGTCTGCTCTCCCAGTCACGTCGCGGGTGCGCCGTCTCTTGGGCGCGGAATCTCATGAAGGCGGCACGCACCCCCGGCTTGCGTTCACAGGAGCGTTGGGGGGATTGTCCGCCAGCGTCCGACGCAGTAGATGAGGGCAAGTCGCCGCCGTGGCCTCAAATCGGCCGGGCCGAGATGTAAGGGGCGTGGCGGCACCTGTCAACGGCACCCGGGGACGCGGGCGCTCCGACCCCCAGCGGCCGTGCCGCAGACATGCACGAAAGGAACTTTCATGAAATTGCTCTCCTCGACGGCCCTGGCGCTGCTCGCCTCCGCGGCCCTCGTTCCGGCGGCCTTCGCGCAGGACACCGCTCCGGCCACGACGCCGGATGCGACGGCTCCCGCCGCGGCCGACGAAGCTCCCGCAGCGGCCGACTACACCGCCCAGTCCGTCGTCGCCACCGTCGACGGCGAGGAGATCACCCTGGGGCAGATCAACATGGTCTGGGCCGCGCTGCCCGACCAGTACAAGAAGCTCCCCGGCGACGTGCTGTTCCCCGCGCTGATCGACCAGGTCGTGAACCAGATCCTGCTCGCCAAGGCCGGCGAGGAGGAGGGCCTGGACCAGACCGACGGCGTGAAGCTCGCAGTGGAGAATGCCCGCCGCGACGCCATCGCCGGCGCGCTCATCCGCAAGTCGATCGACGAGACCGTGACCGACGAGGCGGTGAAGGCCGCCTATGACGCGCAGGTCGCGAACCTGCCCGAGGAGCAGGAGATCAACGCCAGCCACATCCTGGTCGAGACCGAGGACGAGGCCAAGGAGATCAAGGCAGAGCTGGACGGCGGCGCCGATTTCGCCACCCTGGCCAAGGACAAGTCCACCGGCCCCTCCGGCCCGCAGGGCGGCGAGCTCGGCTGGTTCGGCAAGGGCCAGATGGTTCCCGCCTTCGAGGAAGTGGCCTTCGGCCTGGAAAAGGGCCAGGTCTCCGACCCCGTCCAGACCCAGTTCGGCTGGCACGTGATCAAGCTCAACGACACCCGCGTGAAGCCCAAGCCCACGCTGGACGAGATTCATGACCAGCTTGTGAACCAGCTCTCCGAGAACGTGGTGCGCGAGCGCGTCGACGCCCTGCGCGCCGCTGCGAAGATCGAGAAGCCGGACACCGGCATCCCGGCCGACGCGATCAAGGATCCGGCCCTCCTGGGCCAGTAAGCTGCCGGGGCAGGACCGTTCCGGGTTGAACCGCGATCCGGGAAGGGATCCTGCTCCGCTTCGACCAGTCAGAGGGGACGCCCGGGTTCAGGCAGGTTCAGTCCGAACCGTTTTCCCTCTAGAGTGCCCGGGCCGCGGAACACCGTTTCCGCGGCCCGATTCTATCTGCAACACGCGCCTGAACAGCGACTGACGGGGACATCCGGGAACAAATCCATGGCCAAGGACGACGGCAAGAAAGCCAAGAAGGCGAAAGCCGACAAGAAGAACGGCGGCAAGAAGGACAAGGCGAAAGCCGCCGCAGCCGCGCCGGTGAAAGCCGCGCCCGCGGTCTCGCCGCTGGCGCCCGAGGGCGGCTTCCCCGCCCTGCCCGCCATCGCCGGCGTGCGGCTCTCGGCCGTGGAGGCCGGGGTGCGCTACAAGGGCCGGCTGGACGTGATGCTGGCCGAGATCGACGCCGGCGCCTCCGTGGCCGGCGTGTTCACCCGCTCGCTCACCCGCTCCGCCCCGGTGCACTGGTGCGAGGAGATCATCGCGCGTGAGGCCGAGGGCACCGCGCCCAAGGGCAAGTACGGCATCCTGGTGAACTCCGGCAACTCCAATGCCTTCACCGGCTCGAACGGCCGCATCGGGGTGGAGACCACCGCCGCCTCCGCCGCCGCCGCCATCGGCACCCGGCCCGGCAAGGTCTTCGTCGCCTCCACCGGGGTGATCGGCGAGCCCCTGCCCGCCGAGCGCATCACCGCGAAGATGGACGAACTCGCCGCCGGCCTCTCCCCCGAGAAGATGGAATTCGCCGCCCGCGCCATCATGACCACGGACACCTTTCCGAAAGGGTGCACCCGCATGGTGGAGATCGACGGCACTCCGGTGACGATCTCCGGTTTCGCCAAGGGGTCCGGCATGATCGCGCCGGACATGGCCACCATGCTGGTGTTCATCTTCACCGATGCCTGCATCGCGCAGCCGGTGCTGCAGAAGATCCTCTCCGCGCGCAACGCCGCCACCTTCAACTGCATCACCGTGGACGGCGACACCTCCACCTCCGACAGCCTGGTGCTGGCCGCCACCAACAAGGCGAAGATGGCGCCGATCACCTCCGCCACCTCCGCCGCCGGCAAGGCGTTCTCCGACGCGCTCGGCGAGGTGATGCTGGACCTCGCCCAGCAGGTGGTGCGCGACGGCGAGGGGGCGACGAAATTCGTCTCCGTTTCCGTCACCGGCGCGAAGAGCACCGCGGCCGCCCGCACCATCGGCCTCGCCATCGCGAACTCGCCGCTGGTGAAAACCGCGCTGGCCGGCGAGGACCCGAACTGGGGCCGCATCGTGATGGCCGTCGGCAAGTCCGGCCAGGCGGCCGACCGCGACAAGCTCACCATCCGCTTCGGCGACACGGTGGTGGCCGAGAACGGCTGGGTCTCGCCCGCCTATCGCGAGGAAGACGGTGCCGCCTACATGAAGCGCGCCGAGATCGACATCCATGTCGACGTGGGCGTGGGCAGCGGGGCCGCCACGGTCTGGACCTGCGACCTCACCCACCGCTACATCGAGATCAACGCGGATTACCGCTCGTGAAATCGGTGCTCGTCTCGGCCTGCGCGCTGATCGACCCCGACGGCCGGGTGCTGCTCGCGCAGCGCCCGGAAGGCAAGTCCATGGCCGGCCTGTGGGAGTTCCCGGGCGGAAAGGTGGAGCCGGGGGAGACCCCGGAAGCCGCCCTCATCCGCGAACTTCACGAAGAATTGGGCATCGAGACCTGGCAGAGCTGCCTTGCCCCGCTCACCTTCGCCTCCCACGCCTATGAGAGCTTCCACCTGCTGATGCCGCTCTATATCTGTCGGAAATGGCAGGGAATTCCGGCGCCGCGCGAAGGGCAGACCATCCGCTGGGTGCGCCCGAACGCGCTGCGCGACTACCCCATGCCCGATGCGGATGTGCCACTCATCCCGCATCTCATGCAGTGGATATGACGAACGATTTTACCGTCTCCGACGAAAATGGTACGTGCATCTCCCTCAATCTTCACGCATCTTTAACACAGCGGCCATAGAAACTACATAACAGCCGCCTCATTCGGGGAAAGGAAACGCCAATGCTTGGAACCATCGTCATCGGGAGCTGTGTCTCCGTTCAGGGTGAAATCGTCCGGTACCACCGTGACGGGCGCATGAGTGTACGTGTCGGGAACCTCACGTTCACGGGTCGCGCCGTGAATGCGGGAGAGGAATCGGCCGCGCGCGCGCCGGCCGTCGTCACCCCGCGTCGTGTCTCCGTGGCCTGACGGCCAGCAGACATCCTGAAAACAGAATTCCCTTCGCCCGGCCTCTTTCGAGGGCCGGGCGTTTTCATGTCTGCCGGTACTGCGCTGCCCGGGCTCAGCCTGCGGCGGGCACCGCCCAGCCCTGAAGCTCCCGGCACAGGATGTCGATCAGCATCGCCACATGCGCGTCACCCGCGTTCAGGCAGGGAATATAGGTGAATTCCTCACCGCCGGCGTGCAGGAAGCTCTCGCGGATCTCCTCGTTGATCTCCTCCAGCGTCTCCACGCAATCCGACGAGAAGGCCGGCGCCATGATCGCGATGCGCCGTGTGCCGGCCCTGGCCATCCGCGCCACCTCCTCGACCGTGTAGGGCTGCAGCCACTCCTCCGGCCCGAACTTCGACTGGAAGGTCACCTTCAGCTCGTCATCGCTCATCCCGAGCCGATCGCGCAGCAGGCGCGAGGTCTTCCGGCACTGGCAGTGATAGGGGTCGCCCTCCATCAGGTAGCGCTTCGGCACACCGTGATAGGAGGTGATGAGGTGCTCCGGCCGCCGCTCCATTCCCGCGTACACCGCCTCCACCGAGCGCGCCAGCGCGTCGATGTAGAGCGGATGGTCATAATAGGCCGGCACGGTGCGGATGGAGGGCTGCCATTTCAGCTTCATCAGCGCGCGGAACGCCTGGTCATTCGCGGTGGCCGTGGTGGCCCCGGCATATTGCGGGTAGAGCGGGAAGAACACGATGCGCTCGCAGCCCGCCGCCTGCATGCGCCGGATCACGCTCTCGGTGGACGGATTGCCGTACCGCATGCAGAAATCGACCATCACGCTGTCGCCGAACAGCGCGGCGAGGCCGGCCCGCACCGCCTCCGTCTGCTCACGCGTGGTGGTCAGCAGCGGGCTCTCGTCACGCTCGGTGTTCCAGATACTGGCATAGGCGCGGCCGGAACTGAACGGGCGCTTCGTGAGGATGATGCCCTGGAGAATCGGTTGCCACTTCCAGCGCGGGTAATCGATCACCCGGGAATCCGACAGGAATTCAGAGAGATAGCGCCGCATGGACCAGTAATCCGTGCCATCCGGCGTGCCCAGGTTGGACAGGATCACCCCCACCCGGGCCCGCGGTTGCGCGGGGTGGTCTGCGGGCGCATGGGCCAGGCGCCCCTGCCCCGGCTGGTCCCGGTCCGTCTCGTCAGCCATCGTGGCACTCCTCTGTCCTCTGGGTGGCAGGCCCGGTGTACCCCGCGCCACGCCGGGCTCCAAGTGCGCAGCGGTCGCGCCCGTCAATCCTCGCCGGCCTTCTGGCCGGCGCTGCGCTCGGCGGTGCCCAGCGCATCCGCCAGCCGCGCCACGGCCGAGCCCGGGCGCTTCGGCACCGGCTGGTCCGCCGACGGAGCCCAGCCGGTGAGAAACACCAGATCGAAGGTCGCCGGCACCCGCCCGTCGGCACCCGCCCAGCGCGCCTGGTAGATCTCGCAGGCCCGCAACAGCACGTCACGGCGCAGCGGAACCCGACGCCGCTGCCGCATCACGTTGCCCTCCCCCATCGCGCGCAGCTCCCGCATCAGGTTGAGCGGCGAGGCATAGGTGACCGTGAGCCGCTCCGTGTCCGCCACCGGCATCGCGAAGCCCGCCCGTTGCAGCAAGGCCCCCAGGTCACGAATCTCGGCCATCGGCGCCACCCTGGGCGACAGGCCGCCGGCGCGCTCCACCTCGGCCTCCGCCAGGGCCGCGCGCAGCTCGTGCAGGGTCTGGCCGCCGAAGCTCACCGCCAGCATCAGCCCGTCCGGCTTCAGCCCCAGCCGCATCTGGATCAGCGTGCCCACCGGGTCACGCGACCAGTGCAGGCCCAGCCCGTGCACCACCAGGTCCTGCGCGCCACGCTCCAGCGCCAGCACTTCCGTGTCCTCCACCAGTGCGGGGGCCCCGGAGAGACGCGGGTTTCCCGCCAGTTCCTCCGCCCAGACCGGCGCCTGCCAGCCGATCACCGCCGGTGCGCTAAACGATCTGTTAACCTCGATCAGGCGTTCTGAGACTCGCGCCGCGGCCTCGCGGTGCAGGAAGGTCTCCGGCGCCGGCAGCCTGGCGCGGCGGCGCGCGAGCAGGTCGATATCGAAGAGATCGGGGGGAGTCGTCATCATGATCCGCCAAATGTCCGGGACACCGGAGATAGTGCGTGGCGCGGCCGGAGAAAACCCATTCCTTTGCTGAACGCCCTTGGCCGGCGGATGCTGGACCTTGTTTACCCGCCGGTCTGCATCGCCTGCGCCGAGCCGGTGGAGAGCCAGCGCGCGCTCTGCGCGGCCTGCTGGCGCGACACGCAGTTCCTCACCGGCGCGCTTTGCGAGGGCTGCGCCAGCCCGGTGGAGGGGGCCTTCGCCGGCCCCGACCTGCACTGCGCACGCTGCTCCGCCCACCCGCCGCCGTGGGACATCGCCCGTGCCGCCATCGCGCATGAGGGGCCCGGCCGGCGGTTGATCCTGTCACTGAAACACTCCGGCCGGCTGGAACTCGCCAAGCCCATCGCCGGGTGGATGGCGCGAGCCGGAGCCGACCTGCTCGACCGGGCAGACGTGATCGCCCCGGTGCCGCTGCACTGGCTGCGCCTTGCCCGGCGCGGGCACAACCAGTCCGCCGAACTGGCCCGCGCGCTCGCCCGCCTCTCCGGCAAGCCCGTCGTCCTCGACCTTCTCGCCCGGCATCGCCACACGCCCAGCCAGGTGGGGCGCGACCTGGATGCCCGCGCCGCGAACCTCGCCGGAGCCATCGCGCCGGGGCCGCGACACTCCCTCACCGGCCTGCGCATCCTGCTGGTCGATGACGTGATGACCACCGGCGCCACGCTCACCGCCTGCGCGACGGCCTGTCTCGCCGGCGGCGCCGCGGGTGTGGACGTGCTCGCCGCGGCGCGCGCCCTCGCCCCGGAAACCCGCGTTCGCCCGCCCGGGTGATTGCAAGCCGGGACGAAACGCTTATATCTGGCTTTGTTCCGGTTTTCCCAGAGGTCCCCCATGAAACAGGTCGAAATCTACACCACGCCCACCTGCGGCTATTGCCGGATGGCCAAGAATCTCCTCTCCCAGAAGGGCGTTGCCTTCATCGAATACGACGTGGCGGCTGACCCCACGCTGCGCCCGAAAATGGTCGCGCGCGCCGCGGGCAGCCGCACCGTGCCGCAGATCTTCATCGATGACACGCATATCGGCGGGTGCGACGACCTCTACGCGCTTGAGCGCACGGGCAAGCTCGATCCCATCCTGGCCGCCTGACGCATGCGCGCAGGCCTCCTCCAGCTGACCGCCTCTGATGACCCCCGGCAGAACCTGGAGGTCACGGAGGCGCTGTTGCGGGAGGCCGCCGCAGGCGGAGCCGAGCTCGTTCTCACGCCCGAGGTGACGAACATCATCTCCTCGAGCCGCGCGCACCAGCACGAGGTTCTGCGCCGGGAAGCGGATGACCTCACCCTCGCCCGCCTGCGCGCAGTGGTGGCGGAACTCGGGGTCTGGCTGCTCATCGGCTCGCTGGCGCTGAAGACCGGCGACGACGATGGCCGTTTCGCCAACCGCTCCTTCCTGATCGGGCCCGATGGCGGTATCCGCGCGCGGTATGACAAGATCCACATGTTCGACGTCACCCTGACCGATGGCGAGAGCTACCGCGAATCGGCCGGTTTCCGCCCCGGAGAGGCGCTGGTCTGCGCGGACACGCCCTGGGGACCGCTGGGCATGACCGTCTGCTATGATCTGCGCTTTCCCGCCCTCTACCGGGCGCTTGCGCAGGCCGGCGCGCGGCTGCTCACGGTGCCGGCCGCCTTCACCGTGCCCACCGGCCGCGCGCATTGGGAAGTGCTGCTGCGCGCGCGCGCCATCGAGACCGGCTGTTTCGTGCTGGCCCCGGCGCAATGCGGCACGCATCCCGGCGGCGGCGAGACCCCGCGGCGCACCTGGGGTCACTCTCTGGTCGTGGCGCCCTGGGGCGAGGTGCTCGCCGATGCGGGCGAGGCGCCGGGCGTCACGCTGGTCGATCTCGACCTCGCCCTCGTCGACAGCGCGCGCAGGAAGGTTCCGAGCCTGCAGCATGACCGGCCCTTTTCCGCCGCCCCCGGACCGGCATGATGCGCAATCCCCTCGCGGTTCCGGGCACCGCGGATGAAGATCCGCTGACGGTGGCGCTGCTCTCCGAGATTCTGAGCATCGAGCAACATGCCCGCACGCGCATCCAGCGCGCCCTTCCCGCCGGCATGCAGCTGTCACACTACATGGTCCTCACTCATTTCGCCCGGCAGGGAGGGGAGCGCACACCCGCCCAACTGGCCCGGATCTTCCAGGTCACCCGCGGCGCGATGACCAACACCCTGCAGCGTCTGGACGATGCCGGGTACATCCACATCCGCCCGGACTGGGAGGACGGACGCCGCAAGTATGTCTCCGCCAGCCGCGCCGGGCTCGAAGCGCGCCAGAGGGCCGTCGCCGCCGTGGCACCGGTGTTTTCGGAGCTGGCCGAGCGGCTAGGCCCGGACAAGCTGCGCGCCCTCCTGCCGGTACTGAGGCACATGCGCATCCTGCTCGACGCCCGCGAGCAGCAGTGACCCTCCTCTGACAGGTGCGTTACCCGGTCCGGTGCGGAAGCTGCTGCGCGCCCGAGCGCCTGCGCCGTCCGGAAAATCCGGGAAAGGTGATGACTTCAGCGGCCCTGCCGGTGTGCGGCCCCGCTTCCGGCGTGAGGCCGCGCAGTTGCACCAGGTGCGCGACCAGCCCGTGCAACACCGGGTCCGTGCCGGTCATGGACCCGGTGCTGAACACGCGCCCCAGTCGCGCCACCTCCTCCGGCACACGGCGCGGCTCGCTGCGGAAGCTGCGGCCGCGCAGGCTGGCGGTCACGAACAGCCGATGTTCGCTGAGCGCCATCAGTCGGCCGAGCGTCACGGCATCGAAGCGGCCATAGGCGAGGATCACGGTGGGCTGGCCGGGTTCGGGCAGGCTCGCGCCACGGCGCGGTTCGATCAGAACCGGCCCGCCCGGCCTGCGCTGCCGCCCCCCGTGGCTGCGCTGCCGCAGGCTGTGCAGGCCCTCGGCCATCGCGGACACCTGGTACTCATCCCAATCGACGTCCTCCGGCAGGGCCGAGACCAGCAGATCGGCGACCCTGGCGCGCCCCGGCGAGGACGAGGCGCCCCGGCGGCTGCGCAGGCCGCGCATGTAGGCTGCCCAGTCATCCGGCCCGGCGCCGAACTGCATCGGATCGGCCTGCGCGAGGCCCAGCATGTCCTCATGCCAGAAATCCGCGAGGCCGAGCAGGGTGCCGAGGTTGATCGCGCTGGGGGCGTCGCGGAAATGCATGTCCATCTGATGGGCGCCCCGGCGCAGGTCGAGCAGGGCGTCCGGACCGATGGCGATCTGCAGGCCGAGATTGAGCGGCGACCAGCAGCTGAAGCTGGCATGGCTGCGATTCGTGAAGCCCATGATCCGCGCAGGATCCATGCCGAGGGCGCGCGCGGTCTCCACGTCCCGGGTGACGGCAAAGAGCTGGCGGCGCGCCGCCGCTTCCCCGAGATGGGCGATGAGCCAGCCGCGCAGGCGCGACGCCAGCATCCGGATCTCCGGCGCCAGGATCTCGCGCTCGGCGAAGACGATTGCCGTTGTTCCCGGGTCCAGCCGCGCGGTGAGGCGCCGCAGCCGGTTGCCCTCCTTCGAGGACAGGAAATGCACCCGTGGCGCGGCGCCCCCGGCGGCGGTGAGGCTCCGCGTGACCATCGCCGGGCCGGGATCTGCCGTCTCGGGGCCAAGCTGGAGGATGTCGGTGAAGGGCCGGCCGCCCGCGCCGCCGATCTCTCCTCTGCGGATGGCCATGGCGAGGGTCTCGGGCCACTGCCTGCTGGCGTCCAGCGCGCGGGAGATATCCTGGCCGTCCACCTCCGACACCTGCCCGGGCGGACAACGCAGCGCAGGCGCGGGGATCGCCTCCAGCGAGGGATCCGCGGCGGTTTCCCCGTCGATCCAGGCCGACCGGCGTTCCCCCAGCCCGCAGGCGGCGGCGAAGGAGAGCAGCGCCGAAATCACTTCCGGTGTCATCGCGGCGGAGGACAGGTCGAGCAGGAGATCGCCCTCGCAGGCATGCATCGCTTCGAATCGGCCGGGGCTCGCGATGAGTTGGGCATGTCGCCGGCGCCGTATCATTGCAGCAAGCAATTCCAGATCCTGAAGATGTTCTTGCGTTACCATCTCTCTTCCCCGAGCGCCTCTCCGGCAGGCAGTGCCGGCCGGTGGGCCTTTCATGGCGGAGATCATGGTGGCGCTGCCCGTCCCGGCCGGCGGCCACCTCGATTCCCCCGGACACTCATTGGAGCGCGGATTTGATAATCAGGTGTTAACCCCGAGACGCCGGAACGGCTTGCGGTTGAATCCCCGTGCCACGGGGCGCCCGTCAGGACAGGAGGGCCGCGAGCCGGTCCGACAGGTTGCGCGCGTCGAGAATGGCGGCGTTGATCTCCGCCAGCCGGGCCGCGGGCTCTGTGGCGCTCGGCCGTGCGGTGGTCGCAGCAAGGACCTCGGCGTCCAGCCCCGGGTCCACGGCAACGCGGCGCTGGCGCAGCGTGTGGCGCTGGCTCACCAGCTTGCGGCGCACGAGGGCCAGCTCGCGCTCACGCTCGCCGATCTCGCGGGCCCGGGGGCCGACATCGGCATGGGCGCCGGTGGTGGCGGCTGCCGCGTCCGACACCGCCTCTGCCCGGTCCAGCGCCTCGGGGCTCGGCTTGTCCGGGCCGGTGACGACTTCCGCTCCGTTCAGCGTGGCCGGCGGCAGGGCGCCGGTGTCCGCGGCGCCCTCGGGCGGGCTGTCGGCGCAGCCGCCGAGCAGGAGAGCGGCGGCGAGCCCCATGAGGCTTGCCGCGCGGATCGAAACTGTTCGTGTCATGGTCCGGACCTTCCGAATTGTCCCGCCTGCCCCGTCTTGCCCGCCCGGCGCGCAGCATGCCGTGAAAGGGTGATCAGAGGGTGAAGACCGTCGTGCCCGTGGTGCGGCGCGCCTCGAGGTCGCGGTGGGCATCGGCCGCCTCCGCCAGCGGGCGGATGCGGGCGATGTCGATTTTCACCTTGCCGCTCAACACCATGTCGAACAGGTCCGCCGCACGGTCCTGCGCGGAGCCGGGCTCGGCGATGTAGGTGAAGAGCGTCGGGCGGGTGACGTAGAGCGAGCCCCTGGCCGCCAGTTCGGACACGCTGAACGGCGGCACCGGGCCGGAGGCATTGCCGAAGGTGATCATCAGCCCGCGCGGCGAGAGACAGTTCAGCGACCCTTCCCAGGTGCTGGCGCCGACCGAATCCATCACCACCGGCACGCCGCGGCCATCGGTGAGCTCCTTCACCGCGGCGGTGAAATCGGAGGTGGCGTAGTTGATGGCCTCCGCCGCGCCATGGGCCTTCGCGAGGGCGCATTTCTCGTCCGTGCCCGCGGTGGCGATGAGGCGCAGCCCCATGGCGCGCGCCCACTGGCAGGCGATGAGCCCGACCCCGCCGGCAGCGGCGTGGAACAGCACCGTGTCGCCCGGCGCGAGGCTGGCGGTGGAGCGGAACAGGTACTGCACGGTGAGGCCCTGCAGCATCATCGCGGCGCCCTGCTCGAAGGAGAGCTCGGGAGGAAGGGCGACGACCTGCGCGGCCGGCATCACCCGCTCCTCGGCATAGGCGCCGGGAGCGGCGGCGGCATAGGCCACGCGGTCCCCCTCCGAGAGATGGGTGACGCCTTCGCCCACGGCGGTGACGATCCCGGCGCCTTCCAGCCCGATCACCGCCGGCAGCGGCAGCTTGTAGAGGCCGGTGCGCTGGTAGACGTCGATGTAGTTCAGCCCCACGGCGCGCTGGGAGAGGCGGATCTCGCCCGGGCCCGGCTGCCCCACCTCCACGTCGACGTATTCGAGCACTTCGGGGCCACCGAAGGAGGAAATGCGGATTGCCTTGGCCATGGCCGATACTCCCGGGAGGGTTGCAGAGACGCGGCAGCCCCGGCCGTGACGGGCCGGGGCCGGCGTGGCATGCGAAGCGGCGCTCAGGCCGCGGCGGCGACGGCGCGTTTCGTCATCACGCCGATCAGGTGGGCGCGGTATTCCGGCGTGCCGTGGATATCGCCGATCAGCCCCTCGGCGGAGGCTTTCAGCCCGGCCACCGCCTCCGGCGTGAAGCTGGCGGAGAGCGCCTCCTCGGCCTCGGTCCAGCGGAACACGCCCTCCTCGGAGGCACCGGTCACGGCCACGCGCACGCCGGTCGCGTATTTCGCCACGAACACGCCCACGAGGGCGAAGCGCGAGGCCGGCTGCACGAACTTCTGGTAGTTCGCCGCCTCCGGGATCGGGAACTTCACCGCGGTGATGATCTCGTGCTCCTCCAGCGCGGTGGTGAACATGCCCTGGAAGTACTCGTCCGCCGGGATCTCGCGGGCATTGGTGACGATGGTCGCCCCCGAGGCCAGCGCCGCGGCCGGGTAGCAGGCCGAGGGGTCGTTGTTGGCGAGGCTGCCGCCGATGGTGCCGCGGTTGCGCACCGCCGGGTCACCGATGTGGGAGGCGAGGGCCGCGAGCGCCGGATAGGCGGTGGCCTCCACGGCCACTTTCGCGTGCGGCGTGGCGCCCTTCACGGTGAGCACGCCGCCCTCGGCGGAGACGCCGATCAGCTCGGCCATGCCCGCGAGGCTCACCAGCTTCGTGGGCATGGCGAGGCGCTGCTTCATGGTCGGCAGCAGGGTCTGGCCGCCGGAGAGGGGCTTCGCGTCCTCGTCGTTGAGGGCCGCCAGGGCGTCCGCGACGCTGGCCGGTTTCACGAATTCGAAATCATACATGTCTCATCTCCTTGGACGGGTCGTGCCCGTTCCTCACGTCCCGGTCTTCACCCTGCCGCATTCATCGCCGCCCAGACCCGGGCCGGCGTGAGCGGCATGTCGATATGCGTGACCCCCCTGGCGGAGAGGGCGTCGATCACCGCGTTCACCACGGCGGGCGGCGAGCCGATGGCCCCGGCCTCACCGCAGCCCTTCACCCCCAACGGATTGTGGGTGCAGGGCGTGACGCAGCTGTGATCGACGGCATACATCGGCACATCATCGGCGCGCGGCATCGCATAGTCCATATAGGATCCGGTCAGAAGCTGGCCATTTTCGTCATAGACCGCCTGTTCGAGCAGCGCCTGGCCGATGCCCTGGGCGATACCGCCATGCACCTGGCCCGACACGATCATCGGGTTGATGACATTGCCGAAATCATCCGCCGCGGAGAAGGCGAGGATCTCGACCTTCCCGGTCTCCGGGTCCACCTCCACCTCGCAGGCATAGCCGCCGGAGGGGTAGGTGAAGTTGGAGGGGTCGTAGAAGGAGGTTTCCTCCAGCCCGGGCTCGATGCTCTCCAGCGGGTAGTTGTGCGGCACGTAGGCGGCGAGGCAGACCTCCGCCCAGGCGACGGACTTGTCGGTGCCCTTCACGGAGAACTTGCCGTCGGCCAGCTCCACGTCCGTCTCGGAGGCTTCCATGAGGTGGGCGGCGATCTTCTTCGCCTTGGCGATGATCTTCTCCGTGGCGCGGAACATTGCCGAGCCCCCCACCGCGATGGAGCGCGAGCCGTAGGTGCCCATGCCCATCGGGATCTTCGAGGTGTCGCCATGCACGATGTCGACCTGGCTCGCATCGATGCCCAGCATCTGGGCCACCACCTGCGGGAAGGTGGTCTCATGCCCCTGCCCGTGGCTGTGCGAGCCGGTGTAGACCGAGATCGAGCCGGTGGCGTTCACCCGCACGGTGGCGCTCTCGTAGAGGCCGGCGCGGGCGCCGAGCTGGCCGACGAGCTGCGAGGGCGCGATGCCGCAGGCCTCGATGTAATGCGCGATGCCCAAGCCGCGCAGCTTGCCCTTCGCCTCGGAGGCCGCACGGCGGGCGGGGAAGCCCGCCACGTCGGCGATCTCCACCAGCTTGTCCATCGTGGCGTGGTAGTTGCCGGTGTCGTAGACCACGGCGACGGGGGTCTGGTAGGGGAACTGCTCGGGCTTGATGAAGTTGCGCCGGCGCAGCTCGATCGGGTCGATGCCGAGCTCGCGCGCCGCCTTGTCGATGACGCGTTCGAGCTGGAAGGTGGCCTCCGGCCGCCCGGCGCCGCGATAGGCGTCCACCGGCACGGTGTTGGTGAAGACGGCCCGGACGTTCACGTAGACCAGCGGCGTGGTGTAGTTCCCCGCCATCAGCGTGCCGTGCAGCCAGGTGGGCACCGAGGGCGCGAAGGTGGAGAGATAGGCGCCCATGTTCGCCAGCGTGTCGGTGCGCACGGCGAGGAACTTGCCCTCCGCGTCCAGCGCCAGTTCGATCTTCGTCACATGGTCGCGGCCGTGGCAATCGGTGATGAAGGCCTCCGAGCGGTCGCAGGTCCATTTCACCGGGCGGTTCACCGCCTTGGCGGCGAAGGTGCAGAAGGCCTCCTCCGCGTAGTGGAAGATCTTGGTGCCGAAGCCGCCGCCCACGTCGGGGGCGACCACGCGCAGCTTGTTCTCCGGGATACCCAGCACGAAGGCGCCCATCAGCAGGCGGATGACGTGAGGGTTCTGCGAGGTGGTGTAGAGCGTGTGCTCGCCGGTGGTGCGGTCATAATCGCCCACGGCCACGCGCGGCTCCATCGGGTTCGCCACCAGGCGGTTGTTCACCAGTTCCAGCGTGGTGACATGGTGCGCGCCCCGGATGGCGGCGTCCACCGCGTCGCGGTTCTCCTCCACGAAGCCCCAGTCGTAGCACAGGTTGTCGGGCACATCGTCATGCACGAGGGCCGAGCCCCCGGCCACGGCGGCCTTCATGTCGATGACGGCCGGAAGCTCGTCGATGTCGACCAGGATCGCCTCGGCGGCGTCCTTCGCCTGCGCCAGGCTCTCGGCCACCACCACGGCGATCGGGTCGCCCACATGGCGCACCTTGCCGGTGGCGAGCACCGGGTGGCCGGGCTCCTTCATCGGCTGGCCGAACCGGTCGGTCACCTGCCAGCCGCAGGGCAGCCCGCCCACGCCCTCGAAATCCTTCGCGGTGAAGATGCGGACCACGCCGGGCATGGCCTCGGCTTCGGCGGTGTCGACGGAGGTGAGGTTTCCGTGGGCCACGGAGGAGCGCAGGAAATAGGCGTAAGCCTGTCCGCGCAGGTTGATGTCGTCGGTGTAGCGCCCTGCTCCGGAGAGGAAGCGCACGTCCTCGCGCCGTTTGGTGGAGGCACCGATCCCGTCATGATCCTTCGGCATTGTTTCTTCTCCCTGGCAGGGAGCGCGGGGCTCCCGGATTGTCCGACCCGCGTTCTTGTCACGGCGCATGCGCCGGTGCGGGGTCTTGATGGGCTGGGGTGGGGTCTGGCCCCTTGGGGCGGGAGGGCTGGCCCCCCGGAGCGGCGTCATGGCGCCGCTCCCCACTGGTCTCGTCCTGCCCGTCTGCGGGCAGAGGGCGCCGGCCCCGGCGGGGGCGGCGCGCCGGGGCTCAGCCGCGCAGGCTGGCTGCGGCGGCCTGGATCGACTTCACGATGTTGTGGTAGCCGGTGCAGCGGCAGATGTTGCCCTCGAGATACTCGCGGATCTCGGTCTCCGAGGGGTCCGCGTTGGTCTTGAGCAGGTCCGCGGCGGACATCACCATGCCCGGGGTGCAGAAACCGCACTGCAGGCCGTGGTGGTCCTGGAAGGCCTGCTGGATCACGCTGAGCGAGCCATCGGCATTCGCCATGCCCTCGATGGTGGTGACCTGCGCGCCCTCGGCCTCCTGCGCCAGCATGGTGCAGGCCTTCACCGCCAGCCCGTCCACGTGCACCACGCAGGCGCCGCACTGGGACGTGTCGCAGCCCACGTGGGTCCCGGTGAGCCCCTGCGTATCGCGCAGGAACTGGACCAGCAGGGTCCGGCCTTCGACCTCGCCTGACATCTTCTTGCCGTTCACCGTCATGGTAACTGAGGTCATGACATTCTCCCCGTTTCAGAGTTTTCGCGAGCCTATGGCGGAAGTCCGAGTCTCGCAACCACCTTCGATTGCGCACACTTTTGACGGGCAGCGTCCCCGGCGGCAAGGGGTTTCGGGGAGAATTGCGCCCTTGGTCGTAAACGGCCGTGCCGCAGCTCAGCCGCCGACCGTGGCGCGGTGGTCGCAGCCGGGGTCGATCTGCCAGTTCCGGTTGCCCTGGGCGTAGGAGTCCCGGCCCGTGCCGTCGCGCCGGTCCGCCGCCGCCGTGCGGATGGCGGTGACGAGGGCATCGGCGACGCCGCGGTCGTCGCCCGCGTCCACCGTGGCCACGTAATTGTTGGAGATGGTGGTGCGCACCACCGAGACCGTGCGCCCGTCGTACGCACCTCTGAACGCAGGGGCCGCGAGGGCCTTGGCCGCCCAGTCCACGTCGTCCGTTGCCTGGCGGCAGCCCTTCTCCGTCACGTCGTAGGAGGCGATGAGCGCATGCCAGCGGCCGATGGCCACCCGCTCCGTGCCCGGAGAGACGCCCGGCGCGGGCCGCGGATCGGGCTGCGGCACCGCGGCGGGAGGCGTGCCGCCTGCATCCGCGTCCTCGCGGGGCACGATCACCATCGCCTCGGGCGGGGGGCCGTAGGCGGCAGCATAGGTTTCCTGCGGATCGGCGCCGGAGACCAGCGCCTCCAGCCGCGGTGCGCAGCTCGAATTCCAGAGCCCCGCGCGGGTCACGTCATCGACGAACCCGCGCACGAAGCGCGGCGCCTGCTCGGGGTTCGGGCCGCCCGTGACCGCGCGCTCCTCCGTCCGCGCCAGGGTCTCGACGAAGAAGCAGCTCCACTTCGCCCGCACCTGGTCCTGCTGGGCCTCCAGCACCTCGGAATAGACCGAGCTGAGGATCTCCAGTGTCTTCTCGGTGGCGAACTCGCGCTCCTTCAGCGCGGCCGCCTGGCGGCTGGACTGCCAGGCGGCAACGGCCGAGAAGATTGACACTCCGGCCGCGAGGACCGCAACCCAGTTCGCCTTTTCCATGTCCCGTCTCCTCCCGTCCCTGTCCGGCGGGCAGGATGCCGCGAAGAGCGGCCGCGGGGCTGTGCGCCAGCGCACATCGGCGCCGGGGGGGCCTGCGGCCCGGCGTCCCGCCCCCCGCGCCGCGCTTGCATGAGGCGCGCGCGGCGGCTAGGCCTGTTTCAAAGAACAGAACCCCAGGGGCCGGAGGACCACCGCGATGATCGGACGCCTGAACCATGTCGCCATTGCCGTTCCCGACCTGGAGGCGGCCGCGGCCCAGTATCGCGACACGCTGGGCGCGACGGTGGGCCCGCCGCAGGACGAGCCCGATCACGGCGTGACCGTGGTGTTCATCGGGCTGCCGAACACCAAGATCGAACTGCTGTACCCCCTGGGCGACGCCTCGCCCATCGCCGGGTTCCTGGAGAAGAACCCGGCGGGCGGCATCCATCACATCTGCTACGAGGTCGGGGACATCCTGGCCGCGCGCGACCGGCTGCAGGCCGCCGGCGCCCGGGTTCTGGGCACCGGCGAGCCGAAGATCGGCGCGCATGGCAAGCCGGTGCTGTTCCTGCACCCGAAGGATTTCAACGGCACGCTCATCGAACTGGAGCAGGTATGACCATCACCTCCGTCATCGTGCTCTACGCCGTCACCTGGTTCATGTGCCTGTTCATCGCGCTGCCGATCCGGGTGACCACCCAGAACGACACCGGAGAGATCATCCCCGGAACCGCCCCCTCCGCCCCGGTGAACCCGCGGCTGGGGCGCAAGTTTTTCTGGGTGACGGTGGTGAGCACGGTGATCTGGGCGGCGCTCTGCGCCTTCATCCTCTCCGGCGCGCTCACCGTGCACGACATCGACTTTTTCAATCGAATGTGATTGGGCGCGTGGCAGGCGGCGCGTGCTATGCTCCGGCGCATCCGCAGAGAGGAGACCCGCCGATGAAGACGATTGCAGCCCTCCTGACCGTGTGTTCGATGCTGGCCGTGGTGGGCACTGCCGCCGCCTGCCCCTGGGCGCGTGCGAAGGCCCCGGCCGACCAGAGCGCCGAGCTGCCGCCCGCCGATCCGAAGACCGCCGGAAGCTGACGCCCCTTGCCGGACGCAATGACCGGGTCCGGGCCGGTGCCCGGGTCCGACTGCCGTGGAAAACCCCTCGCGTGAGGGGGCTGACCGGCCTGCTTGCAAGCCTCCTGCTGTCCGGCTGCACCTCCCTCGGAGCCGACGTGCTGGCGGAACTGGGTGCCTCGCGGAACGTGGACGCGGTGCCCGACCAGGCCTACGGCCCCGACCCCCTGCAATATTACGACCTCTATGCCGAGCGCGGCGTGGCCGCTGACGCGCCGCTGATCGTGTTCTTCCACGGCGGATCCTGGGACAGCGGCAGCCCGGACCTCTACCGCTTCGCCGGCCAGTCCCTCGCCGCCCTCGGCTCGATCACCGCGCTGCCGGCCTACCGGCTGGCCCCCGGGGTGACGTTTCCCGCCTTCGTGGAAGATGGCGCGGCGGCGGTGGCGGCGCTGTGGGCGCGGTTTCCCGGCCACCCGCTCTATCTCGCCGGGCATTCGGCGGGGGCGCAGATCGCGGCGCTTCTCACCCTCGATCCGCGCTGGCTGGGGGCGCAGGGGATGGAGCCCTGCCGCGACGTGGCCGGGTTCATCGGCCTGGCCGGGCCCTATGACTTCCTGCCGCTGCAGGACGACCGCTATCGTCGCATCTTCCCCGAGGCCACCCGGGCGCAGAGCCAGCCCATCGCCTTCGCCGCCGGCCCGCACCCGCCGGCGCTGCTGCTGCATGGCGCGGAGGACAGAGTGGTCGAGCCGCAGGACAGCACCGCCCTCGCCCGGGCGCTGGAGGCCGGCGGCACCGCGGTGACGCTGCGGCTCTACCCCGATCTCGGCCATGTGGGCATCGCCTCGGCACTCGCCCCGATCCTGAAGGGCCGCGCGCCGGTGCTCGCCGAAATCGACAGTTTCATGCACACCGGCCCGGACACGCCCTGCTCCGCCCGGGCGGCCGGGTAGACACGCGCTCCCTCGCCAGCGGCACGCCACCCCGGCTGTGGCACCAGCGCGGCTGGGCTCCCACGGGGAGCAGCCCGCCGGACGGGCGTCGCGGCGGATGCCCCTCCGACATCCGCCGCGCTGGCCCGCGCCGTGCCGATGGCGGCAGGCAGTCGGGGGGGCCGTGAGGGGCGGCGGTGCGGCCTCAGGCAGGCTGCGGGCGGGTGCCGGTGAGCCGGTGATAGAGGTGGGTGAAGGTGGCCACGCCGAGGATCGGGATGACGAGGTTGAGGATCGGGATGCTCAGCGGCACCGCCATCAGCGTGCCCGCCATCCAGATCTGCCCGAAATGCCGCTTGCGCAGCGTCTCCGCCTCGGCGGAGGGCATCCGGCGCACCGCGATCATCTGGAAGTATTCCCGGCCCAGCAGGTAGCCGTTCACCAGCCAGAAGATCAGCGGCGCCAGCGGCCCCGAGAACACGTAGAACACCAGCGCGATCAGGTTCGCGACGATCATGATGCCGAGGAAGCGCAAGGCGTCCAGCACCGCCTCCAGCATCGGCTGGGGGGTGATCTCGTGGAGCTGCGGATAATGCTGCTCCTCCACCGCCTCCACGATGTCGTCGAGGAAGAAGCCCACGAACATCGAGGCGATGGGAAACATCAGGAAGGCCGAGGCGAGCATCAGCGTGACCACGGCGAAGCCCGTGGCCACCATGCTCAGCGAGATGTCGCCCAGCAGCGGCACCGACACGTCCCATGCCGGCAGCAGCGAGCCCAGCCAGCCCACGCCGAAATAGGAGGCGACCAGCAGCACCACGGTCAGCGCCAGCGACTTCACCAGCACGAAGCTGAAGCGGCTGTCGGCGAGCTGGGAGAGGGCGCGGAAGAAATCCCCGACGATCATGCCTCCACCCATTCGGTGATGGCGGCGAGATCCGGGCGGGGGCGCTCGGCGGGGGCCACGCTCCCGGTGCCGATATGGACCAGCCCGGCGAAATATTCCCCCTGCGCCAGCCCCTGGGCCGCGCAGAACTCCGGGTCGAAGGCGGCCCAGCCGGTGATCCAGCTCGCGCCCCAGCCGTCTGCGAGGGCGGCGTTGACCAGCGACAGGCACACGGCCCCGGCCGACAGGCGCTGCTCCACCTCCGGGATCTTCGGAGAGACCTGCGGCGCCGAGACCACGCCGACGATGAGCGGCGCGGCGGCGAACACGCCGCGCACCTTCTCGACATCCGCCTCCGGCTTGCCCAGCGCGATGGCCCGCGCCGCGGCCTCGCCGGCCAGCCGCGCCAGGGCGGCGCCGCGGAACACCATGAAGCGCCACGGCACCAGCATGCCATGGTCCGGCGTGCGGGCGGCGGCGGTGAGCAGGCCCTCCAGCGCAGCCCTGTCGGGCGCGGGGGCGGTGAGGCTTCTGGCGGGGTGGGAGCGGCGGGTGAGCAGGAAGTCCAGAACTTCCGGGCGGGGTGCGGGCATGGGACCTCCGGTCAGTTGCGCGCCTTGGATGTGTTCGTACCGGGCCGCCAAGTCAAGCCATGCCACGGCCCGCACCCGCCGATGACCTGTCACCGGCACGCCCCCGGCTGCTGGGCCTCCCGGGGGCGCCCGCCCCTGTGCCACTTGTGCGCCGGCGCTGCTGCCCGGGCCGTGGCGCCATCGCACTGCGTCAGCGCCCGTCGCGCCATCCGGGCCGCTCCCGCGCGGCCCCGGTGGCGCCCGCCGCACGCCGCGCCACCCGGTCCGCTATCCTGCGGCCCCGGCGCCGGAGAAGCGGGGCTCCGCCCCTCCCGGTCGCGCGTGCGGCGCGGGTGGCAAGCCCGGCGACAGGCCGCCTGCGCGGGCGACGGCGTCATGCAGCCGGGCAGGACCCTCCCCGCACGCGGTGTCCGTCAGGGCCGATGAGCGGGGCGGGCGCCCGGCGGGGCAGAACCATGCCGGTGCGCCCGCGGCTGATCCCCCCGGGCGGCTTCGGGCGCTGGCGGGACGGCTGGCGCGGCACGGACCGGGGGCAGCGGAAGCGGCGCCTCCGCCCCCCGGGAGGATCAGCCGCGGGCCACGAGGATGGGTGCGGTGAGCGCGCTGAGGCTGCGGATCTGCCGGCCCTCGGCATCGAAGTTCTCCTCCGCCAGCCAACCCTCGAAGGCGGTCTGCAAGAGCGGGAACTCCAGGTCGATGCAGGCATACCAGGCGGTGTCGCGGTTATGGCCCTTGACCACCGCCGCCTGGCGGAACACGCCCTCGTAGCTCATGCCGTAGCGCTGGGCCGCGCGCCGGGAGGCGGCGTTGAGCGCGTTGCACTTCCACTCGAAGCGGCGGTAGCCGGCCAGGAAGGCCCAGGACATCAGCATCCACACCGCCTCGGTGGCCGCCCGGCTGCGCTGCATGCGCGGCGCGAAGGCGATATAGCCGATCTCGATGCTGCCCGCCTCCGGCGCGATGCGCAGCAGGGAGAACACCCCGGCCCAGCTCTCGCTCTCATGGTCGCGGATCGCCCAGAACAGCGGGTCCGTGCCGGCGGCGGCGGTGTCGGCCCAGGCGCGAAACGCATCGGCGTCCGCAAAGGGCCCAACGGGCATGTAGTCCCACATGCCGCCGGCATCCTCGGCGAAGGCGGCGTGGAGCTCAGCCGCGTGCAGGGCCGGGTTCAGCGGCTCGAGCCGCGCATATCGCCCGTCGAAGGGCCGGTGATCAGGGCGGGGCGGCGGGGTCCAGTTCAGAACCGGAGGGCCGATCGGACGTTCATCGTTCATGCGCATGACTGGAGCCGATGCCGCGCCGGAGGTCAAGCGCCGGCAGCCCGCGTCCGCAATTTCGCGCCCCATTGCGGTGCAGGACGGCGATGGGGACCGGAGGGCCCACACCCCCGACGCCGCACGCCCCGCTTCCGGCGCGTGGCCGGGCCGGCGGAGGCATCGCACGGGCGCAGAGGGCGGCGGTGCTCATGCCCGCACGCATGCACCCCGAGGGCAGGAGCTGCGGCGCCCGGCCCGCACGCCCGAAGGGTCCGGCTTCCGGCATGCCGCCAAGAGGCGGGGACGCGTCCACCCGAAGGCATGGAGAGGTGTCGAGGGGTGCCGCCGTCAGAGGGCCGGCAAAGGCCCGCCGGTCACCCTGCCGCCTTCAGGGGCGCCCGGCCCGTACCCCCGTCCGAAGGGGCCGGCCTCCGGCGTGCCGCCAAGAGGCGGGGAAGCGTCCGCCCGACGGCGTGGAGAGGTGTCGGGGGGCGCCGCCGTCAGAGGGCCGGCAGAGGCCCGCCGGTCACTCCGCCGCCTTCATGGTGGCAGCGCGTTTCAAGGGGCCCCAGTGGAGATGGACGGGCCTTCGGGAGAGGACCACCTGCGGCATGGCGGCAGAACCTCTTGGGAGGCCCCGCTGGCAGGGTAGCGGCCGTGCCCTTCGGCGGGTTCCCCGCCGGGGGGTGGACGGGCCATTCGGGGTGGCCGCCGCCGGGATGGCGGCCGGGCTCCTCCGGAGACACCCGCCTGCGGCACGGCGACAGGGCACTTGGGAAGGCCCCTCCGTCGGAGCAATGGCCGGGCTCTTCGGGGGGAGCCCGCCGGGGTGGCGGCCGGGCGCTTCCGGCGAGCCCCGCTTGCGGCGTGGCGACAGGGCGCTTCGGACGGCCCTCCTGCCGGGGCGAGGCAGGGCTGATCGGCCCCCGCCGCCGGGGTGGCGGCGGGGGCGATTTCAGGCGAGGAAGCCGGGGTTCTTGCCCATGTCAAGCTTGGGGAAGACGCGGCTTTCGATGTCGGACGGGGCGATGTCGAACATGTCGCGCAGGGTCCAGCCCAGCCAGCGGCGCATGTCGTCGGTGGGCTGCAGGTCGCGGTCCTCGAAGAGGTTGCCTTCGGAGAGGCCCGGCCAGGTGCCGTAGACCTTGCCGCCCTTCACCGCCCCGCCGGCGAGGATCATCGCACCGCCGGTGCCGTGGTCGGTGCCGCGCGAGCCGTTCTCGCGCGCCGTGCGGCCGAACTCCGTCACGCAGACCACCGTGGTGCGCTCCCACACCGGGCCGAGGCCGGATTTCAGCGTCACGATGGCATCCGCGAGCTGCTGGAGCGCGCGCGGCAGGGTCTGGCCCTGGGCGCGGTGCGTGTCCCAGCCGCCGAGCGAGAAGGCCGCGATGCGGCTCTCGCGGGAGAGCTGCTCGGCGGTGTAGCGGGCCAACGGCACCGGGCCGAGCCGGTTCTCGCCCTCCATCGCGCCGCTCTCCTCGTTGGCGAGGGCGAAGGCGGCGTCGCTCGCGGCCTTTAGCACCGGGTCCTTCGCGTAGATCATGTCCAGCAGGTCATGCGCCTGGGGCGACATGTCCAGCTGCGCGTCCGGCGACCACTCGGAGACCGGCGCCTTCCCCTCCAGCAGCAGCATGTCCTCCTGCCCCACCGCGAAGGCGGTGCGCACGTCCGCGCCCGGGATCATGCCCAGCGCGCGGTTCAGCCAGCCGTCACGGCCGGGGGTGAGGGTGCCGTCCGGGCTGGCGCTGCCGTTCTCCAGCAGGTCCTGGCCGTCGAAATGGGAGCGGCGGTCGCGGTAGGGGGTGGAGACGGCGTGCACGAAGCCCAGTTCGCCCGCCTTCCACAGCGGCATGAGCGGGTTCAGCGCCGGATGGAGGGAGTAGAAGCCGTCGAGATCGGAGGCGCCGCCCTTCTCGCCGGTAAGCAGGGTGGGGCGCATGCCCGCGAGGGCCTTGTCGCCATAGGGCTGGACCACGTCGAGCGAATCCATCGCCCCGCGCAGCAGGATGACGACGAGGCGGTTGTCGCCCGGCACCGCGGCGAAGGTGACCGGGGTGAACAGCGGGCTCGCCGCGGCGGAACAGCCAAGGGCGAGGCCGGTTCCCAGGAACCGGCGGCGGCTGGGATCGAAGGATCGGGTCATGGCGTCCTCAGCGGCGGTTGAACACGGGGGAGAGGAGGGTCAGCGAGATGCCCTCCCACTTCTGCTCCGCGGCCGAGACCGCGAAGGTGAGCTTGTCATCGGCCGCGTCCTGCAGGGTGTCCTGCAGGAAGGTGCGCGGGTCGGTCTTCCGGCCATAGTGCTGGGAGAGGAACTTCGCGTAGCGGATGCGCCCCGCCAGCCCCTGCGGGGTGAGCCAGGCGTCCACCTCCTCCGGCCAGCCGTTCGGCCCGCCCGGCTCCATCAGCGGCTGGCCCATCAGGCGCAGGAAGCGCTTGGTCTGCTGGGCAAGCTTGGGGCGGCGCTTCTCGAAGGAGACCGCGTCGAAGGCGCGCAGGCAGGCGACGGAATAGTCCAGCGGCTGGCGGGCCTTCACCAGTTGCGGGGCCCAGGCGGCCTCATGGTCCAGCAGGGCGGCGTAGACCGCCTTCAGGTCTCCGCCGTCGCCCCAGGCCTCGGCCACCTGGGCGACATGGTCGTCCCGCGGCGTGTCGGAGACGAAATGCACCACCAGCTTGCGGGCGATGTGGCGCGCGGTGTCGGGCTTGCGGGCGAGGTCGCGCAGGAAATTCTTCGCGTCGTCCGGGTTCGGCTTCTTGCCGCCGTAGGAGGCGCCGAGCACGGTCTCCGCCCCCGGCTCCGCGCGGTTCGCGGCGAAGACCATCCCCTCCATCGGCATCACGGTGTAGCCGGTGAGCAGCTCGGCGAACTGGATCACGTCGGCCTGGGTGTAGCTGCCGCCCACGCCGAGCGTGTGCAGCTCCAGCACTTCGCGGGCGAGGTTCTCGTTCAGGCCGCGCTTGTTGCGCTCCCCCGCCGGCGAGCCCGGACCGAAGGAGACGTTCTGGTCGAGGTAGATCAGCATCGCCGGGTCCAGCGTGCAGGCGATGAGCATCTCGTCGAACTTGCCCGCCACATGGGGGCGGATGGAGGTCTCGACCATCAGCGGCCCCAGCGTGCTGAGGGTGAGCCCCTGCGAGATCACGGTGAAGTGATCGGCCCAGAACGCCACCAGTCGCTCGCGAAAGCCCTGCGGCGACAGCGCGGGCGACAGGATGCGCCGGGCCTGCAGCGGGTCGCGCAGCGTGCGCAGGGCCTCGTTCGCGGCCTTGAGATCGTCCGAGACGGCGCCGTCGCCGTCCTTCACGTTCGCCTTCACCGCGCGCTGACGGGTCTTGAGCTTCTCGTAGAAGTCCGCGATCGCGGGGAGATCCCGCGCGATCATCGGGTCGGGTGCGTCAAGCTGGGCCAGCAGGTCGGCGGCGCCGGAGGGCGGGGTCTCCCCGGGTCGGAAACCGTAACCGTATCGCAGGGTCGCAAGGGTCGCAGTGCTGATGGACATGACGCCTCTTCACTGAATCTTTCGGGGTTCAAGATCTCGCGGATACCTACGGACCATCGGCCCGGCTCCGTCGTTCACTCTTTCGGGAGGATGTAGCGCGCAGCAGCGGCGGGCAAGCCCTCATGATCGCGCCTCACGCGAATTTGCCCGCGGCCCGCGCGCTTTCCGCGCGCACCGCAGACGCCGCGCAGTGCAAGGGCGCGGGGCGCGGGGCAGGATCATGTCTAAGTCCATGTCTACGGCTACGGCTACGGCTACGGCTACGGCTACGGCTGCGGTTACGGCAATGGCTATGGCTACGGCCAAGGGCATGGGCACGGTCACTGTAACCAGCCGGCGCGGATGGCCCCACCGCAGCCTCTCCCACGGGGTGGCCCGCGCTCGCCCCCCATGTCTCCGCCCGTCCGGAAGCCCGCATCCCCCGGGGCACCAGGCCCCCGCCCGTCCGGAAGCCCGCAGCCCCCGGGGCAACAGGCCCCGCCCGGGGCGGATCTGCCCGGTTTTCCCGGGCCGGCCAGCACCCGGACACGGTCCCTGCGCCACCGGCAATCGTCCCGGGACGGCGCGCACATGGACCGGGCCCGGAGGGACAGGCGCATGAAACTGCTCGGGCTCCGCCCCCTTCCCCCGGCTGCGGCGTGGCCGGAGCGCGCCGGGCGGCCCGGACATATCCCCTTCCCGCCACTCCGCAGCCCCGGTCGCGGCCCGCAGGATTGCCAGCCGCGCGGCCTGCCGCTAGACCTGCGCCGGACGCCAGACGAGGGAGCCCGGCCACATGCAGACCGTGATCACCATTTGCGACACCTGCCGCTTCTCCGAGGCGGAGAAGCTCTCGCCGGATGGCGAGACCGGCGGGGCCCTGCTCGCTGCCATGATCGAGCGCGGCGCGGACGGCGAAACCGTCGCCGTGCGCCGCCATTCCTGCCTGATGGGCTGCGAGCGGCACTGCAACGTCGCCCTCTCTGCGCCCGGCAAGCTCACCTACGTGCTCGGACGCTTCCTGCCCGAGGCGGAGGCCGCCGAGGCGATCGTGGATTTCGCCCGCCAGCACGCGCTGAGCGAGAGCGGCCAGGTGCCGTTCCGCGCCTGGCCCCAGGGGGTGAAGGGGCATTTCGTCGCGCGCATTCCGCCGCTGCCGGCGCCATGACCGGCCACCCCTCCTCCTCCCCGGAGCGCGACCATGGCGGCGGGCGCGACGCTGCCGCCGCGCTCTGGGGCGGGCGGCCGGAGGAGTGGCTCGACCTCTCGACCGGGATCAACCCCCGCCCCTTCCCGCTGCCGCCGCTTCCCGACACGGCCTGGACCCGGCTGCCCGATCGCGGCGCCTTCGCGGCGCTGGAGGCGGCCGCCCGGGCCTTCTGGGCCGTGCCGGACAGCCACGCGGTGCTGCCGGCCGCCGGTGCCTCCGCGCTGATCGCGGCGCTGCCCCGGCTCCGCGCGCCCGGCCGCGCGCATGTTCCCGGCCCCACCTACAACGAGCACGCCGCCGCCTTCCGCGCCGCGGGCTGGCAGGTGGAGGACGGCCCGCTCGCCGCGCGGCCCGGCCCGGGGGACACCACCGTGCTGGTCCACCCCAACAATCCCGACGGCCGCCTCTGGCAGGCAAGCGCCGCCGGGCCCGGCCCGCTCATCGTCGACGAGAGCTTCGCGGATGCGCAGGCCGGCTGCGCGCTGCCGCATGGCCGGCAGATCACCCTGAAGAGCTTCGGCAAGTTCTGGGGCCTCGCCGGGCTGCGCCTCGGCTTCGCCATCGGCCCGGCGGCGGCGCTGGCCCCGCTCGGCGCCGCGCTCGGCCCCTGGGCCGTCTCCGGCCCGGCGCTGGAGATCGGCACCGCCGCGCTCTCCGACCGGGCCTGGGCGGCGGCCACCCGGCAGCGGCTGGCGCAGGATGCCGCCCGGCTCGACACGCTGCTCGGCTCGGCCGGGCTGCGCGTGACGGGCGGCACGCCGCTCTTCCGCCTCGCCGCCTGCCCCGATGCGGCCGCCTGCGTCCGGGCGCTGGCCCGCGCGCGGGTGCTGGTGCGGCGCTTTCCCTGGTCCGACACGCTGCTGCGCTTCGGCCTGCCGGGCACGGAGGCGGAGTGGGAGCGGCTTCGCGCCGCGCTCGCCGCGCGCTGAGGGGGCGGGGCGCGATGTCACATGCCGAAATGCTGCTGGTGGCGCTGGCGCTGGACGCGCTGTTCGGCGAACCGGAGTGGCTGTGGTCACGCGTGCCGCACCCGGTGGTGGCGATGGGCCGCGCGCTGGCCCGCGCCGAGACCGCGCTGAACCACGGCCCGGCACGCCGGGCGCGCGGGGTGGCGGTGGTCCTCGGTCTCGGTGCCGCCGCGGCGCTCCTGGGCGGGCTGATCGCCGCGCTGCCGGATGCGGGGCTGCTGGAGGCCGTGGCCGCCGCCACGCTGCTGGCCCAGCGCAGCCTGGCCGACCATGTCTCCGCCGTGGCCGGGGCGCTGGCGCGCAGCCTGCCCGAGGGACGGCTGGCGGTGTCGCGCATCGTCGGGCGTGACGTGACGGCGCTGGACGGGCCGGGCGTGGCGCGCGCGGCCATCGAGAGCGCGGCGGAGAATTTCTCCGACGGGGTGATCGCCCCGGCCGTCTGGTTCCTTCTCCTCGGCCTGCCGGGGCTGGCGCTCTACAAGCTGGTGAACACCGCCGATTCGATGATCGGCCATATGAGCCCGCGCTATCGGGAGTTCGGCTGGGCCGCCGCCCGGCTCGACGACGCGATGAACTGGGCGCCCGCGCGGCTCACCGGCGGGCTGATCTGCCTCGCGGCCCGCAGCACGGCGGCCTGGAGGGGGATGCGCGCGGAGGCGCGCCAGCACGCCTCGCCCAATGCCGGCTGGCCGGAGGCGGCGATGGCCGGAGCGCTCGGCGTGGCGCTGGCCGGCCCGCGCAGCTACGAGGGCCGCGCCGTGGCGGCGCCCTGGATGAACTCGGGCGGCAGCCGCACCCCCGGCCCGCGCGACATCGCCCGTGCCGTCGCCCTCACCTGGCGGGCCTGGGGCATCGTGCTGCTCGCGCTCGGGCTGCTGGCGCTGGCGGGCTGAGGCGCGACGGGTTGCGGCCTGACGGGCTGCGGCCAGCCGGGCTTCCGCCGGACAGGACGCGGCCAGACGGGATGCAGCCGGACGGGCTTTCCGCCCGGGCGGTATGCAGCCGCAAAGGTTGCGGCCGGGCGGGTTGCTCCTGTGCAGGTTGCTTACGGGCGGGTTGTGGCCAGGCGGGTTGCGGCCAGGCGGGGCCAGGCGGGGCGCGGCCAGGCGGGACGAGGTTTGACGGGACGAGAGGCTGGACCGTTGGGGCCGTACCGCATGAGGCCGCATGAGGCCGGGCGGGCCTCGGCTGGCCGGGGTGCGGGATACGGCCCCTGCGGGCTGGACAAGCGCCTCCGGCTCGGCGAGCATCGGTGCTGTCGACGCGGAGAAGGACTGCACGCATGAGATCGCCCTACAGCAGGCTTGCCGGGGAAACGCCGCCGGCCATCGGCCATAACCAGGGCCCGCCGCTGGACCCCGCCACGAGCTGGCGGCGGCATTGCTGGGGGGCGGCGCGCAAATCGCTCGTCGGCACCATCCCGCTCGAGGTGGTGCGCCGCCGGGTGCGCCGGGCGCGGGAACTGGGGCTGGATTACCCGGCCTATGCCTCGATCCTGCTGGGCACCGGGCGGGACATCGTGGGCTTTCTCTTCACCTGCGAGGCCATCGGGCTGCGGCTGCAGCGCACCGTCTCCCTGCCCCTGCCCGTCACCCGCAAGCTGGGCGCGCTGGAGCGCTGCGAGCGCCTGCTGATGACCGACCGCGACACGGATCCGGCCCGCCTCTCCGGCCTGCTGGAGGACGAGCTGAAGCTGCGCTTCGCCGGCACCGGCCCGGAGCCCGAGGACGCCTCCCACCCCGCCGCCGGCCGCGCCGCGATCCGCGCCCTGCTCGACCCGCTGAACCTGCCGGGCGACGCCGTGGTGATGATCGGCACCCGCGCCGAGGAGCGTGACTGGGCCGAGGCCGCCCGCCTGGCGAAGTTCATGGCCGCCCCGGGATATTTCGGCACCAACGCCGCCTGAGCGCCCGTCGCCCGGGCGCGCGCCCCGTCCGGGCCCTCAGCGGGCGAGCGCCAGCAGGCCCGCCACGTCGCAATGGGTTTCCAGATGGGCGGCCAGCCGGTCCAGGGTCGCGTCGATCTCGGCGGAATACGCCAGCGTTCCGGCCTGCCCGCCCAGGCCGGCAATCCAGGCGGCGCGGAAGGCGTCGGAGGCGAAGATGCCGTGCAGGTAGGCGCCGGAGACGCGCCCGTCGGCAGACATCGCCCCCTCCGCGCGGCCCCCGATCTCCAGCCAGGGACGCGACAGGTCCGGCCCCTGCGTGTCGCCGATATGGATCTCGTAGCCGGTGAGCGCGGCGCCGCTGGCCAGGTGCCGGCCGCGAACCTGCGCCAGCCGCTTCTTCGGGTGCATCACCGTCTCCACGTCCAGCAGGCCCAGCCCCGGCATGTCGCCCGGCGGCCCCTCGATTCCCCCGGGGTCGCGGATCACCCGGCCCAGCATCTGGTAGCCGCCGCAGATGCCCAGCACATGCCCGCCCCGGCGCAGGTGCGCGGCGATGTCCACGTCCCAGCCCTGCGCGCGCAGGAAGGCGAGATCGCCGGCCGTGCTCTTGGAGCCGGGCAGGATGATCGCCGTCGCGTCGCCCGGCAGCGCCCGGCCCGGCGGCACCATCTCCACGCTCACCGAGGGTTCCAGCTTCAGCGGGTCGAGATCGTCGAAATTCGCGATGCGCGACAGCAGCGGCACGGCGATCTTCAGCGGCCCGCCCCGGGTGGAGCCGATGTCCAGCGCGTCCTCCGCCGGCAGGCGATGCGCCTGCGCGAACCACGGAACCAGCCCGAAGGAGGGCCAGCCGGTGCGCCGCACGATCTCGGCCATGCCCTCGTCGAACAGGCTCGGGTCGCCGCGGAACTTGTTCACCATCACACCGGATATCCGGGCCGCGTCCGCCTCCGCCAGAACCACGCGCGTGCCGACGATCTGGGCGATCACGCCCCCGCGGTCGATGTCGCCCACCAGCACCACCGGGGTGCCGCTCGCCTCGGCAAAGCCCATGTTGGCGATGTCGCCGGCGCGCAGGTTGATCTCGGCCGGGCTGCCCGCGCCCTCCACGATCACCAGGTCCGCCCCGGCCTTCAGCCGCGTGAAACTCTCCAGCACCGCGGCCAGCAGGCGCGGTTTCATCGCGGCATAGTCGCGCGCGCGCAGGGTGGCGACGCGCCGGCCCTGCACCACCACCTGGGCGCCCAGGTCGGTCTCCGGCTTCAGCAGCACGGGGTTCATGTCGGTGAGCGGCGCACAGCCGCAGGCCAGCGCCTGCAGCGCCTGGGCCCGGCCGATCTCGCCGCCATCGGCGGTGACGGCCGCGTTGTTGGACATGTTCTGCGGCTTGAACGGGCGCACGGTGAGGCCACGGCGCAGGGCGGCCCGGCACAGGCCGGCCACCAGCATCGACTTGCCCACGTTCGACCCCGCCCCCTGGATCATCAGCGCCTTCGCCATGCCACTCCCCGTCATTCCCGGCCGGGCGCGAGCCTACCCGCGCGCCCTCCCGGACACCAGCCGCCTCTCAGCGGTCGCAGGTGACGGAAGCCAGTCGGGTCGCCTCCGGGTCGTGCCAGCGCAGGAGCAGCCGGCTGTTCGGCCCGTAGTCCGGCCCGATGCGCGGCGAGGGCCTGTCCGGATCGCGCGTCGGCGGAACGGCGGGCGGGGCGGAGAAGCGCGGCGGCGGAATGGTGTCGGTGCGCGGCGGAATGCGCTGGCGCTCGCTGCCCGGGGTGGGCGGGAAGGCGTCGCGCGGCTCACTGGGCAGGCGCAGGCTGGGGCGCGGGCCGGTGGCCGGGGCGGAGAAGCGGCCCTCGTCCTCCTGCCGCTGGGCCATCTGCGCCGCGGGGTCCAGCAGCACGGCATGCAGCGTGCCCTCGGGCCGGCGCCACACGGCTTCCACGGCCTCCACCCGCCCGGCGGCGCGGCGCGTGCAGTAGCGCGCGGCCGGCCCCCAGTCCTGCGCCAGCCGGGCGACGAGGTCGTCGAAGCCGACCTCCTGGCCCGGGGGGTCGAACAGGATCTGTCGCAGACCGTTCTCGTCGAGTTGCAGCCAGGCGCGGAAGGCGTGGCCGGCAAGCATGGCCGTCTCCAGCCGCAGCGGCGCCTCCAGCCCCGCGCCGTAGACCCGCGCCGGCTGCACCAGCGCCACGTCATCGCCCAGGGCGACGCGCAGCTCCGGCAGATCCGCATTCCAGGCCAGCCCCTGCCAGCCGGCCACCTGCCCCGCACCGCCGGCCAGCACGCAGAGCGCGGCCAGCCCGGCGCCGACGGCGTGGCGGTGGCGATCTCCGATCCTGCGCTGCATGGCCTCTCCTCCGGTGTCCCCGTCCTGCGGTGTCGCGCCGCATCCTGCGCCCGCACGACCATATAGCCCTTTCCCGGCGGATGCCCGCGCGCCTTCACGTTTTATTCAGCCCCCTGCCCCCACTCTGTGCGCACCGGGGCCGGCGCGCTGCCGCCCCGGGAACCGTGAAACCGGGGCGGAGGCGTGCATGCGGGTTGACACATCTCTCGGGCACCGGGCGGGGGGCCCCCGCCCGTGCCACTGAGGCTGAGCCGCAGGGCCCGGCGCGCCGGGCCGCTCCGGCGGGCGCTGCGCTGGGCGGGCTGGCGTTTCATCCTGCTGATGGGGTTCATCCTCGCAGCCTGCACCGGCCCCTATCCGAGCGACATGGTACTGCAGCCGGCCGTGGAGAGGTATCCGCTGCCGGACCGGACCTATCTCACCTTCGCCCCCGCCACCGGCTTCGCGGTGGAGTATTTCGCCCGGGACGGCACGTCCGCCCTCTGGGCACCGCATGCCGGCGCGCCGGTACCGGGGGTCTGGCGGGTGGAGGACCCGCTGCGCCGCAAGCCGGGGCAGCCGCCGCCGCCGCCCCGGCGCGTGCCGGATACATCGGTGACGGAAGTGCTGTCGAAGGCCTCGCCGGCCTTTCACGGCGCGGAATCGAAGCTCTGCCGCCGCTATGGCGCCCGCGCGCGGGCCGACTTGCCGGAACAGGGCTGGGAATGCCTGCCGGTGCGCCGCGTGGCCGCGCAGGTCGTCGCCGTGCGGGAGGGAGACATCTACGAGCTGCGCAGCGGCCGCCTCCCCGCCCTCGCCCTGGACCGCTTCACGCCGCCAGCCCAGTTCGACCTGCTGCGCGCGGCCGGATGCTGACCCGGCGCCTTCCCCCCGGCGGACAGCGCACCGGCTTCCCACGCCGCGCCCACGCACCGCCCCTCCGGACCGCGCGCCCGACGGACCGCGCGGACCGGTCCGCCTGCCCGTCCTCCCGATGATCGACACCTCCGGCGCTGGCCGCCGCCGCGGCGGGATCGTGCTCAGCGAATGCGGGACACACAGCGCCGGGGCACAGGGAACAGGGAATCAGGGATCAGGGATCAGGGATCAGGGATCAGGGATCAGGGAACAGGGAACAGGGAACAGGGAACAGGGAACAGGCAGGCGCATGCGGGGGAACTGCGTGTCGCCGGGGCGTCGCGCCGCAGGTGAGGGAGGCCGCCGGAGGCCCTGCGGCGAAGACAGGACGGCCCGCCGCACGGGGCCGTGCGGCGGGCCTGACGGACGCTTCGCGGCGGCTTACTCGGCGGCGACGGAGGCGGATGCCGCCTGCAGCCAGTTCCACATCCGCACCGGGGTCATCGGCATGTCCACCCGCCGCACACCCACGGGGTAGACCGCATCGAGTGCCGCATTGGTGACGGCGGCCAGCGCGCCGACCGTCCCGGCCTCGCCACAGCCCTTCATGCCGATGTCATTGGCCGTGGAGGGCACCAGCTCGGTGTGGAAGGGGATCATCGGGATGTCGTCCGCCCGCGGCATCGCGTAATCCATGAAGCTGGCGGAGAGCAGCTGGCCGTCGGAATCGTAGACCACCTGCTCGGTGATCGCCTGGCCGATGCCCTGCGCCACGCCGCCATGCACCTGGCCGCGCACCAGCATCGGGTTCATCAGCACGCCGAAATCGTCGACCACGGTGTATTTCACCACCCGGGTGACGCCGGTTTCCGGGTCGACCTCCACCTCCACGAAATGCGCGCCGTTGGGGTAGGAGCGGCCGGGCACGGTGTTCTCGTGGTCGGTGACCAGCAGGTCCAGCTTGCCGGCCTTCCGGGCCCGGACGGAGAGCGCCATCATGTCCGTCGTCCGGTCGGTGCCGCGCACGCGGAACTGGCCGTCCTCGAAATGGATGTCGGCGGCGGAGACCTCGAGCTCCTCCTCCGCCAGCGGCATGAAGCGGTTCACCATCACGTCGGTGGTGGCGTTGATCGAGTTGCCCTGCATGGTCACCGAGCGCGAGCCGCCGGTGCCGCCGCCATGGGCGATCAGGTCGCTGTCGCCCTGCACGAAGCGGATCTTCTCGAAGGGGATGCCCGAGCGCTGGTGCAGGATCTGGGCGAAGACCGTCTCATGCCCCTGCCCGTTGGACTGGGTGCCGACGAAGAGGTCCACCATGCCGTCTTCCGCGAAGGCGATCTTGGTGGACTCGTTCTGCGCGCCGAGGATCGATTCGATGTAGAAGCACAGGCCGAGCCCGCGCAGCTGGCCGCGCGCCGCGGCCTCCGCCCGCCGGGCGGGGAAGCCGGCGATGTCGGCCTCCGTCACCGCACGGTCGAGCACGCGGTTGAAATCGCCCACGTCGTAAAGTTCGCCGGAGACCGAGCGGTAGGGGAAGGCCTCCTTCGGGATGAAGCTCTTGCGGCGGAAGGCCACCGGGTCCTGCCCCAGTTCGCGGGCCGACCAGTCCATCAGCCGCTCGATCACGTAGATCGCCTCCGGCCGGCCGGCGCCGCGATAGGCGTCGATCGGGGTGGTATTGGTGAACACGCCCTTCACGCCGAAGAAGGCCTTCTGCACGTCATAGACGCCCGGCATCACCTTCAGCGCCAGTTCCGAGGGGATGTACTGCGCGAAGGCCGAGCAATAGGCGCCCATGTTCGCCACGCAGTTGATGCGCAGGGCGATGAGCTTGTAATCGGCGTCGAAGGCGGCCTCGGCGGTAGTGACATGGTCGCGCCCGCCCACGTCGCTCATCATGCCCTCGCCGCGCTCGGCCAGCCAGCGCACCGGGCGGCCCAGCTCGCGCGCCGCGGTGGCGAGCAGGAAATGCTCGGGGTAGTTGTAGCTCTTCATGCCGAAGCCGCCGCCCACGTCAGGGTTGGTCACGCGGATGTTTTCCGGCTCCATGTGCAGCTTGGAGGCGAGCTCGGCCTTCGTGTCCCACACGCCCTGGCCGTTGAGGGCGAGGTGCAGGCGCTTGCCGTCCCACTCCGCGTAGGCGCCGCGGGTTTCCACCGGGTTGGCGATGACGCGGTTGTCGATCAGGTCGAGCTTCGTGGTGTGGGGGGCGGAGGCGAAGATGCCGTCGATCTCCGCCTCGTCGCCGTAGCCCCAGTCGAAGCACAGGTTGTCCGGGCTGTCCTCATGCAGCGGGTAGCCGCCCACGGCGGTGTCCACATGAGCGGGAAGCTCCTCGTAGTCGAAGGAGATGAGTTCGCCCGCGTCACGCGCGGCCTCCAGGGTCTCGGCGATGACCACGGCGACCGGTTGGCCGACGAAGCGCACCCGGTCGGTGGCCAGCAGCGGGTAGACCGGGGTGGCGCCGGAGCTGCCGTCGCGGTTCTTGACCGTGGAGAAGTCCAGCGCGTTGTCGCATTTGCCCTCGAGATCGGCGGCGGTCATCACCGCGATCACGCCGTCCGCCGCGGCCGCCTCGGAGACATCGAGCGCGGTGATGGTGGCGTGCCCGACCGGCGAGCGGAACACCCACAGATGCGCGGCGTTCGCGGGGGCGATATCGTCCACATATCTCCCCTTCCCGGTGAGGAACCGGGTATCCTCGACACGGGTGACGGGCTGGCTGACACCGAACTTGGTCATGGCGGGCGCTTCCTTTCACAGATTCGCCTGCGAAGGTAACGCCTCGCGCGCGCGCGTCCATCCCCCAAATGCCGGCAAGCCCCGGAAATCCGGTGCGGAAATCCGCAGGTCAGCAGCCCCAGAGCGCCGGTTCGGCGAATTCCACCGAGTTTCCGGCCGGGTCGCGCACATAGAGCGAGCGCGCGCCGTTGGGCCAGCGGAAATCCGCCTCCGCCGGGTGGCCGCAGGCCTCCAGCCGGGCGCGCATGGCGTCGAGCGCGGTACAGCGGAAGCAGACATGGCCCGGGCCGGTGGCGCCGTGCGTCGGCACGGGAAGGGTTGCGCCGGGGGTCGGCTCCCGCGTGGCGGCGGGGTTGAAGACGAAGAACATCGAGGGCCCGGCGCGGAAGAACACGTGCCGCCCCGCCACGCGCGCCACTCGCGACAGGCCGAGCACCCCGCCGTAGAAGGCCTCCGCCGCCTCCAGATCCGCGGCGTAGAGGCAGGTTTCGAGCAGCCCGCCCACCAGGGTGTCGGAGGCGCCGGCCTCCCGGGTGACGGTTTCGGTCATGTTTTCGGCCGCATCCTCGGGGCGTGTCGTCATCTGCCTGTCCTTCTGCTCCGGGCACATCCTGCCCGAGATCCGCCCGGGGCCGGCGGGTTGCCCCCGCCCCCGGGCGGCGGCTTCACATCCTGGGCGCGGCCGCCTATCGTTGCAACAGAAACGAACCGAGGGACCGTTCATGACCGTGCTCTACGATTACTGGCGCTCGTCCGCCGCCTACCGCGTGCGCATCGCGCTGAACCTTGCCGGGATCGCCTATGAGAGCGTGCCGGTGAACCTGCTCACCGGGGCGCACCGCGCGCCCGAGCATCTGGCGCGCAACCCGCAGGGGCTGGTTCCTGCGCTGGAGATCGACGGGCGCACCCTCACCCAGTCGCTCGCGATCATCGAGTATCTCGACGAGACGCGCGGCACCGGCTTCCTGCCGCAGGATCCGGCGGCGCGGGCGCAGGTGCGCGCCACGGCCTATGCCATCGCGATGGAAATCCACCCCGTATGCAACCTGCGCGTCTCGCGGCTGGTGACCCAGCGCTCCGGCGGGGCGATGAGCGTGCAGGACTGGATGGAGGCCTTCCTGCCGGCGGGGCTGAAGGACGTGGAGGCGCTGATCGCCGGCGACGGGCAGTTCTGCCACGGCGACCACCTCAGCCTCGCCGACATCTGCCTGGTGCCGCAGGTGTTCAACGCCCGCCGCTATGGCATCGACCTCTCGGCCTTGCCGCGCATCGGCGCGGTGATGGAGCGGCTCGAGGCGCTGGAGCCGGTGGCCGCGGCACATCCCGACCGGGTGGGCCCGCCCCCCGAAGCCTGAGGGGAGACGCTCGGCGCGTGCCCGGCGCCGCATTGAACTTGCGCCAAGAGCGGAGCGCCCCCGTCCTTGCGGGAGCCGGCGCCCGACATCCCGCGGGCATGCCGGACGCCGGCTCCCGGATCGAACGGGCGGCGGGCGGCGAGAGGCAGCGGGAAACGTCAGGTCATCGCGCGAACGGCGGCCGCCCGGTCGCGAGGGATGGCGGCCATGGCAGGAGGGATGGCAGCCGGGACGCAAGGGGTACCCGGCCGGGACGCGAGGAATGGCAGCTGTGGCGCCAGAGGTGCCGGCAAAGGCGCGAGGGATGTCGGCCGGGACGCGAGCAATGGCAGCCGTGGCCCGAGGCCTACTGGCCGGGGCGCAAGGGATGCCGGTCGGGGCGCGAGAGGCAAAAACGTCGGACGGGGGCATCGAGCCCCCGACCGCCGTGTCGCCGCGTGCCGCGTCTCCGGCGCGGGGTCGGAGGGCGGCGCGGGGCCTCAGGCCACTTCGGCGGCGAGGAATTTCTCGGCGTCGAGCGCGGCCATGCAGCCCATGCCGGCCGAGGTGACGGCCTGGCGGTAGATGTGGTCGGTGAGGTCTCCGGCCGCGAAGACACCGGGCACCGAGGTGCGGGTGCTGCCGGGCTGGACGGTGACGTAGCCGCCGTCATGGGTCTCCAGCTGGTCGACGAAGAGCTCGGAGGCCGGGGAGTGGCCGATGGCGACGAACACCCCGTCCGCCGGCACTTCCCGGGTCTCGCCGGTGCGCACGTCGCGCAGGATGGCGGCGGTGACGCCCAGCGGATCGTCGGCGCCGATCACCTCCTCCAGCGTGTGGTGCCAGATGGTCTCGATCTTGGGGTTCTTCGCCAGCCGGTCCTGCAGGATCTTCTCCGCGCGCAGGCTGTCGCGGCGGTGCACCAGGGTCACCTTGGAGGCGAAGTTGGTGAGGAACAGCGCCTCCTCCACCGCGGTGTTGCCGCCGCCGATCACCAGCACCTCGCGGTTGCGGTAGAAGAACCCGTCGCAGGTGGCGCAGGCGGAGACGCCGAAGCCCTTGAACTTCTCCTCGGACGGCAGGCCGAGCCAGCGCGCCTGGGCGCCGGTGGCGAGGATCAGCGCGTCGGCGGTGTAGGTGGTGCCCGATTCGCCCTTCGCGGTGAACGGGCGCCGCGAGAGGTCGACGGAGGCGATGTGGTCGGTGATGATCTCGGTGCCCATCGCCTTCGCGTGGGCTTCCATCTTCACCATGAGGTCGGGGCCCTGGATCTCGGTCTCGCCGGGCCAGTTCTCCACCTCGGTGGTGATGGTGAGCTGGCCGCCCGGCTGCATGCCCTGCACCAGAATCGGCTCGAGCATGGCGCGCGACGCGTAGACCGCGGCGGTGTAGCCGGCCGGGCCGGAACCGATGATCAGCACGCGGGTATGGCGGGTCTCGGACATTCTCTCGCTCTCCTGTCGTCGCGGCCGGGCGGGCCGGGGAGCGGTCTATATAGGCAAGGGTGCCGCCGAGGGGAAGGCGGCGGCAAGCCCGAGCCGCTCGCAGAGCATGGCCGCCATGCGCTCGGTCTCGGCCAGCGGCGTATAGCTCCACATCCCCGGCCCTTCCGCGGCGGGCCGGGTGATGCCGCGCGCCCGCAGCGCGGCGTGGAAGCGCAGGAATTTCGCATCGATGCGCCCGAGGCCGGACACATGCACCGGCTTGCCGGTGACCGCGGCCTCCGAGGTCATGTTCACGCTGTCCTCGGTGACCATGATGGCCTGCGCGGCGCCAAGCATGCCGGGATAGGGGTTCTCCCCCTCCCCGTCCCAGATCCAGGCGTCCGGGCGGGCGGCGCGGATCTCCGCCACCACCCAGGCCGGCGTGCGCCGCGAGGGCGTGGCGAGCACGGACCAGCCCTCGAATGCCGCGAGATCCTCCAGCAGCCGGGCCAGCGCGGCGCGGTCGAAGCGGGCGGAGCGGCTGGGCCCGCCGATCAGCAGCGCGAGGCGCGGCGCGGGCAGCGCGGGCAGGGCCTCGGGCGGGGTGAGCACCCGGCCGCCCAGCCGGTTCAGCGCCCCCAGCGTGGTGAGCACGTTCGGGCCGCGCAGCCGGTCATGCCCCGGCACGATCACCGCGTCGAAATCCGCCGTGGCCATCTGCGGATCGAGTATCGCCACCGCGCGCGCCCCGCCCCGGCGCAGCGCAGCGGCGGCGAGGTTGCCGCGCCGGCCCGCGCCGATCACCAGGTCCGGCGTGCCCTCGAAGGCCGGGCCCGCGGCAAAGGCGCCCCGGCCGAACAGGGCCGCCACCCGTTGCGGCAGGACACGGAAAACGGGCTTGAGGCGCACGACCTGCTCGTCTATCTGCGCGGGCAGGCGCCGGGCCAGCGCCTCGGCCAGGCCCATCGCCTGGGTGGCATTTCCGGGGCGGCCATCGGTCACGACGCGAATGTTCACGGAATCCCTATCCAAATCTTGCTCAATCTCGCAACTTTATTGCCCCCGGGGCGCGGGCAGGATAACAAGAGTCCGAACCGCCACCAGGCGGCACAGTCACATGCGATATTAGACCGAACATGCCCAGCATCAAACTAGACCCGATCGACCGCCGGATCCTCGCTGAACTGCAGGCCGACGGCAGGATGACGAACGTGGAGCTTTCCCGGCGCGTGGGCATCTCGGCGCCGCCCTGCCTGCGCCGCGTGCGCGCGCTGGAGGAAACCGGCTTCATCACCGGATACCACGCCGAAGTGAACTCCCGCGAGCTGGGCTTCGAGGTGATGGTCTTCGCCCTGGTGAGCCTGATCAGCCAGGCGGAGGCGGATCTCTCCGCCTTCGAGGCGCGGGTGCGCTCCTGGCCCCTGGTGCGCGAGTGCCACATGCTCAACGGCGAGATCGACTTCATGCTCAAATGCGTGGCGCCCGACCTCTCCAGCTTCCAGCGCTTCCTCACCGAGAACCTCACCTCCGCGCCGAACGTGGCCAGCGTGAAGACCTCCCTCGTGATCCGCTGCGGGAAGGACGAGCCGGGCGTGCCCTTCGAGGTGGTCGAGGAACGCGCCCGCTCCGAGAGCTGAGCCCTCCTCCGGCGCCTGCCGCCCGACGGCATGCGCCCGCGCCCCAAGTGCCGCGGCGCTCCGGCGGCACGCCCGGGGACAGGGCGGCCCGAGCTGTCATGTCTCGCGAGCCGGGCACCGCGCGCCGTCCTTGCCCGAAGACCGGTCGCCGGGTGCCCCGCACTGCCCCGGGGCCGAAGACCGGGCGCATCGCACGGTCCCGGGCCGGTCGCCGGGCGCATCGCGCTGTCCCGGACAGAGGGCCGGACGCCTGGCCCCGTCCCGGACCGAAGGTCGGACGCCCGGCGCTGTCCGGGCCGGAGGGCATGCTCGCGCCGATGGTGCCATCCCGGACCGAAGCGCAGGTCGGCGCCGATCGCGCTGACCGGACCGAGGTTCAGGCCCGTGCCGATCGCGCCGTCCCGGGCGGGCGCGCGGGCCGGCGCCGCTCGCGCCCTCCCCGCCGGAATGCCGTTTTCCGCGCGGCGCCCCGGCCCGAAGGCCAGACACGGCGCACGACGGGCCCGCTCCGGGTTTCCCCCGGCCTCCGGGGCCCAGCCAGCGCGGATCCTGCGGAGCGGGTGGCGCGATGGCCGGCCTACCTCACGTCGAGCGCGAGCGGCAGGCGGGAGAGCGGCTCCGCCCCGGCCTCGGTGACCAGCGAGGTGCGGCCCAGCGTCATCGCCGTGCCGCTGTCGCTGTCCATCAGGATCATGTGCAGAAAGAACACCTGGCCGGGCACGATGGCCGCCGGGGCGTTCTCGTAGAACATCTCCCGCTCCATCCAGCTCGGCGAGAAGCGCGCGCCCAGCGCGTAGCCACAGGCGTTGAGCCGGTGGGAGGAGAGGCCGCGCGCATCGAGCGCCCCGGCGTGGGCGGCGAAGACATCGCCCATCACCGCGCCCGGCCGCAGGGCCGCCTCGCAGGCGAGCAGGGCCTCCTCGGCGGCGGCGTGCAGCTCCAGGTGGCGCGGGCGGGGCGTGCCCACCGCCACGGTGCGCATCAGCGCCGCGTGGTAATGCCGCCAGACCCCGGCCCATTCCAGCGTGAGCTGGTCCTGCGCGTCCAGCCGCCTGCGCCCGGAGGCATAGCGGCACAGCAGCGCCTGCGCGCCGGAGCCGATGATGACCTCGTTGGCCGGATAATCCCCGCCCCGTGCGAAGATCTCGCCCTGCAGGGCGGAGAGGATGGCGGCCTCGTCGGCGCCCGGCCCGATCAGCGGCAGGGCGGCCTCGTAGGCGGCGTCGCCCAGCTCCGCGGCGCGGCGCACGCAGGCGATCTCCGCCGGGCTCTTGACCAGCCGCAGCGCGGAGACGAGGCCGGAGGCCGGTTCCAGCCGGGCCCGGGGCAGCGCCGCCGCCAGCCGCAGCCAGTTCTGCGCGGTGAGGCCGTGGGTGTCGGTCTCCACACCCAGCCGGGCCGTGGCGGGCAGGCCCAGGTCGGCCAGCAGCGCCGCGAGGTCGCGCGCCGGGTCGGCATCGGCCGCGTCCTTCCAGATGCGGATGTCTCCGATGGTGGAGGTGAGCTGCGCCTGCCGCAGGTCCGCCGAGCGGGTGAGCAGCACCGGTGCCTGCCCCGGCCGCGCCACCAGGCACTGGAAGAAGCAATAGCCGAACGTGTCGTGCCCGGTGAGCCAGAACTGGCTCTCCGGCGCGAAGATCAGCAGGGCGTCCAGGCCCTCCGCGGCCACGGCCGCGTCCAGCGCGGCCTGGCGCGCGGCATATTCCGCCGGTTCGAAATGCAGCATGAGGCGGCCCTCCCCGGGGCTGTCAGAGGCGGATGATGGAGATGAGCCGGCCGTAATCGGCCTCGCCCGCATGGGTGGCGCGGCGGAAGGAGAAGAAGCGGCCGGGGTCGGAATAGGTGCAATGCCCGGTCCATTCCGCTTCCAGCCCCATGGCGCGCAGCCGCGAGAGCACGAAGCCCGGCAGGTCGAACTGCATCCTGTCTCCCGTGCCGCCGGCGAAGAAGCGGGCATGTCCCGGGTCCTCGGCCAGGAAGGTGTCCAGGAATTCCGGGCCCACCTCATAGGCGCGCTGGCTGATGCAGGGGCCCACGGCAGCGCGGATCTCGCGGCGCGCGGCGCCGAGCTGCTCCATCGCCGCGACCGTGGCCTCCAGCACGCCGCCGATGGCACCCTTCCAGCCCGAATGCGCCGCCCCCACCACGCCGGGGGCCGAGAACAGCACCGGGGCGCAATCCGCGCTCAGCACGCCGAGCCCGAGGCCCGCGCGGTCGGTCACCATCGCGTCGGCCTCGGGCCGGGAGGCGAAGGGTTCGGTGACGGTGATCACCCGGTCGGAATGCACCTGCGCGAGGCTGCACAGGCTGGCCGGCGGCAGGTCCATCGCCTCGGCCGCGCGGGTGCGGTTGATGGTGACCATGCTGGACTGGTCGGAGGAGCCGGGGCCGCAGTTCAGCCCGGCGAACACGCCGGAGGAGGCCCCGCCGCGCCGGGTGAAGAACCCATGCCGCGCGGGCGAAAGCAGGTCGGAAGTCAGGATTTCCAGCGTCATTCTCTCCCCTCGAAGCCGGGTGGCGGCGGATCGTGCGGACCGGTGAGCGCCAGAACCTTGAAGAGTCGCCCCATTTGTTCCGGGGAGACCAGCCGAGTCAACTGCGCCCGCAGCGCCTCCTGCCCGGCGGCGTCGGCGCGCGCGGCCAGTGCCTCGGCCCGGGCTCCGGCGCCGAGGGCCATCAGGTATTCGCCCTGGGGGGTGAACCCCGCCACCCGCGCACCGGCGCCGGTGGCCGCCGCGGCCAGCGCCGCGAAATCCACATGGGCAGTGAGGTCGGCCTGCCCCGGGCTGTCCAGCGGGTCGGCCACGGCGTGGCCGCGCAGGGCCTGGAACGTGTCGCCCTCCCCGTCCCAGCCGCCGTAATCGATGGCGAGCGCCAGCCCGCCGCGCGCCGCCAGCCGCGCGCCCAGCGCCGCGGCCACGGCCTCGCCCGCCGGGCAGATCTCGCGCACCACCCCCTCCGGCGCGGTGCCGAAGCGCGGCATGGCCACCGGCGGGGCAAGGCCGAGGGTGAGGCGCTCCCCTTCCAGCCCCACCATGCTCTCCGCCCAGCCCGCAGGCCCGGCGGAGCGGAACTGGCGGATGGGCAGCGCGTCGAAGAACTCGTTGGCGAGCAGGAACAGCGGCAGGTCCGGCAGATCGGCCACCGTGTCGGCCCAGTGCGGCGCGAAGCCCGCAAGCCTGTGCCCCTGCGCCGCGCGCAGGGCCGGGCTCGTCTCCACCAGCCACGGCCGGGCCGCGGCGTGGAACCCGGGCACCCGGGCGGTGGCGCGCAGCACGTCGGCCATCAGCGTGCCGCGCCCCGGGCCAAGCTCCGCCAGCACGAAGGGCGTCGGACGGCCGCGCGCGATCCAGGCCTCGGCCAGTGCGAGGCCGAGCATCTCGCCGAAGATCTGGCTGATCTCCGGCGCGGTGGTGAAATCTCCCGCCGCCCCCAGCGGGTCCCGCGTGGGGTAATAGCCGAACTGCGGATGCGCGAGGCACAGGCCCATGTATTCGGAGAGCGGCATCGGCCCCTCGCGCGCGATGCGCCGCGCCAGGATCTCCCGCAGGCTCATGCCGCCCGGCGCCCGCGCCGCCACGACCAGGCGAGGAAGGCGAGCCCGGCCAGCACCATCGGCAGCGAGAGCACCTGCCCCATGGTCACCCCCATCGCCTCCGGCCCGGTGCCGAAGCGGAAGATATGGCCCCAGGGGTTGTCGGGGGTGATGAACTGGCCGTCGCCCTGGCGGAAGTTCTCCACGAAGATCCGCGCCGCGCCATAGCCGGTGAGGAACACGCCCACCATGCGCCCCGGCGCCTTCAGCCAGCCGAAGCGCAGCGCGAGCACGGCCATGAGCGCCAGCAGCACCAGCCCCTCCAGCCCGGCCTCGTAGAGCTGCGAGGGGTGGCGGGCGCAGACATCCGTGGGCCACCACTCCGGGCAGGGCGCATTGGGGAACACCATGCCCCAGGGCACGTCGGTGGGCCGGCCCCAGAGCTCGCCGTTGATGAAGTTCGCCAGCCGCCCCAGAGCGAGGCCGATCGGCGTGGCCATGCCCACCGCGTCGCCCACCTGCAGCGCCGGAAGGCCGCGGCTGCGCGCGTAGAGCAGGATGCCCGCCACCACGCCCAGCATGCCGCCGTGGAAGGACATGCCGCCGTCCCACACCTTCAGGATCTCCAGCGGATTCGCCAAGTATTGCGAGAGGTTGTAGAACAGCACATAGCCCAGCCGCCCGCCCACGACCACGCCCAGAACCATGTAGGTCAGCAGCTCCTCGGGTTGTTCGCGGGTCATCGGCGCCCGGTCTGCGGGCCAGAGCCGCGGCCGGCTCACCAGCCAGACGATGTAGCGCCAGCCCAGCAACAGGCCGACGATATAGGCCATCGCGTACCAGCGCAGGCTCAGCGTGGCGCCGAACAGGTGGATGGAGAAGATCACCGGGTCGATATCGGGAAAGTGCAGCACGAGCGGCATGGGTACCTCGGGGGTTTGACGCGCCCGTCGTGCCGGGGGGGGTCGGCCCTGTCAAGCCTTGGAGCGAGGGGGCAGCTTCTCCCGTCCGGCATTCGCCCCGGGCCGTTGCCCTGCCCGTCCGGCGCACGGGCGCGCGGGACGCACCGTCGTCAGCGGGCGGGCGAGACGCTGCGCCTTCGCCTCGCGGTGCGCAGGTCTGCGCGTGTGCAGGTGCGCGCGTGCGCAGGTGCATGGGAGGCACCTGGCCCGGGCAATGCGAGGATCCACCGGCGGCCGCCGCGCCCGGCCGGGGCGGGCCCGTGGCGGGCGGGGCCCGAAACCGCGCCCCGCCCGCCTTGGCATTCGCCGCCGCCCGCGCCATATTGCCCTGCAACGAGACCCCGAACCCCGGAGAGGCCGCCATGCAGACCCGATCCAAGATCTTCGACGACATGTCCCAGCTGATGACCAATGCGATGGGCGTGGCGCAGGGCGCGCGCGCCGAGGCCGAGACGGCGATGAAATCCCTCGTCGACCGCTGGATGGCCGACCGCGACCTCGTCACCCGCGAGGAGTTCGACGCCGTGCGCGCCATGGCCGTGAAGGCCCGCGAGGAGAACGAGACCCTCAAGGCCCGCATCGCCACGCTGGAGCAGAAACTGGGCTGAGGCCCGCCGGCCGGGGCGCGCCAGCGGCCCCGGCCACCCCTCGCCGCGGGACCAACCGTTTCACTGGTTCCGCGCGCCCGTTCCATCTTCCCGATACCGCCGCGGCGCCCCTTTACCCGGGGTGCAAACCCTGTCACGTCTTGGCCACCATACCGGGGATGCCCGCGCCGGATGCCGCGCGCCCCGACCATTCCGAAAGACGAGACGAAGGGAGCGAAGCGCCATGCAAATGCGCGAAAACCGGTTCAAGATCCGCCTGAAGGCGGGCGAGGTGCAATACGGGATCTGGGCCATGCTCTGCTCCACCACCGTGACCGAGATCATGGGCGGCAGCGGCTTCGACTGGGTGCTGATCGACACCGAACACGCCGCGAACGAACTGCCGGGCATCATCGACCAGATCCGCGCGCTCGACACCACCGACACCCCGGCGCTGGTGCGCCCGGCCTGGAACGACACGGTGCTGATCAAGCGGCTGCTCGATTCGGGCGCCGAGAGCTTCATCATTCCCTTCGTGCAGAGCGCCGAAGAGGCCCGTGCGGCCGTGGCCGCCACCCGCTACCCGCCGCACGGCGTGCGCGGCGTGGCCGGGGTGAGCCGGAACGCCTCCTACGGGCGCATCTCCACCTACCTGCAGGAGGCGGCGGACCATATTGCCGTGATCGTGCAGATCGAATCGCGCGAGGCGATGGACAATCTCGAGGAGATCCTGGCGGTGGACGGCGTGGACGCGATCTTCGTCGGGCCGGCGGACCTTGCCGCCTCGCTGGGGCACCTGGGCAATGCCGGCCACCCGGAGGTGCAGGCCGCCATCGCCGAAATCGCCGAACGGGTGAAGGCGGTGCACGGGCGCATGGGCATCTTCACCGGCGGGCCGGAAGACGCCGCCCGGGCCGCGGCGCTGGGCTATCATTTCATGTCGGTGGGGGCGGACGTGATGCTGTTCACCCGGGCCGTGGACGCGCTCGCGGCCGCCGTGAAGGGCTGAGCCGCTCCCCCTGCGGCCGGCCTCGTCCCCGGGGCCGGCCCGCTTGCGGAAGGCGCCAGTGCCCGGGGGGATGTGTCGCATTCGTCAAGCCGCTTGCGAAATCGCCTGCGACTCGCCATTTTCCGGACATGACGCCACCCCGATTTACCCGTGACATGATCATCGAAGCCGTGCGCACGCCCTCCCAGGGCGGCAGTTCGGACTTCGATCTCAACCCCGACGCGAAGCTGCTGCTGCCGCCGGGGCGCAAGCTGCGCCCGGCCGCCGTGCTCTGCCCGCTGATCGAGCGCAGGCAGGGAGTGCAGGTGATCCTCACCCGCCGCGCCACCGCGCTGCGCCACCATGCCGGGCAGGTCGCCTTTCCCGGCGGCAAGGTTGACCCCACCGATGCCGGCCCGCTGGACGCCGCCCTGCGCGAGGCGCATGAGGAGATCGGGCTCGCCCCCGAGGAGGTGGAGATCATCGGGCCGATCGACGGTCACGAGACGGTGACCGGCTTCGCCATCTCGCCCTTCGTGGGCTTCGTGGCCGAGAGCTTCGTGCCCGTGCCCGAGGCCGGGGAGGTGGAGGAGGTGTTCGAGGTGCCGCTCGACTTCCTGATGGACCCGGCGAACCACCGCCGCGGCCACCGCATCCAGGACGGCAACAGGCGCTACTTCTACGAGATGCCCTTCCGGCAGCACTACATCTGGGGCGCCACCGCGCGCATCCTCAAGGGGCTCTCGCTGCGGCTGGGCGCCCTGGAACGGGCATGAGCGGCTCCGGGATCACCCGCCCCGCACCACGCCTCACGGACCCCTGGCTCACGGCCGCGCCCACCCGCGCGGTGATGGAGGCGCTGGCCCGCCCGGCACCCGGCGCTGCGCCGGAGCCGCGGCGCGGGCTCTTCGTCGGCGGCTGCGTGCGCAACGCGCTGCTGGGCGCGCCGGTGTCGGACATCGACATCGCCACGCCCCTGCCGCCGCAGGAGGTCATCGCCCGGGTGGAGGCGGCGGGCCTGCGCGCGGTGCCCACCGGCATCGGCCACGGCACGGTGACGGTGGTGAGCGCCGGCATACCGCACGAGGTCACCACCTTCCGCCGCGACGTGACCACCGACGGCCGCCACGCCGAAGTGGCCTTCACCACCGAGATCGTCGAGGACGCCCGCCGCCGCGACTTCACCATGAACGCGCTCTACGCCGATGCCTCCGGCGCGGTGGTCGACCCGCTGGGCGGGATGGCCGACCTTGCCGCCCGGCGGGTGCGCTTCGTGGGCGAGGCGGCCGCGCGCATCGCCGAGGACCACCTGCGCATCCTGCGCTTCTTCCGCTTCCATGCCTGGTACGGCGCCCACGGGCCGGGGCTGGACGCCGAGGGCCTGGCGGCCTGCGCCGCGGGGGCTGCCGGGGTGGAGGCACTCTCGCGCGAACGGGTGGGCGCGGAGATGCGCAAGCTGCTCGCCGCGCCGGACCCGGCCGCCGCCCTCGCCGCGATGGAGGCTTGCGGCGTGCTCGCCCGCGCCCTGCCCGGGGCCACGGCCGCCGGCCTGCCGCCGCTGCTGGAGGCCGAGGCCGCCGCCGGCGCGGCCCCGCGCTGGCCGCGCCGGCTCTGGGTTCTGGGCGGCGCCGATCCGGCCACCGCCCTGCGCCTGTCGAAGGCCGAGATCCGCGCCCTCGCCGCGCTGAACGCCGCGGTGGGCGAGGGCGAGCCGCCCGCCCCGCGCGCCTTCCGCCACGGTGCGGAGGCGGCGGAGGATTCGGTGGTGCTGGAACTGGCCGCCGGCCTCTCCCCGGTGCCGGGCTGGCGGGGGGAGATCGCCCGCGGCGCCGCGGCGCAGTTCCCCCTCACCGCCGCCGACCTGATGCCGCCGCTGCAGCCGGGCCCCGGCCTCGGCGCGGCGCTGGAGCGGCTGCGCGCGGACTGGCTCGCCTCCGGCCTCACGCTGAGCGCGGAGGCCCTGCGCGCCCGGCTGTGACGGGTGGACACGGAGGCCCGGCGGGACGGAGTGTGCGCCCCCGGCCAGGCACGGCCGCACTGCTGTCCGACACGGCCGGAGACACATCCATGTTCGACGATCCCCTGTTCGCCATCGCCGGCATCGCCTTCGTGGCAGGCTGGAGCCCGGGGCCGAACAACACGCTGCTGGCCGCCTCCGGCGCGAATTTCGGCCTGCGCCGCACGGGCCCGCACGTGGCCGGCGTGGCGATCGGCTTCGCGGTCATGCTTTTCGCCGTGGCGCTGGGGCTGGGCGAGGTGCTCAAGCGCGCGCCGGTCATCACCGAGGTGATGCGCGGCGCGGGCGCGCTGCTGCTGCTGTGGTTCGCCTGGCGCATCGCCACGGCCACCGGCGCGGGCAAGGCAGGCGGTGGAGCCCGGCCCTTCACCTTCCTGCAGGCCGCCGGGTTCCAGTGGATCAACCCGAAGGCCTGGGCGATGAGCATCGGGCTCATCACCCAGTACGACGTGCCCGGCAGCCCGCTGGGCAACGCCGCGCGCCTCGCCGGCGTGGCGCTGCTGGTGGCCGGGGGCGCGTCGCTGGTCTGGGCGGGGCTGGGGGCCGCGCTGCAACGCCTGCTCCAAACGCCCGGGCGGCTGCGGGCGTTCAACCTCATGATGGCCGGGCTCATCCTGCTCTTCGTGGTGGCGCTGCTGTCAGACTGGGCCTGAGAGCCCGAGGCGCGCCACCTCCGCCTGCCACCAGGGCAGGCTGCGCAGGTGGCGGCGCAGGGCGGTGTCGCTCGCGGCCGGCGCGAGGGTGATGTAGCGCACGGCCTCGTCGCGGCTGGGGCCGGTGAGGCCGGTGAGCCAGGCCTCGGCGGTGGCGAGGCTGAAGGGCGCGCCGGCGGTTCGGGCGAAATTCGGGTCGAGATCGGTCCAGATCGCCGCGTCGTGGCCGGCGGCGGCGCACCAGTCCGCCACCCGCTCCGCCACCTCCGGCAGGCGGGTGCGGCGGCACCCGCTGCGCAGGCAGACGGCACCGATACGCTCCGCCGGGGCGCGTTCGCGCATCGCGAGATCGGCGATGGCGGCGTCCAGGCTGTCCCGGCGCGAGACGATGGCATGGGTGGGGCACTCGGTGCCGTGCACCGGGTCCAGGCAGAGCACCAGGCCCATGAGCCGTTTCGGCGAGATGCGGGAGAATTCCATCGGCAGCATCGGCCCCCCGCCCATCGCCCAGGGCAGGCGCACTTGCGGCGCGAGCACCTCCAGGTCCCAGATCAGCGAGCCGTAGGCAAGGATGGCGATGGTCATCGGCGTCTCGGGGGCTGGGGCGGACTGTCGTTTCCGGAGCGGGGCCGGACCGTCGCCGGAGAAGGCGGGGGCAGGTCGCTCCCGGGCGGGATGAACCTGTCCCCCGCCGGAACGGAGTGCGAAATGTCCGCTGCCGGGACGGGGTACCAAGTGTCCGCACCGGGGACGCGGGACGAGTTGTCCCTCCGCGGACGCAGGATGAATTGTCCGCTCCGGGGACGCGGGTCGAAGTATCGCCTCCGGGGACGGGAGCGAAACTCTCTCTCCGGAGATGAGAACAAACTGCTCCTCCGGGGACGGGAACGAATTGTCACCTCCGGGGACGCGGGACGAATTGTCCCCTCCGGGGACGGGAACGAATTGTCCCCTCCGGGGACGGGGGCCGCCCCCCGAAGGATCGGGCCCCGCCGCCTGCGCACGGGCGGCGGGGCCCTGCGGGGTCAGATCTGGTCCACGAGCGTGTCGCCCAGCGAGCAGACGGTCTCGCCCGGGGCGGCTTCCACGTTGAGCACCTTCACCACGCCGTCCTCGACGAACATGGAGTAGCGCTTCGAGCGGCTCATCAGCCCCACCGGCGGGGCGGAGAAGTCCATGCCCACCTTGGTGGTGAAATCCGACAGCGGGTCGGCCAGCATGGTGATGCCGGCATCGGTGGCGCCGGTGGCCTCGCCCCAGGCCTTCATCACGAACGGGTCGTTCACCGAGACGCAGACGATCTCGTCCACGCCCTTCGAGCTCAGCGCCTCGGCGGCCTTCACGAAGCTCGGCACATGGGTGTTGTGGCAGGTGGGCGTGTAGGCGCCGGGCACCGCGAAGAGCGCCACCTTGCGCCCCTTGAACACCTCGGCGGTGGAAACCGCTTCCGGCCCGTTCGCGCCGAGCTTCACGAAGCTCGCTTCCGGAAGCGTGTCGCCTGTTGAGATAGCCATGCCATTCCCCTCTTCGGTTGCATTGGGTTCGGGCGGGATTATAGGGTATCGCCGGTCAGCCGCCAGAGGGCAGCCGGCACGAAAACAAGAACGTCGGGCGCACAGGAGCAGGGGGTTCCATGGAGAATATCGTCGTCGTCGGCGCGGGCCAGGCGGGGGCTTCGCTGGTGGCCAGGCTGCGCGCGAAGGGCTTCACCGGATCGGTGACACTGTTGGGCGAGGAGCCCCAGGCCCCCTACCAGCGCCCGCCGCTTTCCAAGGGCTACCTGCTGGGCGAGATGCCGCTGGAGCGCCTGCTGCTGCGCGCCGCGAGCTTCTACGAGGAGCAGGGCATCGCCCTGAAGACCGGCACCCGCGTCTCCGCCATCGACCGCGCCGCGAAGACCGTGCGGCTGGCTGACGGCACCGCCCTGCCCTATGACGCGCTGGCGCTCACCACCGGGTCGCGCCCGCGCATGCTGGCCCCGGTGATCGGCGGGGACCTCGCGGGGCTCTACCCGGTGCGGGGCCTCGCGGATGTGGACGCGATGGCGGCGGAGTTCCGCGAGGGCGCGCGCGCGCTCATCGTGGGCGGCGGCTACATCGGGCTGGAAGCGGCTGCCGTGGCCTCCAGGCTGGGCCTGAAGGTGACCCTGCTCGAGGCCGCGCCGCGCATCCTGCAGCGTGTGGCCTCTCCCGAGACCTCCGCCTGGTTCCGCGCCCTGCACCTCGCGCGGGGGGTGGACCTGCGCGAGGGCATGGGCCTGTCGAAGCTGCTGGGCCGCGACGGCCGGGTGTGCGGGGCGGAGCTGGCCGACGGCTCGGTCATCGAGGCGGATTTCGCCATCATCGGCATCGGCATCCACCCGGACGTGGCCCTGGCCGATGCCGCCGGCATCGCGCTCGACAACGGCATCGCGGTGGACGCCCACGGCCGCACCTCGGACCCGTCGGTCTACGCCGCCGGCGACTGCGCCTCCTTCCCCTACCGCGGCCACCGCATCCGGCTGGAATCGGTGCAGAACGCCATCGACCAGGCCGAGGCCGTGGCCGACGCCATGCTGGGCGACGAGACACCCTACGTGCCCAAGCCCTGGTTCTGGTCCGATCAATATGACGTGAAGCTGCAGATTGCCGGGCTGAACACCGGCTATGACCGGGTGGTGGTGCGCCCCGGCGCGCGCGAGGGCACGCAATCGGTCTGGTACTTCCACGCCGACACGCTGCTGGCGGTGGACGCGATGAACGATCCGCGAGCCTACATGCAGGCAAAGCGCTGGATCGAGGCCGGGATCTCCCCCGCGCCGGAGGCCGTGGCCGACCCGGCAAACGAACTGAAGACCCTGGTCTGACCCTGCGCACCGCGCCGGCCCGCCCGGCGCGGGCCGGTCGGGCGACGTGATGTCGCGGTTTCGGAAACAATCTATCCAAAGCCCGGGCGGTTGTCTCCGGAGTAGTGGAACGTATGTTTCATGGCGTCTGAAACACACACGCACCAGGAGATTCCGATGCGCCTTCTGTCCACCTTCGCCGCTGCCGTTCTCGTCGCCGCTGCGACCCAGGCGTCCGCCGAGACCTACAGCCCGGATCCCAGCCACACGAATGTGCGCGCGAGCTGGACCCATGTGGGTTTCTCTCGCCAGCAGCTCAACTTCCGCACCGTGACCGGCACCGTCGATCTCGACAAGTCCGACATCGCCTCGGCCAAGGTCGACATGACCATCGACACCAGCTCGATCGACACCGGCGTGGCCGCGCTGGACGACCACCTCAAGAGCGCCGATTTCTTCGATGCCGACGAATATGGCGAGGCGCATTTCGTCTCCACCAAGGTGGAGAAGACCTCCGACACCACCGCCACGGTGACCGGCGACCTCACCATCAAGGACCAGACCCATCCGGTGACCCTGGAGGTGACCCTGAACGCGATGGGCGAGCACCCGATGGGCCAGTACATGGACTATTACAAGGGTGACTGGATCGGCGTCACCGCCACCGGCACCGTCAAGCGCTCCGACTGGGGCCTGGACATGATGGTCCCCGCCATCTCGGACGAGATCCAGCTGTTCATCTCCACCGAGATGAAGGCGGAATAACGCACCCCACCCGCTCCGGCCGGATGCGCGCCCGCGCGTCCGGCCACGCCTGCCCTGCCCGCAACGCCAACCCTACCCGCAACGCCCACCCTGCCCGCAGCGCCCGCCCTGCCCGCAGCGCCCGCCCTGCCCGCAGCGCCCGCCCTGCCCGCGGCGCCCGCCCTGCCCGCGGCGCTCCATCTCCATTGGCGCGCCCCTTTCCGCGGCGCCACACTCCGCGCGGGCCCGGCCCCTCCATTCCACGGTGCCGTGCTTTCCGCAGGGACCGTCCCACCTGCAACGCCCCCTTCCCGCAGGACCCCGCCTCCACCAAGCCCCTTCATCCTGCAGCGCGCCCTCTTCCGAAGTGCCCCCTTCCCGCAGCGCCACACTTCGCGCTGGGACCGGCCGCTCCACTCCGCGGTGCCCTCCCCGTCCTGCAGGGACCATCCCGGCCGCAACGCCCCGCCCTTCCGCAGGGCCTCACCTCCACCAGGCCCCTCCATCCCGCAACGCGCCCTTTCCCGCAGCAACCTTCCCTCCTGCGACGCGCCGCTTTGCGCGGGGTCCCCCTTCCACCCGGCCTCCGTCCGGCAGCGCCCGCCCCTCCGGAAACGCGGTCCAGGGGCGCCGGTGGTCTGCTGGACGGAGCGTGGGAGAGGTCCGGGCGGCGCTCCCGGGCAGGCTCGCGCGCCCGCATCTCTGGCCCGCTGTCGGGCCGCTCGCACGCGGCTGGGCCCGGATATCAGCCGGGCCCGTTCCTCCACGGTTCAGGGCGCGCAACATGCCCGCCCGCGGTGCCGCGCGGGCATTCCGGTGCGTTTCCGGCCCGGACGGACCGGGGCCTTGGCGCGCGGGCCGGGCCCCGCGGGCCAGAGCCGCTGTTCAGGAACCTTCCGGAGGGGACACCCGGGAGGCCGCTTCGCGCCGGGCCGCCTCGTACGTCCGCGCGGCCCGCCCCTCGGGGGGCGCCGGCGCGAGATGCCGCCCCGCTCCGGCCAGTCCGGCCAAGACGCCGAGCAGTGCGAAGGCGATTGCCGCAGGCCCTGCGCCGAAGTGCGCCGACAGCAGACCGAAGAGCGGTGCCCCCGCCGACTGTCCGACGGCGATGACGAGAAAGCCGATCATCAGCCCGGTGGCCGGCCTCGCCGGCAGCGCCGCCACGCCCCAGACGAGATAGACCCCCGTCAGCATCACGTAGGCCGCGCCGAACAGCGCCCCGCCCGCCAGCACCGCGAAAGCGCCGCCGGGGCCGGCCCCCACCGCCAGGATGCCCGCCGCCATGACGCCGAGACCCGCGCGGTGCACCGCGTCGATGCCGAAGCGCGCGGTGAGCGACCCGGCCCAGGCGCCGGCGATCCCGGCCGCACCCGTCGCCATCCACAACGCGCCGGCCCGACCGCCCCAGCCCGGGCGCGCCTCCAGCAGCTGCCCGCCGAAGGACCAGAGCGCGGTGCTGGCCGCCCCGGTGAGGAAGGCCGCGAGCACCAGCCGGCTCAACGCGGCGCTCCACGGCGGCAGCCCGCGCGGCACGGCGGCCCCGGCGCCCCGCGCCGGCACCGCGACACCCGCCGCGACCGCCAGCACCAGCGCCGCCACGGCGAAGGCGGCGAAGGCCAGCCGCCACTGCCCGCCCAGCCCCAGCGCCACCGCGCCTGACAGGGCGACGCCCGCACTGGTTCCGGCGTTGATGAGCGTGTTGGTGACATCCTGCCGCGCGGCCCGCACGTCGGCGGCCACCGCGGCGGCCATCGGCGGCGAGGCAAGCCCGGTGCTCAGCCCGGCCAGCAGCACCGCCGCAGCAAGCCAGGGCGCGTCGGGCGCCGCCGCGATTCCGGCCATGCCGGCCGCCGCCGCCAGCGCGGCACCCACCGCCACCGCGCGCGGCCCCACCCGCTCCGTCAGCACGGCGGAGGCGGCGATGGCAAGGCAATAGACCAGGAAGGCCCCGCCGGAGATCAGCCCTGCAAGCGCCGGGCCCAGCGACAGTTCCGCCTCCACCTGCGGCAGGAACAGCCCGAAGGCGAAGCGCGCGAAACCATAGCACACCGCGATCAGCCCGAAGCCGACGGCGCCGAGGCGCAGGGCCGGGCTCATGCCCCGCCCCCCGCGGCCCGGGCCTGACCAACCAGCGTGAGCGCGGCCTGCCGCGCCGCCGTCACCGCCCCGGGGCCGCGATAGACCGCCGCCGCCGTGGCGCCCTCGAACAGCACCAGAACCTGCTCGGTGAGGGCGGCATCCTCCGCCCCGCCGCATTCGGCCGCGACGATCTCGCCAAGGCGGCGGTGGAAGGCCGCCTTGTGCGCGGCCACCGCCTCGGCCACCTCCGGCAGGTCACCGCCGGTCTCGGCCAGGCTGCGCAGGAACAGGCAGCCGCGCGCGCCCTCGGCCTCAAGCCAGGCGGCCAGCGCGTCGAACAGCGCGGCCACGCCGCCCTGCTCCAGCCGGGCCATGAAGCGGCGGTCACGTGCGGCGAGAACCGCGGTCAGCAGCGCGGCCTTGCTGCCGGCGTGCTTGTAGAGCGTGCGGCTGGACATGCCGGCGGCCGCCGTCAGCCTGTCCATTCCGGTCGCGGTGAAGCCATGCCGGTCGAACAGCCGTTCGGCGGCCTGGATGAGCCTGGTTTCCGTGTCCATGCCGGAACATGTAAAACGGTCGTTTTACACTTTCAAGCCCAGCCGGGGAGAAGCAGGCCGGTTCAGGCCAGGCATTCCAGGATGCGGATATGCGTGTCGCCATAGCGGCGGGCGTCCCGTTCCGTCACCCAGCCCGGCAGGGTGACATCGCCGCCCTCCTCCCACACGATGATCGCGCCGGGGGCGAGCCAGCCGCCCTCCTTCGCCGCCTCCAGCGCCGTCTCGCCCAGGCCCATGCCGTAGGGCGGGTCGAGGAAGACGAGGGTGAAGGGCGCGCCGCGGTTCGGGCCGAGGCGGGTCGCGTCGCGCCGGAACAGCTTGCACTGGCCGATCACGCCCAGCCGGTCGATGTTCTCGCGCACCAGGGCACGGGCCCTGGCGCCATCGTCGACGAAGGTCACCCGTTCCGCCCCGCGCGAGAGCGCCTCGAAGCCGAGCGCGCCGGTGCCCGCGAAGAGGTCCAGCACCCGGGCGCCCTGTGGCAGCGCGGGCTCGGCGAAGCCGCCATGGGCGAGGATGTTGAACAGGGCCTCGCGCACCCGGTCCTGGGTGGGACGCAGGTGGGCGGCGGCGTCGCCCTCGCCCAGCTCCGCGAGGGTCTTGCCGCGGAAGCGGCCGCCGACGATGCGCATTCCCGCCATGTCAGAGCACCGCGTCCAGCGCGGCCATCAGCCGCTCCACGTCCGCCTGCGAGGTGTAGTGGGTGAAGCTCAGCCGCAGCACGCCGTGGGCGGGGTCGATCCCGAGCGCGCGCAGCAGGCGCACGGCGTAGAAATCCCCGCCCCCGGCCATGATCCCGTAGGGCTCCAGCGCCTCTGCCAGTTCCGCCCCCGGCCGCCGGTGGAGAAGCGAGACCGTCGGCGCGCGCACCAGCGCATCGGAGGGCCCGAGCAGGCGGATGTCGTTGCGCGCGGCGAGGAAGTCCAGCAACGGGGCGGTGATGCGCATCTCGTGGCCGCGCATCAGCCCGTGCACGTCCCATGCGCGCTCCGCCGCGCTCACCGCCGGCTGGCCGGGCTCGCCGAAATGGCGCTCGTGCAGCAGGTCGACATAATCGGCCATGCCGGTGGCGGCGGCGATCTGGGCATGGTCCGGGCCGGCGGGGGTGAACCGCTTGGTGATGTCGCCGGCGTTGAAGTCATGCCCCTGCGCCGGCAGGGTTCCGGCCAGCGCCCGGCGGATGACCATCACGCCCAGGTGCGGCCCGTAGGTCTTGTAGCTGGAGAACAGGTAGATGTCGGCGCCAAGCGCGCTCACGTCCGCGAACCCGTGCGGGGCGTAGGACACGCCGTCCACGCAGCTCCAGGCGCCGGACTCCCGCGCCATGGTGCAGAGGTCGGTCACCGGGTTGATCTCGCCGAGGATGTTGGAGCAGTGCGGGAAGCACACCAGCCGCACCTTGCCGTCATCGAGCAGCCCCGCCAGCGCCACCGGGTCCAGCGCGCCGGTCTGCGGGTCCACCTGCCATTCGCGGATCTCGATGCCGCGCCGGGCCAGCCGCCACCAGGCGCCGCTGTTGGCCTCATGGTCCTGGTTGGTGACCACGATGGCATCGCCCCGGCCCAGCATCTCGCCGAAGGCCTGCGCCAGCACGTAGGTGTTCTGGCTGGTGGAGGGGCCGAAATGCAGCTCGTCGCCGCCCACGTTCAGCAGCGCGGCGATGCGGGTGCGGGCCTCGTCCATCTCCGCGCCGCCGAGGCGGGAGGCCTCGAAGGACCCGTAGGGCTGAACCTTGCGCTGGTGGTGGAAGCGCGCCAGCCGGTCCAGCACCGGGGCGCAGATGTAGGAGCCACCGGCATTTTCGAAGAAGGAGAGGGCCTCCAGGGGCGGCTCGAAGAAGGCCGGGAACTGGTTCCTGACGAAGGCGAGATCGAGTTTTCTCATGCGGACCGCTGCAATTTCCTGATGGAGCCCCCCGGCACGGATGCCGGGGCAGGCCGTCGGACGGTAGGCGCGGCGCTCAGAGCGCCGCGAGATGAGCCTCGAGATGACCGAGCCGGTCATGGCCCCAGAACACCTCCTCCCCGACCACGTAGGTCGGGGCGCCGAAGACCCCCTTCTCCAGCGCCAGCGCGGTGTTGCGCTCGAAGGTCTCCACCGAGGCGAGCAGCCGCCGGTCGAGCAGCGCCGGGTCCACGTCGAAGGCGCTCATGCAGGCCTTCACCTCCGCCTCGTCGGCAATGTCGCGCTCCTCCGCCCAGCAGGCGGCGAGCAGCGCATGGGCCAGCGCGCCCACGTTCGGCGAGCCGGCCTCCTGCGCGGCGATCACGGCGGCACAGCTCGGCACCGGGTTCACCGGCCAGTGGCGCGGCTTCACGTTGATCGGCAGGCCGGCGGCGGCCGCGCTGCGCGCGATGTCCTTCAGCCGGTAGCTCTGGCGCGACGGATGGCGTTGCGGGGGCAGCGGGGTTCCGGTGGCCTCGAACACCTTGCCGATCGCGAAGGGCCGGTAGACGATCTCCGCGCCATGCCGCGCGGCGAGGGCCTCCAGCTCCAGCCCGGCGAGGTAGGTATAGGGTGAAACCGTGACCATGAAATAGTCGATCGTCGTCATGTCCGCGCCCCTTGCCGTTCCGAGGGCACCAACATGCCGTGATTGGTGGGCTTTGCAAGCTCGAAGGGCGATGCTAAGGGAGCCGGGACGCCCGGCAGTTCTGCCCGGGTTCCTGTGCAGCACCGTCCTTCGACCCGGCCAGAGGGGACTTCGCCCATGAAATCCGACATCCAGCTCAAGCTGATTTCCGGCAATGCGAACCGGCCGCTGGCCGAAGCCATCGCGCGGCGCATGACGGTCTATCGGGGCGGGCCGGTGCAGCTGGCCAACGCCCGGGTCGAGCGGTTCAACGACAAGGAGATCTTCGTCGAGGTGTTCGACAATGTCCGCGACGAGGACATGTTCATCATCCAGCCGACGTCGAACCCCGCGAACGACAACCTGATGGAACTGCTGATCATGGCCGACGCGCTGAAGCGCTCCTCGGCGCAGCGCATCACCGCCGTGATCCCCTATTTCGGCTATGCCCGGCAGGACCGCCGCACCTCTGCCCGCACGCCGATCTCCGCCAAGCTGGTCGCGAACCTGATCACCAATGCCGGCATCGACCGGGTGCTGACGGTGGACCTGCACGCGGGCCAGATCCAGGGCTTCTTCGACATCCCGGTGGACAACCTCTACTCCGCCCCGGTCTTCGCCCTCGACATCAAGCACAACTTCAAGAAGCTCGACGAGGTGACGGTCGTCTCCCCCGACGTGGGCGGCGTGGCGCGCGCGCGCGAGCTGGCCAAGCGCATCGACGCCGGCCTCGCCATCGTGGACAAGCGCCGCTCGCGCCCCGGCGAGATCGAGAGCATGACGGTGATCGGTGACGTGAAGGACCGGGTCTGCATCATCGTGGACGACATCTGCGACACCGCCGGCACGCTCTGCGCCGCCGCCAGCCTGCTGAAGGACCAGGGCGCCAAGGAGGTGCATGCCTACATCACCCACGGCGTGCTCTCGGGCCCGGCGGTGGAGCGGGTGACGAACTCGGCGCTGAAATCCCTCGTGGTGACGGATTCCATCGAGCAATCCGCCGCCGTGCGCAAGGCGCGCAACATCCGCGCCGTGCCGCTGGCCCCGCTGCTCGCCCAGGCGGTGCTCAACATTTCCAACGGCGCCTCGGTGTCGATGCTGTTCACCGAAGAGACGCTGGGCCCGATCTACGAGGCCTTCTACCCGGGCCATTGAGCGCCGCGACACGCCTTGTGCAGGCCGGCCGCCCCCGGGGCGCGCCGGCCTATTTGTGGGCGGGTCGTGCGACGCGACCGATACGCAAAGAGCCTCTCATGTCACAGTGCTCAGCCCCAACTTCTGCAATACTTCATCCCACATGTCCGAAGTGCGACATACTATGTTCGCGAGATTTGCTTTCTTTTTATTAAAGTATAAATTGATATGATGCCTCTCTACATTCGCTGACATTGAATCATATTCTCTGGAAACAGCCCAATATGGGTCTGTGGGGCTGCGCGTGATTTTGAAATGGCGTGTTCTATTTGCCAAGTCTCTTGCGATTTTCCATTCGTCGTAGACACTCAAAATCCGGTCGAGATCGTCCTTTTTCGCTACCCCGTCCCCTATCAGCCAGTCACGCAGCGAGTGTGACCACACAAAGTACGCCAGTGAGTAATCAATGGCATCGTGAAAGTCCGTACGCGGCAAATCCATCAATTCAGACAACGCCCTGTCCCGCCAGCGCCGAGTTCTACGGAAGTGATTTTTCCAACCAGTGACATTATCCGCGCTCGGCATTGCTCCCTCCATAAAGCCAACTCCAAAAGATGGCCTCTTAATTAAGGCCGACGCACGTCCTTAAGTCACCCGCACCTGCCACCCTATTAATTATTGACCAAACAGCACGCGAAAAGGGGCGCCCCCGGCCGGGAGCGCCCCCTTTGAACTCGCCGCCTGCCCCGGAGGGCGGCGCGTGTCAGTCCTTCACCACCTGGTCACGGGCGAAGCGCATGTCGTTCGCACGCTGCGCCGCGCTCAGCCGGTGATGGTCGCCGGCCTTCCTGACACCATCCTCGGCCACGGCCAGGAGGTCGTCCAGATGCTCGCGGGTCACCTCTCCGCGCGGAACCGCGGTCTCCGCCAGGATGGTGACCGAGTCCGCGGAGACCTCGGCGAAGCCGCCGGTGACGAAGAAATCCGTTTCCTTGCCATCCACCATCACCTGCACGAAGCCGGGACGGAGGGTGGAGAAGAACAGCGCGTGCCCGGGCATGGCGGTGAATTCACCCTCATAGCCCGGCACAACCACCGAAGTCGCCTGGACCGACATGAGCTTGCGCTCCGGCGAGACCAGATCGAACTGCATCGTGTCAGCCACAGGACCTCCTTATGCCGCTTTCGCGGCCATCTTCTCGGCCTTCGCGATCACCTCTTCGATGTCGCCGACCATGTAGAACGCACCTTCCGGCAGATGATCGAACTCGCCGGCCACCACGCGCTTGAAGCTGTCGATGGTCTTCTCCAGCGGCACCTGCACGCCGGGCGAGCCGGTGAACACCTGCGCCACGTCGAAGGGCTGGGAGAGGAAGCGCTGGATCTTGCGCGCGCGCGCAACGGTCAGCTTGTCCTCTTCCGACAGCTCGTCCATGCCGAGGATGGCGATGATGTCCTGCAGCGACTTGTAGCGCTGCAGCATGCCCTGCACGTCACGCGCCACCTGGTAGTGCTCCTCGCCCACGACCATCGGGTCGAGGATGCGGGAGGTGGAGTCGAGCGGGTCCACGGCCGGGTAGATCCCGAGCTCGGAGATGGCGCGCGACAGCACGGTGGTGGCGTCGAGGTGGGCGAAGGAGGTCGCCGGCGCCGGGTCGGTAAGGTCATCGGCCGGCACGTAGATCGCCTGCACCGAGGTGATGGAGCCGGCGCGCGTGGAGGTGATGCGCTCCTGAAGCTGGCCCATGTCGGTGGCGAGCGTCGGCTGGTAGCCCACGGCGGAGGGGATGCGGCCGAGAAGGGCCGACACTTCCGAACCCGCCTGGGTGAAGCGGAAGATGTTGTCCACGAAGAACAGCACGTCGGTGCCGGACTCGTCGCGGAACTGCTCGGCCATGGTGAGGCCGGAGAGCGCGACGCGGGAGCGGGCCCCCGGCGGCTCGTTCATCTGGCCGTAGACCAGCGCCACTTTCGACTCCTCGAGGTTCTCGGCGTTGATGACGCCGGACTCGATGAATTCGTAGTAGAGGTCGTTGCCCTCACGGGTGCGCTCCCCCACGCCGGCGAACACGGAATAGCCCGAGTGCACCTTGGCGATGTTGTTGATCAGCTCCTGGATGAGAACCGTCTTGCCCACGCCGGCGCCGCCGAACAGGCCGATCTTGCCGCCCTTGGAGTAGGGGGCGAGCAGGTCGATCACCTTGATGCCGGTCACAAGGATCTCGGACTCGGTGGACTGTTCCGCGAATTCCGGAGCCGGCTGGTGGATGGCGCGGCGCTCGGTGGCGTTCACCGGGCCCTTCTCGTCCACCGGGTCACCGACCACGTTCATGATGCGGCCCAGGGTCGCCGGGCCGACGGGCACGGTGATCGGGCCGCCGGTGTCGGACACCTTGGTGCCGCGGACCAGACCTTCGGTCGAGTCCATCGCGATGGTGCGCACGGTGTTCTCGCCGAGGTGCTGGGCAACCTCGAGGATCAGGCGGTTGCCGTTGTTGTCCGTTTCCAGCGCGTTCAGGATGGCAGGCAGGCTGTCTTCGAACTGTACGTCGACGACCGCGCCGATCACCTGGGTGATTTTACCGACTGCATTGGCCATGTTCGGTCTCTCCGTTCCCTCAGAGCGCTTCCGCGCCCGCAATGATCTCGATAAGTTCGGTGGTGATCGCGGCCTGACGGGACCGGTTGTACTGGATCGTCAGCTTGTCGATCATCTCGCTCGCATTCCGGGAGGCGTTGTCCATCGCGGACATGCGCGCCCCCTGCTCGGAGGCGGCATTCTCCAGCAGGGCCCGGAAGATCTGCGTCGCGACGGAGCGCGGCAGCAGATCGGCGAGGATTTCCTCCTCACTCGGCTCATATTCGTAGTTCGGCGTGGTGTCGCTGGCAGCTTCGCCATCGAATTTCGCCGGGATGAGCTGCAGCGCCGTCGGCGTCTGGGTCATGACCGACTGGAACTCGCTGTAGAAAATCGTGGCGACGTCGAACTCTTCCGCGGCGAAGCGGGCCAGAACGTCGTCGGCAATGTCATGCGCGTTCACGTAGCCCAGCTTCTTCACCTCGGACATGTCCACATGCCCGATGAAGTGCTGCGACCAGTCGCGACGCAGCTGATCGCGCCCCTTCTTGCCGACGGTGAGGATCTTCACCGTCTTGCCGGCCTCGAGAAGCTTGCGCGCATGGATGCGTGCCAGCTTCACGATCGAGGAGTTGAACCCCCCGCAGAGGCCGCGCTCGGCGGTCGCGACGATGAGCAGATGCACATCCTCGCGCCCCGTCCCGCGCAGGAGAAGCGGAATCGTGGGCGAATCCCCCGCGGTACGGGCGAGATTGCCCAGCACCGCGTCCATGCGCTCGGCATAGGGACGCGCGGCCTCGGCGGCCTCCTGCGCGCGGCGGAGCTTTGCCGCCGCGACCATCTGCATGGCCTTCGTGATCTTGCGCGTGTTCTTGACGCTCTCGATCCGGTTCTTAAGGTCCTTCAAGCTCGGCATGCGCCAGGCTCCCCTCTCTCAAACAGGCCGCGGGTCAGGCGAAGGTCTTGGCGAAGGCCTCGATGGCTGCCTTGATCTTGTCGGCGAGGTCGCCGGCAACCTTGCGGTCGTTCACCCGGATGTCCTCGAGAAGGTCCTTCTCGTGGCTGCGCAGGTAGGCCAGCAGCCCCTTCTCGAAGGCACCGACCTTGGAGACCGGCATCTTGTCGAGGTAACCTTGGGTACCGGCGTAGATCACGATGACCTGCTCGGCGCTGGTGAGCGGCGCGTACTGCGGCTGCTTGAGCAGCTCGGTGAGGCGCGCGCCGCGGTTCAGCAGCTTCTGGGTCGCGGGATCGAGGTCCGAGCCGAACTGGGCGAAGGCCGCCATCTCGCGGTACTGGGCGAGCTCGAGCTTGATCGAACCGGCCACCGACTTCATCGCCGAGGTCTGCGCGGCGGAGCCGACGCGGCTCACCGACAGGCCCACGTTCACCGCCGGGCGGACGCCCTGGTAGAACAGGCCGGTCTCCAGGAAGATCTGGCCGTCGGTGATCGAGATCACGTTCGTCGGGATGTAGGCGGACACGTCGCCGGCCTGCGTCTCGATGATCGGCAGCGCGGTGAGCGAGCCGGAGCCGTTGTCCTCGTTGAGCTTCGCGGAGCGCTCCAGCAGGCGGGAGTGCAGGAAGAACACGTCGCCCGGGTAGGCTTCGCGGCCGGGCGGGCGGCGCAGCAGCAGCGACATCTGGCGGTAGGACACGGCCTGCTTGGAGAGGTCATCATAGATGATGAGCCCGTGCATGCCGTTGTCGCGGAAGTACTCGGCCATCGCGGTCGCCGCGTAGGGGGCGAGATACTGCATCGGCGCGGGCTCGGACGCGGTCGCGGCCACCACGATGGAATAGGCCATCGCGCCTGTCTCTTCGAGCTTCTTGACCAGCTGCGCCACGGTGGAGCGCTTCTGGCCCACGGCGACGTAGATGCAGTAGAGCTTCTTGTACTCGTCGTCGCCGGCGGCGTCGTTGTAGGCCTTCTGGTTCAGGATCGCGTCCAGCGCCACGGCGGTCTTGCCGGTCTGGCGGTCACCGATGATCAGCTCGCGCTGGCCACGGCCGATCGGCACCAGGGCGTCGATCGCCTTCAGGCCGGTGGCCATCGGCTCATGCACCGATTTGCGCGGGATGATGCCCGGCGCCTTCACGTCGGCGCGGGTGCGGCCCTCGGCCTCGATCGGGCCCTTGCCGTCGATCGGGTTGCCCAGCGCGTCGACCACGCGGCCCAGCAGGCCGCGGCCGTAGGGCACGTCCACGATCGAGTTGGTGCGCTTGACGATGTCGCCTTCCTTGATCGTCCGGTCCTCACCGAAGATCACGATACCGACGTTGTCGATCTCGAGGTTCAGCGCCATGCCCCGGATGCCACCGGGGAATTCGACCATCTCGCCGGCCTGGACGTTGTCCAGCCCGTGCACGCGCGCGATGCCGTCACCGACGGAGAGCACGCGGCCAACCTCGGCAACCTCGGCCTCCTGGCCGAAATTCTTGATCTGCTCCTTGAGGATCGCAGAGATCTCAGCGGCCTGGATACCCATCACCCCACCTCTTTCATAGCGTTCTGAAGGTTCATGAGCTTCGAGCGGATCGACGTGTCGATCATCTTCGATCCCACCTTGACGACAAGACCGCCGATGATCGCGTCATCGACCGTCACATTCACGGCAACTTCCTTGCCAAACGAATTCCTGAGCGCGGCCTTGAGGTCCGCGAGCTGCGCATCCGCCAGCGGGGCGGCGGCGGTAACCTCCGCCGACACCTCGCCCCGGGCTTCGGCGGCGAGCGCGTGGTAGCCGGCGATCAGCTCCGGCAGCACGAACAGGCGGCGGTTGGCCGCCATCAGCTGCACGGTGCTGGTCACGTAGACGCCGAGCTCCATCTTCTGCGCCAGCGCGGCCATGGCGCGGGCCTGGTCCTCACGGCTGTAGACCGGAGACTTGATGACGTCCCGCAGGTCGGAGCTGTCATCCAGCGCCGCCTGAAGCGCGGCAAGATCGGCCTCGATGAGGGAGACGGCATTCGCCTCTGTTGCAAGTTCGAACAACGCGGTCGCGTAGCGGCCGGCTGCTCCGGAAACGAGCGTCGCTGATGCGGACACGGTCACCCTTCCGTTCTCTTGGCAGCCGTCGGGATGCGGCCACGTTGACAGACCCCGGCCGCTGCCCCCTGCAAAGGCCGGATTTCGGGCGTTGCTACCATAGGGTTTTCATCCATGCAACCCGGCCGCAGGGGCACACCAGGCCATGCCGTTCAATGATTTCAACATCTTACCTCAAAATCCCCCCTGCCTGCGACGCTTTGGACAGTGTTAACATGTTGCAGGGTCTGCGTCGCGGGCTGAATCGCGCTCAGGCCCGGCCCGTCACGGGTTTCACCGGCTTGGTGAGACCCTCCAGAATTTCGAACGGTCTGCGGGCGCTTTCGCGCGCCCCGTTGCGCGGCAGGACATACACCTGCTTGGCCGCCTCCACGAGGATGGCGCCGGCCAACCGGCTCACCCCCACGCGCTGGCCCAGCCGTTCCCAGGCCGGGGCGGTGCGCAGCACGAACTGGCGGTGCGAGGGCGGGAAATACAGCGCCGCCGCGTGGCGCTCGGAGGAGAAGCGGTGTCGGCGCAGCTCCGCGTCGATCTGCCCGAAGGAATAGGGCCGGCCGTAGCCGAAGGGCGTGCCGTCGCGCCGCGCCCAGATGCCCGAGCGGTTGGGCAGCACGAAGACCACGCGCCCGCCCGGCGCCAGCACCCGCCAGATCTCGTCGAGCAGCGCCCCGGGCTGTTCGCAGGTCTCCAGCCCGTGGCCGATCACCAGCCGGTCCACGAAGCCCGAGGGCAGCGGCCAGGCCGTCTCGTCCGCCAGCACCGAGATGTTCGGCCCTTCCGGCGGCCAGGGCATCACGCCCTGCTGGCCCGGCATCAGGCAGATCACTCGCCGCGCCTCCGCTAGGAAGGGGCGCAGCATCGGCGCGGGAAAGCCGAACCCGGCCACGGTCTCGTCCTTCACCCTGGGCCAGAGGTCGCGCAAGGCGTCCTGCAACGCCGTCTTCGCGCGCCGCCCGAGGGGCGTGCGGTAATAGAAGGCGCGAAGATCGACGACATCCAGGTGCATTGCAAGGCGGGACGCTCTCATGGTTAAACACCCCGAGTCCAGCCCCGGCAGAAGGTTTCCCCCATGTCCCTCGAAATCGTCACGGTCCCATGCCTGTCCGACAACTACGCCTACCTGCTGCGCGATGGCGAGACCGGCACTGTCGCGCTCGTCGATGCGCCGGAGCCGGGCCCGATCGTCGCGGCGATCGAGGCACGGGGCTGGACGCTGGACCTGCTGCTGATCACCCACCACCACTATGACCATGTCGACGGCGTGGAGGCCCTGCGCGCCCGCACCGGCTGCGCGGTGTGGGGCGCGGCGGCCGATGCCGGCCGGTTGCCGCCGCTGGACCGCGCCCTCGCTCCGGGCGACAGCATCGCGGTGGGCGCCAGCACCGGCGTGGTGCTCGACGTGCCGGGCCACACCGTGGGCCACATCGCCTTCCACTTTCCCGCCGACAAGGCCGTGTTCACCGCCGACAGCCTGATGGCCCTGGGCTGCGGCCGGCTGTTCGAGGGCACCGCTCTGCAGATGTGGACCAGCCTGTCGCAGTTCCTCGGCATGGACCGCGACACGCTGGTCTGCTCGGGGCACGAATACACCCAGTCCAACGCCCGCTTCGCGCTGACCATCGAGCGGGACAACGCCGCCCTCACCGCCCGCGCCGCCGCAATCGACGCCGCCCGCGCCGCCGGCCGGCCCACCGTGCCCTCCTCCCTCGGCGAGGAGCTGGACACCAACCCGTTCCTGCGCGCCGGCCTGCCGTCCGTGAAGGCCGCGGTGGGGCTGGACGGCGCCGACGACGCCGCCGTCTTCGCCGAAATCCGCCGCCGCAAGGACGACTTTCGCGGCTGACCCCGCCGCCGAAGGCACCCCGACGCCCCCCCCTCGGGCGCGCGTTCGCCGACACCGCCCCGGGCGTACGGCTTCCCCTCCCTCCGGCGCGCTCGGCGCCGCCGCGCCGCCCTGCCCCGCGGCGCCTGCGTGCCGGACAGCCAGCGACAGGGGGCCGCGCCCACGGCGGCATGCCCTGCCTCTGCGCAGGCGCGTTAACGGCGGTTAGCCAAGGCGGCCGACAGGGCTGCCGGATTCACTTCCGCGCAACGGATCTCCCCGAAACTCCCTCCCGGGTGGCAAGGGAGTATCCGACATGACAGTTGACGTGCTGCGCCTCGATGCGCGTGAGGAAAGCCTGCTGGACGGGGACATGATCCGTGTCCTGCGCGCCACGCTCGGCCATGACATGAGCCAGGAGCTGATGGAGGACGCCTCCTTCCAGCTTGCCGAACGGCTCAGCCGGCTGGAGCAGCTGGTAGCGGACCACGATCTGCCCGGGCTCCACCGGCTGGCGCACGGGCTGACCGGGCTGGCCGGCCAGGTCGGGCTGATGCAGCTGAGCTCGGTGTCCCGCGCCCTTGCCGACTGCGCGCGCAGGGGAGACCACGTGGCGGTGCCCGCCGTCGCCGCGCGGCTGGTGCGCCTGGGCGAGGAATCGCTGTTCTCCCTGGCAGGATTCATCGACTGACGGAGGCTCCGGGCGGCAGACTTCCCCCGCCCCCGGATCGCTCGCCAGCGGCCTCCCCGAGAGGCCGGAACGCGCCCGGCATCCCCCTCATGCCGGGCGCGACTTCATGTCCACCGCACACCGGGCCCTGCCCCGCCGGCACCGCCCATTCCCCGCGGCGGCCCTGCCCCTGGCGCGGGCCCGTTCCGGGCCGTCACGGCGGGAGAAGGGGCCGGAGGGGGGATTGCCACTTCCCGGTTATGCGCTAGGCTCCCGGCACGACGGCCAGGCACGGGAGCGACCGTGCGGCCCCGGCCGCGACGCGCCCACGCCCCGGCCCGCAACCGCCCAAGGAGACGACCCCACATGCCCGCCACCTTCGCCTGCCCTGACGCCCCCGGCGCCATTCCCCTCGAACCGGTGGAAGCGGAGGCCTGCGCCGCGCGGCTGGCGGCGCTCGGGCCCCGGGCCGTGGCCTGGGCGGCGGCGAACGGGTTCACCGGGGCGGCGGGCTCCGTGCTCGTGCTGCCGGATGCGGAGGGCGGCGTGGCGCGGGTGCTCGCGGGATGGGGCACCGAGGGCACGCGCCGGCGCGGGCGCTTCCCGCTCGCCGCCGCAGCGGCCAGCCTCGCCCCCGGCGTCTACCGGCTCGAAACCGCACCGGATGCGGCGCCGCTCACGGGGGCCGCGCTGGAGGAGGCCTGCCTGGGCTGGCTGCTCGCCGCCTACCGCTTCGACCGCTACAAGCCCTCCGAGCGCGAGGCGCCGCTGCTGCTGCCCCCGGAGGGGCTGGACACGGCGCGGCTGGAGATCATCGCCGCCGGCGCCGCCCTCACCCAGGACCTGATCAACACCCCCGCCTCCGACATGGGGCCCGAGACGCTGGAAGGCCGGTTCCGCGCCCTTGCCGAGGTGCACGGCGCCGAAGTGGAGGTGACGGCGGGCGACGCCCTGCTGGACGCGAATTTCCCCATGATCCACGCCGTGGGCCGCGCCGCGGCGGAGGCCCCGCGCCTGCTCGACCTGCGCTGGGGCCGCGAGGACGCGCAGAAGGTGACGCTGGTGGGCAAGGGCGTGTGCTTCGACACCGGCGGGCTGAACATCAAGCCCGGCGCCTCCATGGGCCTGATGAAGAAGGACATGGGCGGCGCTGCCAACGTGATGGGCCTTGCGCACATGATCATGGCGAGCGGGCTCGATGTGCGGCTGCGCGTGCTGGTGCCGGCGGTGGAGAATGCCATCTCCGCCTCCGCCTTCCGCCCCGGCGACATCCTCACCTCGCGCAAGGGCCTCACGGTGGAGGTGAACAACACCGACGCCGAGGGCCGGCTGGTGCTGGCCGACGCGCTGGCGCTGGCGAGCGAGGAGGCCCCGGAGACGCTGTTCTGCCTCGCCACCCTCACCGGGGCGGCGCGCGTGGCGCTGGGGCCGGACATCCCGCCCTTCTACTCCGACGACGAGGTGCTGGCCGCCGAGATCACCGCCGCCGCCGCCCGCACCGCCGACCCGCTGTGGCGCATGCCCTTCTGGGCGCCCTACGAGAGCCTGATCGAGCCCGGCATCGCCGATCTCGACAACGCGCCCTCCGGCGGCATGGCCGGATCTGTCACCGCGGCGCTGTTCCTCAAGCGCTTCACCGACGTGGCGCGCTTCGCCCATTTCGACATCTACGGCTGGACGCCGGCGGCGAAACCCGGCCGGCCGAAGGGCGGGGCCATGCAGGCCGCGCGCGCCCTGTTCTCGCTGCTCGAGGCGCGCCATGGCCGGGCCTGACCTGCGCCGCACCCCGGCCCGCCCCGACCTCGCCGCGGCACATCTGCGCGGCCGGGTGACGGCGGAGCGCTTCGCGGAGGCGGAGCCGGCGCGCGTGAGCGCCGCCGTGGCGCCGATGTGGACCGGGCCGGACGCCGCCCGGCGCGGCTCGGAGCTGCTGTTCGGCGAGATCTTCGACATCTACGAGCGGCGCGACGGGCTCGCCTGGGGGCAGGCCCGGGCGGACGGCTACATGGGCTATGTCCCCGAGGACGCCCTCGCCGCCCCGGCCGGGGACACCACGGCCCGCGTCTCCGCCCCGCTGGCCCACCTCTATCCGGAGCCGGACATAAAGGCCCCGCCGCGCCTCATCCTGCCGCAGGGCAGCCGGCTGACCCTGCAGGGCGGCGCCGGGCGCTTCCGCGAGACGCCGGACGGCTTCGTGATCGCCACGCATGTCGCGCTCGACGGCCGCCCGGCGGAGGACTGGGTGGCCGTGGCGGAGAGCCTTCGCGGCGCGCCTTACCTCTGGGGCGGGCGCAGCATGCTCGGCATCGACTGCTCGGCGCTGGTCCAGCAGGCGCTCACCGCCGCCGGAACGCCCTGCCCGCGGGACACGGACATGCAGGCGGCGGAACTGGGCACCGCCCTCGCCCCCGGCAGCGCGCTGCGGCGCGGCGACCTGGTGTTCTGGAAGGGCCATGTCGGCGTGATGCTGGACGAGACCGTGCTGCTGCACGCGAACGCCTGGCACATGCAGGTGGCGCAGGAGCCGCTCGACGGCGCGATCGCGCGCATCGCCGCGCAGGACGGCGGGCCCGTCACCGCGCGGCGCCGGCCCTGACCCGCCCCCCGGGCACGCCGGACGGCGTGACCCCAAGCGGCCCGCCACCACCGTGTCGCGGGCCATTGGCGACGCTTCCGCCGCCCTGCGCGGCGGAGTAGTATCGCCCCGATCGAGCAACCTGCGGGAGACAGGGATGACCAAAGGCCTATTCAACATCGCCGCCTTCGGCGCGACGGCCCTGCTTGGCCTCGCCGGATGCGCCGACACCACGTCGCGTGCGCAGGAGGCAGCGCCCGTGGCCACCACACGGCCCGAGCCCCGGCCCGGCGAGGGCGCAAGCGCCTCGCCCCGCCCGGCGGATTTCGTGGCCTGGCGCACCGGCTTCCGTGCCCGCGCCCTCTCGCGCGGCATCCGGGCCGACGTGTTCGACACCGCTTTCGCCGGCGTGGGCGTGAACGAGAAGGTGATCGAGCTGGACCGCTACCAGCCCGAGTTCCGCCGCCAGATCTGGGATTACCTGGACCGGGCCGTCTCCGACACCCGCGTCGCGAACGGCCGTGCCATGCATGACCGCCACGCGGCGCTGCTCGCGCGGATCGAGCAGCGGTACGGCGTGGACAGCCAGTACGTGCTCGCCATCTGGGGGCTGGAGAGCGCCTACGGCTCCTCCATGGGCTCGATGAACGTGATCGAGAGCCTCGCCACCCTGGCCTATGAGGGCCGCCGGCAGGAGTTCGCGGAGAGCCAGCTCCTCACCGCCCTGCAGATCCTGCAGGAGGGGGACGTGCCGGCCTCGCGCATGACCGGCTCCTGGGCCGGGGCGATGGGCCACACCCAGTTCATCCCCACCAGCTTCGAGGAATACGCGCAGGACTGGAACGGCGACGGCCGCCGCGACATCTGGGGGGATGACCCGGCAGACGCCCTCGCCTCCACCGCCAACTACCTCTCGCGCTTCGGCTGGGAGAAGGGCCAGCCCTGGGGCGTGGAGGTGCGGCTGCCGGCGGGCTTCGACATCGCCCGCGCCGATGGGAACGACTGGCGGCCTGTGGCCTCCTGGCGGGCGGCGGGCATCACCCGCATCTCCGGCGGTGCCCTGCCCGAGGCGGGCGAGGCCGCCCTGCTGGCGCCCGCGGGCGGGCGCGGCCCGGTCTTCGCCGTGTTCAAGAACTTCAAGGTGATCAAGCGCTACAACAACGCCACCTCCTATGCCCTCGCCGTGGGCCACCTGGGCGACCGGATCATGGGCGGCGGGCCGTTCGTGGCCTCCTGGCCGCGTGACGAACAGGCGCTCACGGTGAACGAGACCATCGAGCTGCAGGAGCGGCTCACCGCGCTCGGCTATGACACGCAGGGCTCGGACGGGCTGGTGGGGCCGAACACGATCGAGGCGATCCGCGCCTTCCAGCGCCAGGCCGGCCTCGCGCCGGACGGCTTTCCCACCAAGCAGCTTCTGACCAAGGTGAAGGCCGCCGGCGGCTGAGGCCCTGCCCCCCGGCCGCGACGCATTGACTTTGCGCCGCGGCCGGGCCATGTCCCTGCCCATGACACGCTCGCGCCTCAGCTTCACCGCGTATTATCCGCTGCCCTGATCGCAGCGGAGCGTGAGTCGTGCCTCATTCCCAACCGCTGCAGTGCCAGCGGTTGCGGCGAGTCCCGGCGCCCCTGGCACGCCCGTTCCAGGATCCCCGCCATGCCGGACCAGATGACCATCGCGACCCTCGCCCCCGCTCCCCTGCCCCGGCTGGGCCTGCTGGGCTACGGCGCCTTCGGGCGGCTCGCGGCGCGGGCCCTGCGGGCGCGCTTCGACATTCGCGTGCATGACCCCGACCCCGCCGCCGGCGCTGCCGCGGCGCAGGCCGGCCTGCGCGCCGTGAGCCTGGCCGAGGCCGCGGCCTGCCCGGTAGTTGTGCTGGCGATGCCGGTGCCCGCCTTCGGCCCGGCCCTGCGCGCCCTCGCGCCGCTGCTGCGGCCGGGCACGCTGGTGCTGGATGTCGCCTCGGTGAAGGAGGAGCCGGCGCGGCTGATGCAGGCGCTGCTGCCCGGACATGTCGAGCTGCTCGCCACCCACCCGATGTTCGGCCCGCGCAGCGCGGGCGACGGCGGGTCCGCGGCCCTGGCCGGGCTGAAGGTGGTGCTCTGCCCGCTGCGCGGCCGGCGCTGGCGCGGGGCCGCGGCCCTGCTGCGCGGGATGGGCCTGCGCGTGATCGTCACCACCCCGCAGGAGCATGACAGGCAGGCGGCGCTGAGCCAGGGCCTCACCCACCTGCTGGCCCGCGCGCTTGCCGGGCTGGACCGCACACCCGCCATCACCACGCGCAGCTTCGAGCTGCTGATGCAGGCCATCGACATGGTGCGCGACGACCCGCCGGAGATCTACGAGACCGTGACTCGCACCAACCGCCATGTCGCCGGCCTGCGCAGCACCCTCATCGCGGCGCTGCAGCATGACACGGCCATTCCCGCGCAGCCCCCCGTCACCGGCACCTGACGCCGCGCCCGTTGGCCGGCCGCCGCAGCAGCGCGAGCGCTCTGCGCGCCTCCCTCCGGCGTGCGCGGGGTGCCAGAGGGCCCGAACGCGAAGGTATGGCTTGCCGGGTTCACCACCCGGCAGGCCGAACCGGCGCCGCCAAACACTCCGCCTTGCGGGCGGCCGGGGGCGGCCGCACCGCACATCCTTCGGAGCATGCGCCCACCGGATGCGCCGGGACGGCGTTCAGACCCCGGGTTCGACCTTTTCCGGAAGCGGTCCGGCGGGCACGCCGGGGCGGCCCGGGCCGGGGCCGGTCCAGAGGCCGCGCGGGCCCTTCTCGCGCATGCGGGCAAAGGTCGAGAGCGGGCCCTCGCGCACCATCCGGCGCAGCGGGTTGTCCCGCAGGGCGGACTTGGCCTTCTCGATGCGCATCACGTCGGCGATCCGGCGCTCCAGGAACTCCCAGCTGCGCTCGGACCCCTCGCTGTCATCGCCCAGCCAGTAGAGCGTGGTGGCGGAGATGACGCCCGAGAGGGTCAGCCGCTTGGTGTACCAGTTCATGTCGCGCGACGTGTCCCCCAGCGCGGTCCAGATCACGTCGGCAGTGTGCCAGACGGCCTTCGCGCCGTCGGAGGCATGCTGCGGCAGGGCGAAGAAACTGGCGCCACGGCGCACGGCTTCCTTGTCCGGCGCGGCGATCTCCAGCCGGCGGCGCACCGCGAAGGCCACCCGCTCGGAGAATCGCATGGCGGAAAGATCGGTTTGCGCCAGCGCCTCGGCCAGCGCCCGGTCCCCCGCGTGGTGGAATTCGAGCGCGAGATCGGCGGCGCCGCGCGGGAAGGCCGCCTTCGCCAGTTCCGGGTCCATGCCCGAATCGGCGACGGCCGCCTTCAGCGTGGTCTGGCTCCAGCCGTCGAAGACCACGTGGGGCAAGGCCGCGTCCAGCAGTGCCTTGCGGATTTCGACCAGGGTGGGCATCGTTTCCGGTGCGGTGTCAGCCATCACAGCCTCCTGTTTTTTCGCGCCCGCGGAGGTGGACACCCCGCAGACTCGTTGTTATATAGCGCGCTCCTGCTCATTCCAAACTCTGAAAGGTGGTGAAAACAAGTGCAGGTAATGGTTCGCGACAACAATGTCGAACAGGCTCTGCGTGCCCTGAAGAAGAAGCTTCAGCGCGAAGGCGTGTTCCGGGAGATGAAACTCCGGCAGCATTTCGAAAAGCCGTCGGTGAAGAAGGCCCGTGAGAAAGCCGAAGCCGTCCGCCGCGCCCGCAAGCTGGCGCGCAAGAAGGCACAGCGCGAAGGTCTTCTGTGAGGGGTAACCCCGCATTGACCTGAAACGAACCGGCCGGGCGTCGCCCCGGCCAGTTGCGACCCCCGAGCCAAAGGCCGGGGGTTTTGCTTTTCCCGGAGAGGCTTGCGATGAACACCGATGGCCGCCGCATCTATGCAATCGGCGATGTCCATGGCTGCCGCGATGCGCTGACCGCGCGGCACCAGCAGATCCGCGACGACCTCGCGCGGCACCCCACGGAGACCGAGGCGCTCCTGATCCATGTCGGCGATTACATCGACCGTGGCCCCGACAGCCGCGGCGTGATCGACGACCTGATGGCATTTTCCATGCCCGGCGTGGAGATGCACTGCCTCAAGGGCAACCACGACCACCTGCTGCTGCGCTTCCTCGCCGCGCCGGAGGAGATGCACTGCCCGCATCACTATCTCACCCCGAATCTCGGCGGCCCGAAGACCCTCGCCTCCTACGGCGTCAGCGAAGGCCGGATGATGGACGTGCACGCCGCGGCGCTGAAAGCCGTGCCGCAGGCGCATCAGGCCTTCCTGGCCGGCCTGCCGCTCAGCCTGCGGGTGGGGGATTACCTCTTCGTGCATGCGGGCATCCGCCCCGGCGTGCCGCTGGAGGAGCAGACCGAGCAGGACATGATCTGGATCCGCGGGCCCTTCCTCACCAGCACCGAGGATTTCGGCTTCGTGGTGGTGCACGGGCACACGCCGGTGGACGAGATCGAGATCCTCCCGAACCGCATCGACATCGACACCGGCGCGGTGTTCGGCGGCACGCTCACCTGCCTGATCCTCGAGGGCGACGCGCTCTGGTCGCTGGACGGGGCCGGGCGCCGCCCGCTCTACCGGCCCTGACAGCCGGGGGCGCGCGCACAGGCCGCGCGGCCCCGGAACCCGCAGCAAGGCCCCTGCCCGGTGCCCCCCGGGCGGCCGCACCTCCGGCGGAGGATGCGCCCTACCTGCCGCGGTCCGTCACCGCGCCGTCGCGTCCCAGCCAGACGCCATCGCTCAGATAGACATCCCCTCCCGTGTCGTCGACCGCCAGTTCGGCGTAGACCGCAGCCAGGTCAGACCTCGGCCGGCCTGCCCCCTGGCCGATGCCGTCATAGATCTCGAAGAACCTCTCGGCCACGCGATAGGCATCCGAAAGGTACTCGAGCCGGCAGATCTTCGCGTATTCCCTGCCCTTGTGATCCTCTTCCACGAATGACCGCACGCCGAAGACCTGCTTCCCGGTTCTCAACGCGGCCTCGACCAGGCGCACCTGATCGGCGACCCGCACCAGCCCGCCGCCGTCCTCGCTGGCTGTCGCGGTCATGATCTCGTAGTCGGGTTCCTCTCCCAGGAGCCTCAGAAACACGTTTCCATCCCGGGTGACGATGAAATGCTCCGGGCTGCTCAACCCGCCCTTCCCGGACTTCCGAATATCAAAACTCACGCTCGCTCCACCCGTCCTGACGATTCCCTGAAGCCGATCCTGCCTGCGACAGCGCCGATCTCACGCCTGCCGCGCGGGCCGGGGCACGCGCCATCCGGCCATGAAAAAGGGCGGGCCCATGCGGACCCGCCCCGATCTTGTGCCTGCCGGCGTGGATCACTCCATCGCCTTCACGATGTCCTCGCAGATCTTCTTCGCGTCGGCGAGCAGCATCATCGTGTTGTCCTGGAAGAACAGCGGGTTGTCGACACCCGCATAGCCCGAGCCCAGCGAGCGCTTCACGAAGAGCACCGTCTTCGCCTTCTCCACGTCCAGAACCGGCATGCCGTAGATCGGCGAGCTCTTGTCGGTCTTGGCCGAGGGGTTGGTCACGTCGTTGGCGCCGATCACGAAGGCCACGTCGGTGCGGGAGAACTCGGAGTTGATGTCCTCCAGCTCGAACACCTCGTCATAGGGCACGTTGGCCTCGGCGAGGAGCACGTTCATGTGGCCGGGCATGCGGCCCGCCACCGGGTGGATGGCGTATTTCACCTCCACGCCATGCGCCTTCAGCTTGTCGGCCATCTCGCGCAGGGCGTGCTGGGCCTGGGCCACCGCCATGCCGTAGCCCGGCACGATGATGACCGACCCGGCATTCTGCATGATGAAGGCGGCATCGTCGGCGGAGCCGCGCTTGACCGGCTTCTGCTCGCCCGCCGGACCGCCGGCAGCCTCACCCGCGTCGGCGCCGAAGCCGCCCAGGATCACCGAGATGAAGGAGCGGTTCATGCCCTTGCACATGATGTAGGACAGGATGGCGCCCGAGGCGCCGACCAGCGCGCCGGTGATGATGAGCGCGGTATTGCCCAGCGTGAAGCCGATGCCCGCCGCCGCCCAGCCGGAGTAGGAGTTCAGCATCGAGACGACGACGGGCATGTCCGCCCCGCCGATCGGGATGATGAGCAGCACGCCCAGCACCATGGCCAGCACGATGATCGCCCAGAACCAGAAGGTGAGCTGGGTGGTGATGAGCAGGATCACCAGCACCAGCAGCGCCACGGCGAGGGCGATGTTGATGAGGTGCCGCCCGCCGATCATGATCGGCGCGCCGGACATGCGCCCGTCGAGCTTGGCGAAGGCGATGACCGAGCCGGTGAAGGTGATGGCGCCGATGGCCACGCCCAGCGACATCTCGATGATCGACTGGGTGTGGATCGCACCCGGCACGCCGATGCCGTAGGCCTCCGGCGAGTAGAGCGCACCGGCGGCCACGAACACCGCCGCGAGGCCCACGAGGCTGTGGAAGAACGCCACCAGCTGGGGCATCTTGGTCATCTCGATGGTGCGGGCCAGCCAGGCGCCCGCGCCGCCGCCGATGGCCAGCGCCAGGAGCACCAGCACCCAGCCGCCGAAATCCTGCGGCGGGTAGACGACCAGCGTGGTGAGGATGGCCAGCGCCATGCCGATCATGCCGTAGCGGTTGCCCCGGCGCGAGGTTGTGGGGTGGGAGAGACCGCGAAGCGCGAGGATGAAGAGCACCCCCGCGACGAGGTAGGCGAATGCTGCGAAGTTTGCCATGTCGGGAGCCCTCTCAGCCTTTCTTCTTGTACATGGCGAGCATGCGTTCGGTGACGAGGAAGCCGCCGAAGATGTTCACCGCCGCGAGCACCGTCGCGATGAAGCCGAAGACCCGGGTCCAGCCCGAGGCGATGTCGAGGTCCACGCCCACCGCGATGAGTGCGCCGACCACGATCACCGAGGAGACGGCGTTGGTGACCGACATCAGCGGCGTGTGCAGCGCCGGTGTCACCGACCAGACCACGTAATAGCCCACGAAACAGGCCAGCACGAAGGCCGAGAACAGGTAGACGAAGGGCGAGGCCCCGCCGTGCAGGGCCGCGTCGGAGGCGGCCTCCGCGGCCTGGGGCATCCCGGTGGCGGCATGGGTCGACAGCTCGGCGACCTGGGCCGAAAGCTCGGCCAGCCGGAGTGCGAGGTCTTCGAGGGTCTTTTCCATCACGCGTCCTCCTTCTTCGCGAAGTTCGGGTGGATGATCTCACCGTCCTTCGTGAGCTGGATGCCCTTCACCAGCTCGTCCTCGGGGTCGAGGGCGAAGCCGCCCTCGCCGAAGAAGGGCGAAAGGAAATTGTAATGATTGCGGGAGTAGAGTGCAGAACTGTCGGCAGCCATGCGGCCGGGGATGTTCGGCAGGCCGAGGAGGGTGACACCGTTGTCGGTGACGACATTCTCTCCGAGGACCACGCCTTCCACGTTGCCGCCCTGTTCCACGGCGAGATCCACGATGATCGAGCCGGGGCGCATGGAGGCCACCATGGCGCTGGTGACCAGGATCGGTGCCTTGCGGCCGGGGATCAGCGCGGTGGTGACCACGATGTCCTGCTTGGCGATGTGGCCGGCGACGAGTTCCGCCTGCTGCTTCTTGTAGTCGTCGGACATTTCCTTGGCATAGCCGCCGGAGGTCTGTGCCTGTTCGAATTCCTCGTTCTTCACCGCGATGAACTTCGCGCCGAGGGACTGGACCTGCTCCTCCGTGGCCGGGCGCACGTCCGTCGCGGTCACGATGGCGCCGAGGCGCCGGGCGGTGGCGATGGCCTGCAGGCCGGCCACGCCGACGCCCATCACGAACACCTTGGCCGGGGCCACGGTGCCGGCGGCCGTCATCATCTGCGGCATGGCGCGGCCGTAGGCGGCCGCCCCCTCGATCACGGCGCGGTAGCCGGCAAGGTTGGACTGCGAGGAGAGCACGTCCATGGACTGCGCGCGGGTGATGCGCGGCATGAATTCCATGGCGAAGGCGTCCACGCCGCGCTCGGCGCAGCCGGCCATGATTTCCGGCAGGGTGTAGGGCTGCATGGAGCAGAACAGCTTCTGCCCCTTGGCGAGCGACTTCAGCTCGGCTTCGGTGGGCGCCTGGATCTTCAGGATCACGTCGGCGCCCTTGAGGGTCTGCGCATAGGTTTTCGCGACGGTCGCCCCGGCGGCTTCGTACTCCGCATCCGGAACGCTGGCAGTGAGCCCGGCGCCGGACTGGACCACCACCTCGGCGCCCAGCTTGATGAATTTCTTCACTGTCTCGGGGACAGCGGCAACGCGCGTCTCGTGATCGCGCGTTTCCTTCGGAATCGCGATTTTCATAGTTTACCCTCGCCTAGATGTCCGCACGGGGCGCGGACTCAGGAGTTGAACAGCGCCAGGAAGATGAGGATCACCGCCGACGCGCCGGCCAGCCAGGTGATGCCCTTCACGAAGGCGCCGTAAGTGCGCTGCTGCTCAGCAATGTCCATCCCACCGGCGCTCTGGCCGTCTGTGTGTTCCGCCATCTTGTCCTCCGTCTGGTCGCAGGGCAGGAAATTCCACTCTCAGGCCCGTGTATAGCGCGCTCCCGCGCAAAGCGCCTGTGCATTATGGTCTCATGCGCGCATTGTCGCGGATCAAATTGCGAAATTATGTTTCGTTCCGCAAGGGCCGCAGGTCATAAATCGTCGCACGGGCGGGGTAAACAGGCAGTTCAGGCAAAGCTCCCCGTCGCCCTTTCTTCCGGCGCCGCGTCAGGAGGCTCCGGCGGGCAGGTCCGGCGCGGGGATGGCCGTCCAGCGCCAGACGCCGTCCGGCCCGGTCTCGCGGCGCGCCAGGCCCCGGGCCTCCAGCGCGTTGAGGTGCCCCAGCGCCTCGCCCAGGGCGAGGCCGTAGGTGCTGTCGTCGATCGTGCGGCGGAACAGGATCACGAAGCACTCCGGCGCGCTGCGCGGCGTGCGCAGGTGCTCCGTCAGCCGCTCCAGCGCGGTGTGGTGATTGTCGATAAGCTGGCGCAGGCGCAGGCCCAGGCCGCGGAACGGCAGCCGGTGACCGGGCAGCACCAGGTGGTCGGCGCGCGCAAGCCCGGCGAAGCGCACGCAGGAGGCGATCCACTCCTCCACCGGGTTCGCGCCCGGCTCGGTGACATGAACCCCGAGGTTGGAGGAGATGCCGGGCAGCACCTGGTCTCCGGAGAGCAGCAGCGGCGCGCTGTCCGTCTCCTCCCAGAGCGTGGCATGTTCCGGGGCGTGGCCGTCGCCGGTGCGCACCAGCCAGTCGCGGCCGCCGAGGCGCAGCCGGTCTCCCTCGCCGATGCGGGTGTAGCCGGCGGGCAGCGGCGTCACCATGTCGGCGAAGTTGAACGGGCGCATGCTGCGCCGGGCCTCCAGCCGCTCCGCGTCCATTCCGGCGGCATGGTAGAAGGCGAGGCTTTCCGGGCTGGGCACCGGCTGCTCGTCCAGGGTGAGCATCCGCGCGGTGAGCCAGGCGATGCGCGTGGTGAGCAGTTCCGCGCCATGCACGGTCTGGAACCAGCCGGCGAGGCCGATGTGGTCCGGGTGGTGATGGGTGACGAGCACCCTGCGCACCGGGCGCCCGCCCAGCGGGCCGGCGAGCAGGCGCTCCCACACCGCGCGGGTGCGGGCGGTGTCGAAGCCGGTGTCCACGAGGGTCCAGCCGTCCGGGTCCTCCAGCGCGTAGACATTCACGTGGTCGAGCGCCATGGGCAGCGCCATCCGGGCCCAGAGCAGGCCCGGGGCAATTTCATAGACCTCCCCCTCCGCCGGGGCGGTTTCGGTCAGGTGCGCGATGCGGGGCGCCTGCCCCTCCCTGGTACAGACATTCACGAGGCGAGGGCCTCCGCGTCCAGCGCGTAGAGCGGCGCGGCCCCCTCGCAGACCGTGGCGCAGAGCGACGGCACCTGCGCCAGAAGCTGGCGGATGTGGAAGCGGGCAAGCGCGATCTGCCGGGCGTCGCCGGGCATCAGCCGGGCGCCGCGCAGCAGGTAGTGGCCGCCCAGCACCAGCGCGAAGGCGCGCAGGTAGGGGCTTGCCCCGGCGAAGCGGTCGTTGAGCGGCGCGTCCAGCAGCCAGTCCGTGGCCCGGGCCAGCTCGGCGCGGGCGGTCTCCAGCGCGACGGTCAGGGCGGGTTCGGCCTCCCGCGCATCGGCCACGGTGCCGGCCACCTCCTCCAGCAGGCCGCGCGCCGCGGCCCCCCCGTCCATCAGCTTGCGCGCCACGAGGTCCATGGCCTGGATGCCGTTGGTGCCCTCGTAGATCGCGGCCACCCGCACGTCGCGCCAGTATTGCGCCGCGCCGGTTTCCTCGATGAACCCCATGCCGCCGTGGATCTGGATGCCCAGGTCGGAGACCTCCCGGCCCACGTCGGTGCCGAAGGCCTTGCAGATCGGGGTGAGGAAGGCGCAGCGTGCCTCCCAGGCCGCGGGCTCCGCCGCCGCGCGGGCCATGTCGTGGCTGAAGGCGGTGTCGAGGCACAGGGCCCGGGCCGTCGCGGTGAGCGCGCGCATGGTCATCGCCATGCGGCGTACGTCGGCATGGTCGATGATGCTTCCCGTGCCGCCCTCGATCAGGCTCCGGCCTTGCCGGCGGTCCAGCGCGTAGGCGAGGGCCTTCTGCATCGCGGCTTCCGCCACGCCCAGCCCCTGCACGCCCACGCCGATGCGCGCCGCGTTCATCATGGTAAACATCGCCGCCATGCCGTCATGCGGGGCGCCCACCAGCCAGCCGGTGGCGCCGTCGAACTCCATCACCGCCGTGGCGGAGCCGTGCATGCCCAGCTTGTGCTCCAGGCTGAGCGCGCGCAGGCTGTTGGCCGGGCCGGGGTTCCCCTCCGCGTCCGGAATGTATTTCGGCACCAGGAACAGCGAGATCCCCTTGGTGCCCTTCGGCCCGTCCGGCAGGCGCGCCAGCACCAGGTGCACGATGTTGGGCGTCAGGTCATGGTCGCCCCAGGTGATGAAGATCTTCTGACCGCTCACCGCGTAGGTGCCGTCGCCGTTCGGCACGGCGACGGCGCGCAGGGCGCCCACGTCGGAGCCGGCCTGCGCCTCGGTGAGGTTCATCGTGCCGGTCCATTCGCCGGAGACGAGCCGGGGCAGGTAGAGCGCGCGGATCTCCTCGGAGGCGTGATGCGTGAGCGCCTCGATCTGGCCCTGGGTGAGCAGCGGGTTCAGCGCGAGCGCCACGCAGGCGCCGGACATCATCTCCCCCACCGCCGTGGCGAGGGTGAGCGGCAGGCCCATTCCGCCGTGCTCCGGGTCGGCCGTGATCCCCACCCAGCCGCCGTCGCGGATCGCGGCATAGCCCTGCATATATCCGGGGGAGGAGCGTACGACGCCGTTCTCCAGCCGCGCGCCCTGCAGGTCTCCCGCGCGCTGCAGCGGCGCGAGCACCTCGGCGGCCAGCTTCGCGGCCTCGGCGAGAATCGCCTCCACGGTCTCTTGCGTCGCCTCGGCGAACAGGTCGGTCGCGGTCAGCCGGTCGGCACCGATGACGCGCATGCTCGCGATGATCTCCTCCACGGGCGGGCGATAGGCCATTACGTTTCCTCCTGCGTGTGATCCGCTTTCAACCGGCGCCGGGACGCGCTAGAAACCCGGGCCGGCCTTTGGGCGAACTCTAGGCCCCTCGCCGGCGGACGACAAGCCGGCGCGCGCCGCGCCCGGGCCAGGCCGATGACCCGCGGGCCGTGCGCACGGCAAAGGGCACAGCCGGCCGCACCGGGCCCGGAGACCACCCGCGCCCCCGGCCCCGCCGCTGCGCGAGACCGAACCGCGCAGCGATGCGCGCCCCGGCCCCGGCCGGTGGACGAGACCCCAATCCGCGCCAGCGGCGCGCCCGGAGCCGAGGAGCAGGAGCCGCCATGACCAGCACCGCCGAGGGCGAGACCGAGCGCCTCGCCGCCGACAGCGCCGGCATCGCCCGCGCCGCCGCCCTGCTGCGCGCGGGCGCCCTCGTCTCCTTCGCCACGGAGACCGTCTACGGCCTGGGCGCCGATGCCTCCGACGACCATGCCGTGGCCGCGATCTACGCCGCCAAGGCCCGGCCGCAGTTCAACCCGCTCATCGTGCATTTCCCCGATCGCGGCGCGGCGGAGACCATCGCGGAGTTTCCGCCACTGGCCCGCCTGCTGGCCGAGCGCTTCTGGCCCGGCCCCCTCACCCTGGTGCTGCCGCGGCGCGCGGGCGCCCCGCTGTCCGAGCTGGTCACCGCCGGCCTGCCCAGCGTGGCGGTGCGCGTGCCGGCCCACCCGCTCGCCCGGCGCCTGCTCTCCGAGACCGGACGCGGCATCGCCGCGCCCTCGGCCAACCCCTCCGGCCGCATCAGCCCCACCACCGCCGGCCATGTGCTGGACGGGCTGGGCGGGCGCATCGCCGCGGTGCTGGACGGCGGGCCCTGCCCCGTCGGCGTGGAATCGACCATCGTCGACGTGTCGGACCCGGGCCGCCCGGCCGTGATCCTGCGCGAGGGCGGCCTCGCCCGGGAGGAGATCGCCGCCGTCCTCGCCGCGGCAGGCGCCCCGGCGCTCGGGGTGGGCGGGCGGGAGAGCGCCGGGGCGCCTGTCGCCCCCGGCCAGCTTGCGAGCCATTACGCCCCCGCGGCATCGCTGCGCCTCGACGCCGCCGCCCCGGAGGCCGGCGAGGCCTGGCTCGGCTTCGGCCCCGACCCGGTGCTGCCCGCAGGTCCCGCCCTCAACCTCTCCCCGCGGGGCGATCTCACCGAGGCCGCCGCCAACCTCTTCTCCCACATGCGCCGCCTCGACGCCGCCGCCGGTCCGCAAGGCCGCATCGCCGCCGCCCCGGTGCCGGAAACCGGCCTCGGACGCGCGATCAACGACCGCCTGCGCCGCGCCGCCGCCCCGCGCGAGGGCTGAACGGCACCGTCTCCCGGGAGCAGATCTCCGCGCGCGCGGGGCGCAGCTCCCTTGCATCCCCGGCGCCGATCGCCATGATCGCCCCGAAAAACGCCAGAGGAGATGCTCCGAGATGTCCCAGTCCGCGCCCCGGGCCCTGAATGACGCCAGCCCTGCCTTCCTCGAGCATCTCGAGGCACGCGTCGGCCCCGGCATCCTGCGCCCCGCCGGCGCCGCCGACCTGGAGGAGCCGCGCGGGCGCTACCACGGCCGGGCCGGCGCCGTCGCCCTGCCGCGCGACACCGAAGGCGTGGCGGCCATCGTCTGCGCCTGCGCCGAGGCGCGGGTGGGCATCGTGCCGCGGGCCGGGGGCACCGGGCTGGTGGCCGGGCAGGTGATGCCCGAGGGGCCCCTGCCGCTCCTGCTCAGCGTCGAGCGTCTCTCGGCCGTGCGGGATGCCTCGCCCGCCGACAACGCCCTCACCGTGGAAGCCGGCGTCACCCTCGCCGGCGTGCAGGAGGCGGCGGAGGCGGTGAACCGGCTGTTCCCGCTCTCGCTCGGCTCCGAAGGCAGCTGCCGCATCGGCGGGAACCTCGCCACCAACGCCGGCGGCGTGCAGGTGCTGCGCTACGGCAACGCCCGCGACCTGTGCCTCGGCATCGAGGCGGTGCTGCCGGACGGCTCGGTGCTGCACGGCCTGCGCCGCCTGCGCAAGGACAACACCGGCTACGACCTGCGCAACCTGCTGATCGGCTCCGAGGGCAGCCTGGGGATCATCACCGCCGCCAGCCTGCGGCTGTTCCCCCGCCCCGCGGACACCGCCACCGCCTGGGTGGCCACGCCCTCCCCCGCCGCCGCCGCCCGCATCCTGCAGCGCGCGCTGGACAGGCTGGGCGAGGCGGTGAGCGGCTTCGAGCTCATCCACCGCACCGGGCTGGACTTCCTCGCCGAGCACATGCCCGACCTGCGGCCGCCGCTGGCCGAGGGCACCTGGTTCGCGCTGATCGAGGCCTCGGGCGGCGCCGGCGCGCAGGTGCAGGACGGATTGGAAGCGGCGCTGGCCGAGGCCTTCGAGGCCGGCGACGCCACCGACGCCGTTCTGGCCAGCTCCCTCGCCCAGCGCCAGGCGATGTGGCAGATCCGCGAGACCATCCCGGAGGCGAACCGCGCCGTGGGCGCCATCGCCTCGCACGACATCTCGCTGCCGCTCTCCGCCATCCCGGAGTTCATCGACGAGGGGCTGGCCCGCCTTCACGCGCTGGACGCCTCGATGCGGGTGAACTGCTTCGGCCACCTGGGCGACGGCAACCTGCATTACAATGTCTTCCCCGCCGCGGGCCGCGACCGCGCCGACTACGACGCCCTGCGCGCCCGCGTCACCGAGACCGTGCATGACCTCGTTCACGCCCGGGAGGGCTCGGTGAGCGCCGAGCACGGCATCGGCCGGCTGAAGGTGGATGACCTGGTGCGGTACGGAGACCCGGCGAAGCTCGCCGCCATGCGCGCGATCAAGCAGGCGCTGGACCCTGTGGGCATCATGAACCCGGGCGCGCTGCTCGCCTGAGGCGCGGGCCGGCGGCGCGACGGACGGACAAGACGCGCCGGGCCCGGGCGACCTCCCCCGCCGGCAGCCGGACCGGTCTGCCCGCGAACGCACCCCGGAACCGGCCGCACCTGAAGCAGCCGCTCCCCGGACCGGACCGGCCGGCACGCGGCCTGCCCCCGGAACGGATTGCGCCCCCCGGCGAAAAAGCCGGGAGGCGCGGATCCGATCCCCGGACGGCCCATCCCTTGCGGAATGATCCCCCGAAAACGGTTGCAAGCAGCAGCCCTTGAATGTCTTGGGCCCTCAAGAGCTAGCCGGCAATCCTTTCCAATTGGTTACCAGAGCGGGCGTTCTGGCGAACAAATGCTTAATCGCCCTCGAAACTGCACAGCGCGTGCACGTCCACGCCCAGGCCCTCCAGCCGCCGCCGGCCGCCCAGGTCCGGCAGGTCCACCACGAAGGCGCAGCCGAGGATGTTGCCGCCGAGGCGCTCCACCAGCTTGATGCCGGCCTCCGCGGTACCGCCGGTGGCCAGCAGGTCGTCTACGATCAGCACCTGCTCGCCGGGCTGGATGGCGTCCTCGTGGATCTCCACGGTGGCCTCGCCGTATTCCAGCACGTAATCCTGCGCGATGGTGCGCCAGGGCAGCTTGCCCTTCTTGCGGATCGGCACGAAGCCGGTGGAGAGCTGGTGCGCGATGGCGCCGCCCAGGATGAAGCCGCGCGCCTCCAGCCCCACCACCCGGTCGATCTGCAGCCCCGCATAGGGGTGCAGCAGCAGGTCGATGGCCATGCGGAAGCCGCGCGGGTCATTGAACAGCGTGGTCACGTCGCGGAACATGATCCCCTGATGGGGGAAGTCCGGGATGGTGCGGATGTAATCCTCGACATTCAGGCGGTTCTTCATCGCGTCAGGCCTCCGGCGGGGGAATGTCGGGCCCGTGCGGGCCCGGATGGATGGGGAGGGTCAGAGCACGCGCCCGGCAACGGCGTCGAGCTTCGCCAGCAGGGCCGGGGCGCGCTGCGCGGGGGCGGTGATCAGCGCATGCTCCAGCGCGCGGTCGCAGCCATGCGGACAGGGCGCGCGCTCCGGGCCCAGCAGGCCGGGCAGCCGGCGCACCAGCCCGCGGGCCTTCTCGGCATTGCCAGAGAGCACGGCCACCACGGCGGCCACGTCCACCGCGTCATGGCCGGGGTGCCAGCTGTCGTAATCGGTGATCATCGCCACGGAGGCGTAGCAGAGCTCGGCCTCGCGGGCGAGCTTGGCCTCGGGCATGTTGGTCATGCCCACCACGTCGCATTTCCACACCTCGCGGTAGAGCAGGCTCTCCGCCTGGGAGGAGAACTGCGGGCCCTCCATGCACAGGTAGGTGCCGCCGCGGTGCACGCGGATGCCCTCGGCCTTCGCCGCCTCGGTCACGGCGGCGCCCAGCCGCGGGCAGGTGGGGTGCGCGACGGAGACATGCGCCACGCAGCCGGGGCCGAAGAAGCTCTTCTCGCGGGCGAAGGTGCGGTCGATGAACTGGTCCACCACCACGAAATCCCCCGGGGCCATCTCCTCGCGGAACGAGCCGCAGGCGGAGACCGAGATCACGTCCGTCACGCCGGCGCGCTTCAGCGCGTCGATATTGGCGCGGTAGTTGATCGAGGAGGGCGACTGCACGTGCCCGCGCCCGTGCCGGGGCAGGAAGGCCATCTTCACCCCGCCGAGGGTGCCGAACAGGATCTCGTCGGAGGCCTCGCCCCAGGGGCTCTCCACCCGGCGCCATTCCGCGCCCTCCAGGCCGTCGATGTCGTAGACTCCGCTGCCGCCGATGATGCCGATCATGGTCTCGCCCATCCGGGGTTCCTTTCCTGCCGTTGCGCCCCTTTCCTGAAGCGCCGGGGCGGCTCCGTCAAGAGAGTGGCGCCTCACGCGGACCGCATGGATCGATTGCCTTCGCGGAACGCGTGGATCGATGACCCGTGCGAAACGCGCGGCTGCAAGACTTGCGCGGTTTGGCGACCGGTGCGGCTCGTGCGGTTTTGAGACCCATGCGGGACGCGCGGCCTGAAGGCACGCGCGGGACCCGCGGTCTCGGGCCTCACACGGGCCACGCGGAGTCACAGCTCATGCCGGGCGCAGGAGCTGAACCCCATGCGTGACACGCGGCTCAGGGCGCACATGAGGCGCGGCCGGAACGCTCCTGCGGGGGGCGCGGTTCGGGATCACGCGGGACGCCCGGGGCAAGAGCCCGTCCGGGAGGCGAGGTCGCAAGCACGAGCGGACCGCGCGGCTGCAGGAACGCATGCGGCGCGCGGTCCGGAACCGGTGCGGCGCATGCGCCGGGCGGGCCGGCGCGTGTCCCCGTGCGCGGGCCCTGCGGACCCGGGTTCAGCGCTGCCCGGGCCGGTTCATGGAGAACAGCTCGCGCACCACCGCATAGTCCCGGTAGCCCAGCCGCGAGACCGGTTGCCAGCGCGTGGCGTCGAAGATGCCCTCGTTGAGCATCGCCTCGTCGATGTGGATGCCCACCACCTCGCCGATGGTGAGGTAATTGTCGCCCGGCAGGTCGATCACCTGCCACAGCCTGCACTCCAGCGCCCCGGCGGCAGCCTTCACCCGCGGCACCGAGATCACCTCGCAGGGCGCCTTCTCCAGCCCGGCGGCCTCGAACTCGTCCTCCCCCGCCTCCAGATGCGCGGCCGAGACGTTCATCGCGTCCTTCAGCTCCCAGCCCACGAGATTGGCGCAGAACTCGCCGGTGGCGCGGACATTGGCCACCGAATCCTTGCCCGCGCCGCCCGGCTTCGGCCCGGTGGTGGAGAACATCACCATGGGAGGGGCGTCCGACAGGCCGTTGAAGAAGCTGTAGGGGGCGAGGTTGGCCCGCCCCTCGGCATCCACGGTGGAGATCCAGCCGATCGGGCGCGGAACGATCATCGCCTTGAGCGGGTTGTGCGGCAGGCCGTGGTCGTCGATGCCGGGGCGGTAGAACATGGAGTGGGTCCTCGGATGATTGCGTGTGTCCCGGCCGCGTGCTACCGGGGTCGGGTGGAGTAAAGGAGGCTCGCCGCCAGATGACAAGGGTTGCAATGCGACGAGGCTGACAGCACGGGCCCTGCGCCTGCCCGCGGCCTTCCCGCCTCGCCCCGCCCCTTCCGCTCCACCGGATCCCTGCCCGATGCTCCGAATTTTCACCGAAACTCCCTCGGACACCCACGAGGTCGAGTATCTCTACGACCTCTGCTTCGCGCCCGGCCGCACGGCGCTGAGCTCCTACCGGCTGCGCGACGGCGTCGAGCCCGTGGGCCCGCTCTGCCGCATCGCGCGCGACGAGTACGACGTGCTGGCCGGCGCCATCCGCTTCTGGCCGATCCGCGTGGGCCCGGCCGGCCATCGGGCGCTGCTGCTCGGGCCGGTCGCCGTGCACCCCACCCACCAGGGCGAGGGGCTGGGCGCGCTGCTGATCACCGAAGGGGTGGAACGGGCGCGCGAGCTGGGCTGGGAGCGCATCCTTCTCGTCGGCGACGCCCCCTACTACAACCGCTTCGGCTTCGAGCACGATATCGCCGAGGCGGTCGACTTCCCGCCCCCCACCAACCCCGCCCGCATCCTGGCCCGCGAGCTCGTCCCCGGCGCGATGGAGGGCGTCGGCGGGCTGGTGCGGCGCTGGGAGGACTGACCGGGTCCCCGGCCGGACACGTCCCGTCGGGGGCATCGAGCCCCCTCGGGCCGTCGACGGCCCGCCCCCGGCGAAGCGCCTGTGGCGCGGGCGGGGTGTGGGCCGCGGGGCCTGGCGGGTCGGGAGCACGGATGGACGGGGGGCAGGCCGGGGCGGGAGGGGAGGTCCTTCCGGTGCCGCCTCCTTACGGGTCCGGAGAGGAATTCACGCGGCACCGCCCGCGCTTCGCGCAATGCTTCGTACGGACAGGGAATGCAGCACTGATGCAGCGCAGGCGGGCTCGGGGACCAGTGACCAGTGACCAGTGACCAGTGACCAGTGACCAGTGACCAGTGACCAGTGACCAGTGACCAGTGACCAGTGACCAGTGACCAGTGACCAGTGACCAGTGACCAGTGACCAGTAGACGTGCGGCACCCGCATGGAAGACGCAAGCACTTTTCCGCTCCGAGCTGGGCACGACGGGACGCGCCCGACCCTGGGTGGGCGCAGCCGCGCCCATGGTCAGCGGTTTATCGCAAAAGCCCCCGAAAGAGGGCTGAACTCTGAATGACATCGCCATCGCGCCCTCCCGGGGGGAAGGTCGGGCGCGGCCCGGGCTGGTCGCCCGGGCGGAAGGGGGGGAGCGCGCCGCGGGTCCGATTGGCCGGGGCGACCGGTCGACGTCCCGCGCCGGCCGGGCGGGCCCGGAGGGGCCGACCGGACCGGGCCGGGCTCCGCGGTCCCCTTGCGGGACCCGGTCCCGGACCGTGCTGCGTCAGGGGGGCACGGGCCGGCACACGCTCCGGGTCGTGCGGATGTTGCCGGGTGGCTGCCTGGCTGCGCCTGGCGAGGCCCGAGCCGGCCCCGGTCTCAGACCGGCGCGTTCTGAGCCGTCAGCCAGGCGGAGAGCGCCGGGCGGACCGACTGGGTGCCGGAGCGGCGGGCGGAGTCGATCACCTGGCGCGCGGCGGAGAGGTCCACCGAGCGCAAGAGGCGCTTCACCGGGCCGATGGAGGCCGGGCGCATCGACAGGCTGCGCAGGCCCATGGCCGCGAAGGCGAGCGCCTCGATCGGCCGGCCCGCGTCCTCGCCGCAGAAGGACAGCGGCACGTCGAAGGCCTCGCAGCGCTTCACGATCATCTCGATGAAGGTCAGGAAGCTCACATTCAGCGTGTCGTAGCGCCGGCGCACGCGCTCGTTCTCGCGGTCGGCGGCGAAGAAGAACTGCTTCAGGTCATTGCCGCCGATGGAGATGAAATCGGTGAGGCGGAAGAACTCGTCCGGCGCGAAGGCGAGGCTCGGCGTCTCCAGCATGGCGCCGATCTCGAGGCTCTCGGGCACCACGCGGCCATGGGCGCGCTCGGATTCCACCTCGCTCAGCAGCATCTCGCGGGCGGTCTCGAACTCGTCGAGCTGCGCCACGAAGGGGAACATAACGCTCAGCGGCCGGCCTTTCGCGCCGCGCAGCAGCGCCTGGAGCTGCATGCGCATCACCCCGCGCCGGTCCAGCCCCACGCGGATGGCGCGCCAGCCCAGCGCCGGGTTCGGCTCCTCCTGGCGCTTCATGTAGGGCAGCACCTTGTCCGAACCGATATCGAGGGTGCGGAAGATCACCCGCTTGCCCTTCGCCGCGTCGAGCACGCGCGAGTAGAACCCCGCCTGGTCGGAGCGGCGCGGCACGGAGGAGCGCACGAGGAACTGCAGCTCGGTGCGGTAGAGGCCCACGCCCTCCGCGCCGCAGGTGCCCAAGGAGGGCAGGTCGGCCATCAGCCCGGCATTCATCATCAGGTTGAGGCGGGTGCCGTCGAGCGTTTCCGCGGGCAAATCGCGCAGCGCGGTGTAGACTTCCTTGGCCTGCGTGCGCATCGCCACTTTCTCGTGGAACGCCTTGTACACGGTCTCCTCCGGGCGCAGATGGGCAACGCCCTCGTCACCGTCAACCAGGATGCGGTCGCCGTTCTGCGCCTCGCGGGTGATGCGCGCGGCCTGGATCACCAGCGGGATGGCCAGCGCGCGGGCGACCACGGCGGCATGGCTGCCGACGGAGCCCTCCTCCAGCACCACGCCGCGCAGGGAGCGCCCGTAGTCCAGCAGATCGCCCGGCCCGATGCTGCGCGCCACCAGCACTGCGTCCTCCGGCAGGCCGGCAGTGCCGTTCTGCTGGCCGGCGACATGGCGCAGCAGGCGGTTGGCGATGTCGTCGAGATCGTGCAGGCGCTCGCGCAGGTAGGGGTCGGTGATGCGCTCCATCCGGGTGCGGGTGGCGGATTGTTCCTTCTCCACCGCGAGAATGGCGGAGAGCCCGCGGTCGATGCTCTCCTCCATCCGGCGCAGCCAGCCCTTGTCATGGGCGAAGAGACGGTAGGTCTCCAGCACCTCGCGATGCTCGCCGGAATGGGCGAGCATGTCGTTCTCCAGCATGCGGTCGACCTCGAGCCGCAGTTCCTGCACCGCGGCCAGCAGCCGGGCGCGCTCCACCTCCGGATCCTCGGCGACGGGCACGGAGGCGACGATATTGGGCTCGTGCAGGATCACCGTGCCCTCGCACACGCCCTCCTGCGCGGAGAGGCCCTTGGCGAAGAACGGCCGCCGGTGGGTGACGGCCATCTCCATCGCGCCGGGGCCGATGAAGGCACCGAGCTCGGTCATCTCGGCGATGACCATGGCGACGATCTCCAGCCCGTGGATCTCGTCCTCGGTGAAGGCGCGCGGCTCGCGGGTCTGGACCACGAGCACGCCGAGCACCTCGCCCACGCGCTGGATCGGCACACCGAGGAAGGAGGAATACAGCTCCTCCCCGGTTTCCTTGAGATAGCGGAAGCCCTTCTCGTTGGGCGCATCGGCGGTGTTGACCGGCTCCGCCTGCTCGGCGATGCGGCCGACCAGGCCCTGACCCACGCGCAGCGTGGAGACATGCACGGATTCCTTGCGCAGGCCTTCGGTGGAACACAGCTCGAGGGTCTTCTCGTCGCGCTTGAGGTAGACGGAGCACACTTCCGTCGCCAGCGACCGGGCGATCATGGCAGTGATGCGGTCGAGCCGCTCCTGCCCCTCGCCCGGCTCGGCCATGACCTGGGAGAGACGTTTCAGCAGGATGCGCGACTCGACGCCCTTGTTCTCACCCGGACCTTTCGGCCCCGGCCCCGTCTCTTCCGGCATGTCGTCCGGCATGGCTTGTCCCCCGGCGCATTGCGCTTCCCTCAGGCAGCCTTTTCCAGCCCGAAGGCATCATGCAAGGCCTGCACGGCGAGTTCCATGTATTTCCGGTCGATAAGCACCGAAACCTTGATCTCGGAGGTGGTGATCACCTTGATGTTCACGCCCTCGGCGGCCAGCGTGGCGAACATCTTCTGCGCCACGCCCGAATGCGAGCGCATGCCGATGCCCACGATGGAGACCTTCGCGGTCTCCGTGTCGGTCACCACCTCGCGGAAGGCGAGCTTGCCGTCGGCCAGGGCCGCGTCGAGCGCCTTGCGCGCGCGGGCCACCTCGTCCACCGGGCAGGAGAAGGTCATGTCGGTGAGACCGTCCTCGGAGATGTTCTGCACGATCATGTCGACATTGATGCCGGCCTCGGCCAGCGGGCCGAAGATGCCGGCGGCAACGCCCGGGCGGTCGGCCACGCCGATCAGCGTCACCTTGGCCTCGTCGCGGCTGTAGGCGACGCCGCTGACCACATTGCTTTCCATGATCTCCTCCTCTGCACAGACGAGCGTTCCCGGCTCGTCCGAAAAGCTCGACAGCACCTGCAGGCGCACGTTGTAGCGCATCGCCAGCTCGACAGACCGGGTCTGGAGCACCTTGGCGCCCAGGCTGGCCAGCTCGAGCATCTCCTCATAGGCGATGCGCTCGAGCTTGCGGGCCTTCTGGGTGATGCGCGGGTCGGTGGTGTAGACCCCGTCCACATCCGTGTAGATGTCGCAGCGCTCCGCCCCAAGCGCCGCGGCGAAGGCCACGGCGGAAGTGTCCGAGCCGCCGCGGCCCAGCGTTGTGATGCGGCCCTCCGGGCTGATGCCCTGGAAACCGGCGATCACCGCGTGCAGCCCTTCCTCGAACTTCTGCGCCAGCAGGGTGGTGTCGATGTCCTCGATGCGCGCGGCACCGTGGGCGGACGTGGTCTTCAGCGGCACCTGCCAGCCCTGCCAGGAGCGGGCGGGCACGCCGATCTCCTGCAGGGTGAGCGCCATGAGACCGGCCGTCACGTTCTCGCCGGAGGAGACGACGGCATCATACTCGCGCGCGTCGTAGAAGGGCGAGACCTCGCGCACCCAGCCCACAAGCTCGTTGGTCTTGCCCGACATGGCCGAGACGACGACAGCCACGTCGAAGCCACGCTCGACCTCGCGTTTCACCTTCTCGGCAGCATTGCGGATGCGGGAGAGATCGGCGACCGACGTGCCGCCGAATTTCATCACGAGCCTTGGCATGGCAGGGGGGGTCCTCATCCACCTGAAAATCCGGGCCGTCATACAGGCACCGGAGGAAGGCTGCAAGCTCAGCTCGTCTTGCGCGTGTTCCAGGGCAGTGGGGCGATGGGGATGTCATCCTCGATGAGCGCGCGCGCCTCCTCGCCGCTCGCCTCTCCGTAGATGGCGCGGCGCGGGGCCTCGCCCTCGTGGATGCGGCGGGCCTCGGAGGCGAAATCGCGCCCCACGTTGTCCGCGCTGCTCTCGATGCGGCGCCGCAGCTCCGCGATCATCTGCTCGGCCGGAGAGGCCGGCGCGCTCAAGGGGCGCTCGGGCGCGGGGCTGACCTCATGAGTGGAGACCCGGGGCGCCATCACCGATTTCTCCACCTTGCCCGACGCGCAGACCGCACAACTGAGATGCCCTGCCTTGCGCAGGGTCTCATAGGCATCGCTCGACTGGAACCAGCTGTCGAAGACATGGCCATCGGCACAACGGAGGGCGTAGCGGATCATGGTGGCGACTCTCAACTCCTTGACCTCCAATAAATATGTGACGGAGAGATGAATGCAATCCTGCTTTAGGGCGCGGCGCTGCTCTGCTATTCAGGGAAAATTGCTCGAATTGCGCAACCGAGAGGAGAGACATGCCCCTGCGCCTGTGGCCCTTCGCCGTGATCATCCTGCCGCTGACGGCCCTCGCCACGGTGCTGGCCTGGCACGACACGCCGCCGCTGCACACCGCGGCCTTTCTGGCCGTGGCGGGTGCGGTGCTCACGCTGGTGACGCTGGCGCTGGCCGGGCATGAGCCGGCGGCTGAAGCGTCGCCGCCGGCGGACACCGCGCCGCTGCAGTTCCTGCGCGCCGGCATGGGGCGGGAGCTGATGGAGCTGCTGCCGCAACCGCTGTTCCTCATCGAGCAGGGCGGGCGCATCGGCTATGCGAATCTCGCGGCGCGCGACATGTTCCCGCGGCTGTCGCAGGCCCGCCACTTCGCCAACCTGCTGCGCGCGCCGGCCTTCGTGGAGGCGGTGACGGCGGCGTTCGACTCCGATGAGGTGCGCCAGGCGGAATTCGTGCTCTACCAGGGGGGCGAGCTGCACCTGCGCGCGCATGTCTGCCCCACGCGCGGCGAGATCACCGATGACGCGGCGCCGGTGCTCGTGCTGGTGGAGGACCGCACGCATGATCGCAAGATCGAGGCGCTGCGCTCGGATTTCATCGCCAATGCCAGCCATGAGCTGAAAACGCCGCTGGCCTCCATCCTCGGCTCAATCGAGACCCTGCAGGGCCCGGCGCGGGACGACCCTGCCGGGCAGGAGCGCTTCCTCGCGCTGATGGCCCGGCAGGCGGAGCGGATGAAGCGGCTGGTGGAGGATCTGCTGTCGCTCAGCCATATCGAGCTCAGCGAACACCTCGCCCCGCGCACCGAGTGCGACCTGCTGGACACCGCGCGCGAAGCCGGCGCCGCCGTCTCGCCGCTGCTGCGCAAGCAGGGCGTCACCCTGGAGATCGCGCTGTCCGACCAGCCCCACCCGGTGCGCGGCGACCGCGACCAGCTCATCCAGGTGTTCGTGAACCTGCTGGAGAACGCGCTGAAATACGGCCGGCCGGAGGGGCGGATCGTGCTCGCCCCCGCCGATGGCGACCCGCGCTGGCCCGGCATGTGGGGCGTGAGCGTGATCGACGACGGGCCCGGCATCGCGCGCGAGCACGTGCCGCGGCTGACGGAACGGTTCTACCGCGTCTCGGCCAAGGCCAGCCGCGACAGGGGCGGCACCGGCCTGGGCCTCGCGATCGTGAAGCACGTGCTCAACCGCCACCGCGGCGAATTGCAGATCGAGAGCACGCCCGGGGTGGGCAGCCGATTCACCGTGCGGGTGCCGAAAGCGCCCGAGTCGGTGTCACAGAACCTCGCCGGCGCGGGCAATTCCACGGTTTCCCGTTGAATTTCAGCGCGTTGCGCTGTCACAATTCTGAAAGAGCAATGCAATAAAACCGCGGCAGCGCATCACTAGGGTGCGGCCACGGTCCAGCGCCCGACAGCGTCGGGCCTGCACATTCATCCGACCACGGAGAGACTCAGTGAACACAACCCGTATTCTCGCGATCGCCGCCGCCGCCACGCTGGCCGCCGGTGTCGCCTCCGCCCGGGACCAGATCCGCATCGTCGGTTCCTCCACCGTCTTCCCCTTCACCACCGCCGTGGCCGAGCAGTTCGGCCAGGCCACCGGCAACCCGATCCCGGTCGTCGAGTCCACCGGTACCGGTGGCGGCATGAAGCTGTTCTGCGCCGGCGTGGGCGCCGAGTTCCCGGACTTCACCAACGCCTCGCGCCGCATGAAGGCCTCCGAGTTCACGATGTGCCAGGAAAACGGTGTCACCGACATCGTCGAGATGAAGGTCGGCTTTGACGGCATCGTCATCGCCAACGCGATGGAAGGCCCGACCTTCACCCTCACCGTCGGCCAGATCTGGACCGCGCTCGCCGCCAACGGCCCGAAGCCGATGATGTGGAACGAGGTCGACCCGGCCCTGCCCGCCACCAAGATCGAAGTGCTTGGCCCGCCGCCGTCCTCCGGCACGCGTGACAGCTTCGAGGAGCTGGCGATGGAGCACGGCTGCAAGATGGCCGGTGGCGAGGATTGCGGCAAGACCGGCATGGAGATCCGCCAGGACGGCGTCTACGTGGAATCCGGCGAGAACGACAACCTCATCGTCTCCAAGCTGGAAGCCAACCCGAACGCGCTCGGCATCTTCGGCTTCTCCTACCTCGACCAGAACGCCGACCGCCTGAAGGGCGCCTCGGTGGACGGCGAGCAGCCGACCTTCGAGACCATCGCCGATGGCACCTACGAGATCTCCCGCTCGCTCTACGTCTACGTGAAGAAGGCCCATGTCGGCGTCATCCCGGGCATGGAGGAGTTCCTGGCCGAGTACCTCTCCCCGAAAGCCTCGGGCGAAGACGGGTACCTGGTCGACAAGGGCCTGATCCCGCTGCCGGAAGACGCGCATGAGAAGCAGGCCGAGGCCGTCTCCGCGCTCACCCCGATCGAGGCCTCCGCGCTGAACTGAGCGCGGCGCCGCTGACACTGCCGGGGAGCGATCCGCGCTCCCCGGACCCCGACCGGCCGGGCGGCGCGCCCAGCGCCACCGCCCTCGGGACACCTCGGCCTCCTCCGAGCCCCGCCCAATCCGAAAGCGACCGGGATCCATGTTGGGAAACACTTTCCTCCCTCTCCTGCCCCTTGCCGGGCTGATTGTCGCCGCGATCTCGATCGCGGTTTACGTGATGGGGCGCTCCCGCGCGATGGTCGTGGCCGGAGGACAATTGTCCCGGCTGCACTCGCGCCCGGGCTACCACGGGCTCTACTGCCTGATGTGGACCCTGCTGGCGGGGTTCGCGGTGCTGCTGGTGATGGGCACGGGCTGGTCGATGCTGATCGACAGCTCGCTGCATGACCAGATCCGCGCCGCGCTGCCCGACGTCTCCTCCGTGGAGGCCGATCTCATTCTCTCCGACGCCCGGCGCATCGCCATGGGCACCGTGGCCTCGGGCACCGACGCCCTGCGCGAGGACATCGCGCGCAGCTACGCCGCGGCGGACTCGCTGCGCCTGTGGGTGACGCTCCTTGCCACCGTGGCCGCCGCAGCCGCGGCCGCCGCGCTCACCTGGCGCCGGATCGCCCCGGAGTTCCGGGCGCGCAACCGCTCGGAGCGCTTCCTGCGCACCGTGCTGATGATCTGCGCGGCCATCGCCGTGCTCACCACCGTCGGCATCGTGCTGAGCCTGATCTCGGAGACGCTGCAGTTCTTCTCCAACATCGGCTGGCGGGTGGACAAGTTCCTGTTCGGCACGAACTGGAGCCCGCTGGCCGGCGTGCAGGAAGGCAAGCTCGACCCTGACCGCGTCGGCGCCATCCCGCTCTTCGTGGGCACGCTGATGATCACCGGCATCGCCATGCTGGTGGCCGTGCCGGTGGGGCTGTTCGCGGCCATCTACCTGTCCGACTTCGCCGCCCCGAAGGTGCGCGCCTGGGCCAAGCCGATGCTGGAGATCCTCGCCGGCATTCCCACGGTGGTCTACGGCTTCTTCGCCGCCATCACCGTGGCGCCGGTCATCCGCTCGGCGGGGGAGAGCATCGGGCTCAACGTCGCGTCCGAGAGCGCGCTGGCGGCGGGCGTGGTGATGGGGATCATGATCATCCCCTTCATCTCCTCGCTTTCCGATGACGTGATCAACGCCGTGCCGCAGAGCCTGCGTGACGGCTCCTACGGCCTCGGCGCCACCCGGGCCGAGACCATCCGCCAGGTGGTGCTGCCCGCCGCCCTGCCCGGCATCGTCTCCGCCGTGCTGCTGGGCGTCAGCCGCGCCGTGGGCGAGACGATGATCGTGGTCATGGCCGCCGGACAGGGCGCCAACCTCACCGCGAACCCGCTGGAGGCGGTGACGACCGTGACGGTGCAGATCGTCATGCTCATCACCGGGGACACCGAGGCCACCGTGGCCGCGGGCCCGGCCTTCACCCTGGGCTTCACGCTGTTCTGCATCACGCTGCTGCTCAACATGATTGCGCTGCGCATCGTGCGCAAATACCGCGAACTTTACGACTGAGGGGCCGGACACAATGGTCGACATGAGCACACTCTCCGCCCATCACGGCTCGGCTGCGGCCGCCGGCAAGATGCGCAAGCGGCACTTCGCGCAGATGCGGCTGCAGGCCTATGGCATCGCCGCGCTCACCCTGGCCGGGCTGGCGCTGGTGGCGCTGCTGTGGTCGGTGGTGGGCAAGGCGGCGCTGGTCGTCACCGAAAGCTACATCACCCTGCCGGTGACCATCACCCCCGATGAGGTGGACCCGGCGAACCTGCGCGCCGGCAACTGGGAGGGCCTGCGCAAGGACGCCCTGCGCGACGCCTTCCCGGAGGTGACCGGCCGCACCGCGCGCCGCGCGCTGGGCGACCTCACCTCCGGCGGCTCCGGCTACGAGCTGCGCGACCGGGTGATGGCGGACCCCTCGCTGATCGGGCAGACCATCACCTTCCCCTTCCTCGCCTCCGATGACGTGGACCTCTACCTCAAGGGCGTGTTCGGCAAGCCCGAGCCGATGGCCCACAGCGGCACGCTCACCGTCACGGTGAAGGGCGACAAGGCCGAGCTGAGCAGCACGGCGGAGGATTTCGCCGTCATCCTGCCGGCCATCCACGCCCGGCTGAACGCCGACGCGGACGAGCTGCGCGTGCAGGCCGGCCGCCAGCAACGCGGCATCGACGTGGTCACCGAGGATCTCGCCGCCGCCACGGAGGCGTCCGTGAAGGAGGACCTGCAGAAGCGCATCGACGCCTATGTCGCCGCGCGCGACCAGCTCATCGCCCGTGCCGAGGCGCTGGAGCACAGCGCCGACCTGCAGGACGGGCTGGAGAAGCTCTCCGACGCCGACAGCTCCATGCTGGTGCGCATCGGAACCGGCTGGGTGAAGATCACCGAGGTCTCCGCAAACCGCGCGCATGGCGACATCCTCGAGCCCCTGCCCGCCGCCGCCACCCGGGGCGACGTGCCCCCGGCGGACTGGACGCTGCTGATCAACGATTCTCCCGAGATCACCCGGCGCGTAAACGACGCGCAGGGCGCCTGGCTGCAATCCCTGGAGGATCGCGGCGCGGTGGAGCGGGTGTTCAACTGGCGCTTCCTCACCTCCGGCAACAGCCGCGAGGCCGAGCTTGCCGGCATCTGGGGCGCGGCCGTCGGCTCGTTCTGGACCATGCTGGTGACCTTCTGCATCGCCTTTCCCATCGGCGTGCTCTCCGCGGTCTACCTGGAGGAGTTCGCGCCGAAGAACCGGTTCACCGACTTCATCGAGGTGAACATCAACAACCTCGCGGCGGTGCCCTCCATCGTGTTCGGTCTGCTGGGGCTGGCGGTGTTCCTGAACGTCTTCGGCATCCCGCGCTCGGCGCCGCTGGCCGGCGGCCTCGTGCTGGCGCTGATGACCCTGCCCACGATCATCATCGCGTCGCGCGCGGCCATCCGCGCCGTGCCGCCCTCGATCCGCGACGCGGCGCTGGGGCTGGGCGCCTCGAAGCTGCAGACCTCCTTCCACCACGTGATCCCGCTGGGCATGCCCGGCATCCTCACCGGCACGATCATCGGCATGGCCCAGGCCCTGGGCGAGACCGCGCCGCTGATCATGATCGGCATGGTGGCCTTCATCACCGGGGTGCCCGGCGGCTTCACCGACCCGGCCACCGCCCTGCCCGTGCAGGTCTATCTCTGGTCCGATTTCCCGGAACGGGCCTTCGAGGCCAAGACGGCCGCCGCGATCTGCGTGCTGCTGCTCTTCCTCGTCATCATGAACGCGCTGGCGGTTTTCCTGCGCAAACGCTTTGAACGGCGCTGGTAAGGTGCCAGATAGGATGGATCACATGACCAACATGCGATTGAACGAGGGCAAGGTTGTGAACCGGGACGTGAAGATTCAGGCGCGCGGCGTGGACGTGTTCTACGGCAAGGCGCAGGCCATCAAATCGGTGGATGTCGACATTCTCGACAAGACGGTGACCGCCTTCATCGGCCCCTCGGGCTGCGGCAAGTCCACCTTCCTGCGTTGCCTGAACCGGATGAACGACACGATCGACATCTGCCGCGTCGAGGGCGACATCCGCATCGACGGCCAGGACATCTACGCCAAGGAGATCGACCCGGTGCAGCTGCGCGCCCGGGTGGGGATGGTGTTCCAGAAGCCCAACCCCTTCCCGAAGTCGATCTACGACAACATCGCCTACGGCCCGCGCATCCACGGCCTGGTGAACAAGAAGTCCGACCTGGACGACGTGGTCGAGCAGTCGCTGCGCCGCGCCTCGATCTGGGAGGAGGTCAAGGACCGGCTCGACGCGCCGGGCACCGGCCTCTCCGGCGGCCAGCAGCAGCGCCTGTGCATCGCCCGCGCCATCGCAACCGCGCCCGAGGTGCTGCTGATGGACGAGCCCTGCTCGGCGCTCGACCCCATCGCCACCGCCCGCGTGGAGGAGCTGATCGACGACCTGCGCTCCTCCTTCTCGGTGGTGATCGTGACCCATTCGATGCAGCAGGCCGCGCGTGTGAGCCAGAAGACCGCCTTCTTCCACCTCGGCGACCTGGTGGAATACGACGACACCACGAAGATCTTCACCAATCCCAGCGACCAGAAGACCCAGGACTACATCACCGGTCGGTTCGGCTGAGTCAGAGGCGTTTTCCCAAGGAGGAGAGCAGCATGTGCCCTCATATCGTATCGGCATTCGACGATGACCTGCTCGCCGTGCAGGCAAAGATCTCGGAAATGGGAGGGCTCTGCGAGGAGCTGCTCTCCAACGCGCTGGAGGCGGTGGAGAACCGCGACCCCAAGCTGGCCGAGGAGGTCATCCTGCGCGACAAGCGGCTCGACAAGCTGGAGTTCGAGGTTGAGGAGCTGACCACCCGCATCATGGCCCTGCGCCAGCCGATGGCGCAGGACCTGCGGGTGCTGATCTCCTGCCTGAAGATGTCCGCCACGCTGGAGCGCATCGGGGATCTGGCGAAGAACATCGCCCGCCGGGCGATCTACCTCGCCGACCAGCGCCCCGCGAAGCTCTCCGCCTCCGTGGGCCGCATGGGCCAGCGCACGCTCCAGCAGCTCACCGAGGTGCTGGACGCCTACACCTCGCGCGATACCGCGCTGGCGGTGTCGGTCTGGCGGCGCGACGTGGAGGTCGACGAGATCTACAACTCGCTGTTCCGTGAGGTGGTGACCTACATGATGGAAGACCCGCGGACCATCGGCCTCGGCTCGCAGTTCCTGTTCATCGCCAAGAACCTGGAGCGCATCGGCGACCACACCACGCATATCGCCGAGATGGTGTATTACGTGGTCGAGGGCGAGCCCCTCGGCGACGACCGTCCCAAGGGCGAGCCCGTCTCGCTCGACGGCGTCGGGTCCTGACGGGAGGCGCGGTACACCGATGGCAATTCGGGTTCTCGTGGTCGAGGACGAGGAAGCTCTGAGCGAGCTCCTCTCCTACAATCTCGAAAAGGAAGGCTTCACCGTCACCGTGGCGCCCGACGGGGAGGAGGCGCTGATCCTGGTGGAGGAGAGCGGGCCGGACATCATCCTGCTCGACTGGATGCTGCCCAATGTCTCCGGGCTGGAGATCGCGCGGCAGATGCGCGCCCGGGTGCAGACCCGGGACATCCCCATCATCATGCTCACCGCCCGCGGCGCGGAGGAGGACCGCATCCGCGGCCTCGAGATCGGCGCGGACGACTACCTCACCAAGCCGTTCTCCATGTCCGAGCTGCTGGCGCGCATGCGCGCCGTCCTGCGCCGCACCCGCCCCACGCTGGCGGGCGACGTGGCCACCTTCGGCGACATCGTGCTGGACCGCGAAACCCGGCGCCTGCGCCGGGCGGGCCGCGAGGTGCATCTCGGCCCCACCGAGTACCGCCTGCTCGACGTGCTGATGCAGCGCCCGGGCCGGGTGTTCTCGCGCGAGCAGCTGCTGGACCGGGTCTGGGGCAACGAGGTCTACGTGGAGATCCGCACCGTGGACGTGCATGTCGGCCGCCTGCGCAAGGCGCTCAACCGCCGCGGCGACCGCGACCCGATCCGCACCGTGCGCAGCGCCGGCTACGCGCTGGACGAAACCTACCCCGGCTGAGCGCCCTTCCCCGGCTGAGCGCCCTTCCCCGGCCGGGCACGGTCCCGGACCGGGTCCCGCAAGGGGACCGCGGAGCCGGTCCCGGGCCGGAGCCCCCCTTGCGGGCGCCTCCGGCCGGCGCGCGGCGGCGGGCCGGGCGCGGTGTCCGAAGGGCAGCGCTGTCGCGCCGGGGAGTGCCGCCGCGTGTGGGCGCGTGGCCATACCTGGGGCTGTGGCCGGGGCGCGGCGCAAGAGACGTCCCGAACCCGATTGCCGCTGAGCGCTGAGGGCCGCGCCCGACCCTGGGGGGGCGCAGCACCGCGTGTGGTCAGCGGTTTATCCCGAAGCCCCAAACGAGGGTTGCCCCCGAAGGACATCGCCATCGCGCCCTCCCGGGGGGGAGGGTCGGGCGCGGCGCGGGCTGGCCGCCCGGGCGAACGGGTGGAGCCGGGCCTGGTGCGCCCGGCCGACATCCCGCGCCGGCCGGAGGGGCCCGCAGGGACCCACCGGCCCGGGCCGGGCTCCGCGGTCCCCCTCGGGGGACCCGGTCCCGGGCCGAGCCTCGCCAGGGGCGCCGTCCGCAAAACGAAACGCGCTCCCGGAGGCCGGGAGCGCGTTTCGGGACCGCCGGTGCCTCGGGGCTCAGCGGCCGCCGCTGCCGGAGCGGCGGTCACGCCGGCTCGACATGGGCTGGAAGGCCACGGCCACATGTGCGTCGCAATAGGGCTTGCCGGGGGTGGCGGGCAGGCCGCAGAACCAGAATTCCTCGGTCGCGGGGTCGCCGATCGGCCATTTGCAGGTGCGCTCGGTGAGCTGCATCAGGTCCAGCTTGCGGGCGCGCTTCTCGATCTCGGTGAGGTTGGCGAGCGCCTCCGGGCTCACCTCGGCCATCGGCGGTGTCGGCGGCACGGGCTGGGAGACGGGCACCGGGCGGCGCGGCGCCTCGCGCGGCACCACACGCTCCGCGGGGGCGGCCTCGGCCGCCTCTTCCTTCGGTTCGGGCACGGCGCGCAGCGGCGGCTCGGGCGCGGCGGCGGCCGCCGGCTTCACCTCGTCCTTCGCGGCACCCGCCGTTCGGTTCGACAGGCCGAGACGATGCACCTTGCCGATCACCGCGTTGCGCGTGACGCCCCCGAGGGTCTTGGCGATCTGGCTCGCGCTCTTGCCCTCGTTCCACATGGTCTTGAGCTCTTCGACGCGCTCATCGGTCCAGGACATGACATATCTCCGTCGGGGATGGGGTCTGTATTGTATCTCCGGGCACGTCAGTTACAAGGTGCCCGGCGGTTTTCCAAGCCTCGGAGGAAGAAATGACACAGGTCACCCCCCAGATGCGCCCCATGGGGGAGCGCCGCTTCGGCCGCACCAACTGGCTCGGCCTGCGCACGCTGTGCCTGCGCGAGATCCGGCGGTTCACCAATGTCTGGACCCAAACGCTCGCCGCCCCCATGGCCACGGCGGCCCTGTTCATGGGCGTTTTCATCCTGGCGCTCGGCGCGCGCCGGGGCGAGGTGATGGGCGTGCCCTTCGCCCAGTTCCTCGCGCCGGGCATCCTGATGATGACCGTGGTGCAGAATGCCTTCGCCAACACCTCCTCCTCCATCCTGATCTCGAAGATGCAGGGCAACATCATCGACACGCTGATGCCGCCGCTCTCGCCGGCCGAGATCCTCACCGGCTACGCGGTGGGCGGGGTGGCGCGCGGGCTGTTCGTGGCCGCGGCGGTGGCCGTGGTGGTGTTCGGCGCCACGCAGACCATCCCGCAGCACCCGCTCTGGGCGCTGTTCTTCGTGCTGGCCGGCAGCCTGATGATGGCCCTCGCCGGCATCCTCGCCGCCATCGTCGCGGACAAGTTCGACCAGATGTCCGCGATCACCAATTTCATCGTCACGCCGCTGAGCTTCCTCTCCGGCACGTTCTACTCGCTCGAAACCCTGCCGGCCGCCTTCCGCGCCATCAGCCACGCGAACCCGATCTTCTACCTCATCGACGGCTTCCGCTTCGGCGTGCTGGGCGTGTCGGACCGCGGGCCGCTGCTCGGCGCCGCGGTGCTGGTGGCGGTGAACGCGGTGCTCTGGACGGTGGCCTGGCGCTGGATCCGCTCCGGCTACAGGCTCAAGAGCTGAACCGGGACCAGGCCGCGCCACCATGTCCTCCGCCCTCCCCCGCACGGAGCGCGCCGCCCAACGGCGCATCTCCACCGCGCTGTTCCTGGCCGGGTTCGCCACCTTTTCGCTGATCTACTGCACCCAGCCGCTGCTGCCGGAATTCTCCACCGAATTCGGCATCGACCCAGCGACGAGCTCGCTCGCGCTCTCGCTCACCACCGGCTGCCTCGCCTTCTCCATCCTCGCGGCCGGCGCGCTCTCCGAGGCCGTGGGCCGGCGCGGACTGATGTTCGTCTCCATGGTGGGCGCGGCGCTGCTGAACCTCGTCTCGGCCATGGCGCCGTCCTGGGAGCTGCTGCTGATCGCCCGGGCCTGCGAGGGGCTGGTGCTCGGCGGCGTGCCGGCCGTCGCCATGGCCTATCTGGCCGAGGAGATGCCGGCGGGCCGCCTCGGCCGGGCCATGGGCCTCTACGTGGGCGGCACCGCCTTCGGCGGCATGATCGGCCGGGTGGCGATCGGCGCGCTCACCGAGGCCACCTCCTGGCGCATCGCGCTCGGCTCCATGGCGGCGGTGGACCTGGTGGTGGCCTTCGGCTTCCTCGCCCTCGCGCCGGCCTCGCGCAACTTCGTGCGCCGCCCCGGGCTGAACCCGGCCCTGCATCTCGCGGCCTGGGCCACCCACCTGCGCCACCGCGAGTTGCCCTTCCTGTTCCTCACCGGCTTCCTGTCGATGGGCGCCTTCGTGACCATCTACAACTACGCCGGCTACCGGCTGCTCGCCGCGCCCTACAGCCTCAGCCAGGCGCAGATCGGGCTGATCTTCCTCACCTACATCTTCGGCATCCTCGCCTCCTCCAGCGCCGGCTCCCTCGCCGACAGGATGGGGCGGCCGCCGGTGGTGATCACCGGCGTGGCGGTGATGCTCACGGGCATGCTGGCCACGCTCTCCTCCGCTCTGTGGCTGATCATCGGCGGCATTGCGGTGATCACGGTGGGGTTCTTCATGGTCCATTCCGTGGCCTCCGGCTGGGTGGGCCGGCTGGCGAGCACAAACCGCAGCCACGCGGCCTCGCTCTACCTGCTGTCCTACTACGTGGGCTCCAGCGTGATGGGCTCGCTCGGCGGATGGTTCTGGCACGAGGGCGCGTGGCCGGCGGTGATCGTCTTCTGCGCCACACTCACCCTCTGCGTCTGCGCCATCGCCCTGTGGCTGCGGCGGGCCGGGCGGGGCTGAGCCGGGCGGCTTGCCTCCGGCCACGCCCCGGTGCACTCTGATCTCCTGTGGCGTGCCCAGCCGAGGAGATCCGCCTTGAGCCAACAGGTCAGCATCCGGACCTTGCTGCGCTGCGCCGCGTTCCTACTGGCGCTCGCAGCCGCCCTCACCGCGCTTCCCGGCACTCCCAAGGCGCAGGCTCCGATCCCTGACGTGCTGGTCGAACCCTTCGATGCAGGATGGCTGAGCACCGACGAGAAGCGATATCTCCAGGCGGCCCTCGCCTTCAACGGACACTACATGGGCCTTATAGACGGCGACTGGGGCAAAGGCAGCCAGGGTGCGCTCGAAAGCTACAGCCGCAAGACCTTTAGCACGCCGCCGCTGAACATGCAGATGGCCAGCCTCGCCTTCTCCTTTCTCGACGAGATCGACAGGGAGGGCTGGGAAATGCGCTACTTGCCGGGTCTCGGGCTTTCGCTGGCCTTTCCCGCCCGCACAATGAAGCCGCTGCCGATGAAAGGCAGCCTCAACCATTGGGGCCACACCATCTCGGATTTCGACATCTACACCCTGCGCTCTGACTTCGCGGACATGTATTCCTGGCACGGCTGGGCTGAACAGCAGCAGGCGCCGGGCCTCGCCCCCTACACGTTGCGCCGTGCCGACCGCTGGGTTACCGCCGTCACCACCGCGCAGGGGTCTCGCTATTATTTCCGCTCCGAGATGATCCGCGGAGGATGGTCATCTGTCCTGCTCTCCGCCGGGCCGGCCGAGAGCGACATGATCAACGGTGTCTCGACCAGCATCGCCGTGGGTCGGGCTCCGGCCTTCAATATCCCTCCAGGCGGCGCGCTGCACCGGATGGTGATGCTGACCCTCGACTGGCTCGACTCGGCGCGCGGCGCCGATGCCCGCGTCTCGCAGGGAAGCACTGCACCGGCCGCGCCTGACGCGGAGCACAAGGCCTCGGGGTCTGGCTTCTTCGTCGACCCGAACGGCCTCATCCTCACCAACGCCCACGTGGTGCGCGGCTGCAGCCGCCTGAGCCATGACGGCCAGCCGCTTTCCCTCGTCGGGCAATCCGAGCAATACGACCTTGCCCTGCTCTCCGGCCCGCCGGCGCCAGCGGGCACGGTCGCGGCGCATTTCGCACCCGGTCCGGCGGAGCTGAACGCCGACATCGCCGTGGCGGGCTATCCGCTCTCCGACCTGCTCGGCGGGCTCAATGTGACGCGCGGGTCAGTCACCGCAATGACCGGCCTCGGCGGCGACGTCACGAAGATGCAGATCTCCGCCCCGGTGCAAAGCGGGAATTCCGGTGGCCCGGTGCTCGACAGTTCCGGGCAGGTGGTCGGGGTGGTGGTCTCCAAGCTCGACGCATTGAAGATGGCCGACATCTCCGGTGAGATCCCGCAGAACGTGAATTTCGCCATCCGCGGTGAGATCGCGAAGCTGTTCCTGTCCGGCCAGGGTGTGCGGCCGGACACCAGCGGCGACGGCGCTCCGCTCACACCGACCGACCTCGCGCGCCGCGCAGCCACGTTCACTGTGCTGATCTTCTGCGACTGACGCCGCGCTGAAAACCCGGGCAGCTTTTGAACCACAGCCTCATTCGCGGGCAGGGCATTACCAAAAAGCATGACTTCGCACGCCGAATGCAATGGCGCGGCGCGAAAGCCCTCCCCTATCCTCGGGTCATGAACAGGCGACAGCGGCGCGAGACTGCGCGAGTCGCCCGGAAAGAACCGCAGGGAAGGTGGAGAATCCGTGTCCGACCGTGTCTACCTCGACTACAGCCAGGCCGAGCTCGACCGTGCCTATGACCAGCGCGTCTGGGCGCCCGATGCTGCGGAATGCATGGCCCGCTGGGCCGAGGAGGCCGAGACCCTGCGCCGTCCGCCGCTGTGGCAGGAGCAGGCCTGGGGGCCGGAGCCGCAGCAGAGCCTCGACATCTTCCGCCCCGAAGCCGCCACGGGCCCCCTGCCCGTGCACGTGCACATCCACGGCGGCGCCTGGCGCATCCAGTCGAAGGAGGACGCCGCTTTCCTCGCCCCGGCGATGACCGGCGCGGGGCAGGTCTTCGTCGCACCCGGCTTCGGCAAGCTGCCCGCGCTCACCATGCCGCAGATGGTGGAGGAGCTCGCCCGCGCGCTGGCATGGGTGCAGGACAACATCGCCCGTTTCGGCGGCGACCCGGCGCGCATCCTGCTCTCCGGCCATTCCTCGGGCGCGCATCTCGCCGCCTGCCTCGCCACGCTGGACTGGGCGGCGCGCGGCCGGCCGGCGCCGATGGCGGCACTGGTGTGCATCTCCGGCGGCTACGACCTGGAGCCGGTGCTGCTGAGCGCGCGGCGCAGCTACATCCACCTCTCGCCGGAGGAGGCCGCGCGGCTGAGCCCGCCGCGCCACGCGGCCGCCATCCCCTGCCCAGTCACCGTGCTCTGGGGAGCGGCGGAGAGCCCGGAATTCATCCGCCAGGGCGCGGCCTTCGCCGCGGCGCTGGCACGGGCCGGGCGGCTGGAACACAGCGAAGTGATTGCAGGCGCCAATCATTTCCGCATTCTCGATCACATGGCCCGCCCGGGCGGCGCCGTGCATCGCGCCGTCTGCGCCGCCCTGCCCGGGCCGGCCATGGCGCCACGTGAGGAGGTCACCAGCAAATGAGCGCGACGAGACGAGCGGAAATCGCGGGCGGCGGCATCGGCGGGCTGGCCACGGCGGCGGCGCTGGCGCGCAAGGGCTGGCAGGTGCGGGTGCACGAGCGCGGCGCGCGCCTGCGCGACACCGGCGCCGGCATCTACATCTACGAGAACGGCATGAAGGTGCTGGAGACGCTGGGCGCGGCCGAGGCCGCCATCGCCGGCTGCTCCCGCGCCACCACGCGCGAGATGCGCGACGGGCGCAACCGCGTGCTCTCCGTGCACCGCTGGGGGGCGAGCGGGCGGGTCTATTCCGTGCTGCGCCAGCAGCTCATCGAGGCGCTGGCCGGGGCCGCCACGCGGGCGGGGGCGGAGATCGTCACCGGTTCGGAGGCCGTCTCCGCCACGCCGGACGGCACCATCACCTTCGCGAGCGGCGCGACAGCGCAGGCGGACCTGGTGGTGGCGGCGGACGGCGTGAACTCCCGCATCCGCGACGGGCTGGGCATCCCCACCCGCAAGCGCGACATGCCCGACGGGGCCATCCGCCTGCTCATCCCCAAGACGCCGGAGGAGGTGGCCCTGGGCGACACCGGCACCACGGTGGAGAACTGGCAGGGCAGCCGCCGCATCCTCGTGACCCCGGTCTCGGACACCGAGCTCTACATCGCGCTCACCATGCTCGACAGCGACACCAGCGGAAAGGCCACCCCGGTGGACGTGGAAAGCTGGGCCGCGGCCTTCCCCCATCTGCGCCCGCTCATCGAGCGGCTGGGCCCGGGCGGGCGCTATGACCGGTTCGGCCACGTGAAGCTGAAAACCTGGTCGCAGGGCCGGGTGGCGATCCTGGGAGACGCGGCGCATGCCATGCCGCCGAACCTCGGCCAGGGCGGCGGCACGGCGATGATGAACGGGCTCGCGCTCGCCACCCATCTCGACGGCGCGGCGGACATCCCCGCCGCCCTCGCCGCCTGGGAGCGGGCGGAGCGCCCGATCACCGAGCACACCCAGCGCATGTCGATCTTCTTCGGCCGGCCGGCAAGCTGGCCGGTGCCGATCCAGCGCGGCTTCTTCAACATCCTGTCGAAGTCCCGCAAGGTCGGCGAACTGAGAACCAGAACCGCCAGGCACATCCCCACCGGAACCGCCTGACCCCAACAGAGGAGATTTCCCATGGCCCGCCTGCGCCACATCGCCATCATGGTCCGCGACCTGGAGGCCGCGACGAAATTCTACAAGGACGTGTTCGAGTTCGAGGACGCCGGCTCCGAGACCATCGGCGCCGGCACGGCGAACTACCTCACCGACGGGGTGATCAACCTCGCGCTGCTGCATTTCACCGACAAGACGCCGGAGGAGATGGACAAGCTCGCCGGGCTGAACCATTTCGGCATCCAGGTCGACGACGTGGCCAAGTACGAGGACCGGGTGAACGCCGCCGGGGGCTGCTTCTTCTTCGAGCTCGCCGGCTCCAAGCAGGGCAACTCGGAGCGCAAGTACAAGGACCCCGAGGGCGTGGTCTTCGACATCTCGAAGCATGGCTGGGTCGGCACCGACGGTCGCCTGAAGACCGAAGCCGCCGAATGACCCCGAAGCTCGAGCTCCGCGGCGTCACCCGCGCCTTCGGCGAGAAGGGGTCTCCCGGCCGCGTCACCGCGGTGCGCGACCTCTCCTTCACCGTGGGCGCGGGCGAGCTGGTGGCGGTGGTCGGGCCCTCGGGCTGCGGCAAGTCCACCATCCTGAACATGGTCTCGGGCCTCTACGGCCCGACCGAGGGCGCGGTGCTCATCGACGGGGTGGCGGTGGAGGGCCCGCGCTCCGAGGTGGGGTTCATGCTGCAGAAGGACCTGCTGCTGCCCTGGCGCACGGTGATCGAGAACGTGGAGTTCGGCCTCGAAACCCGGAAGATCCCGAAGGCGGAGCGCCGGCGCATCGCCCGCACGGAGCTGAAGCGCATCCGGCTGGAGGAGTTCGCCGACAGCTACCCCTACCAGCTCTCGGGCGGCATGCGGCAGCGGGTGGCGCTGGCGCGCACGCTCGCCATCTCGCCCGAGCTGGTGCTGCTCGACGAGCCCTTCTCCGCGCTCGATGCCCAGACCAAGCTGGTGCTGCAGAAGAGCTTCTCGCGCACGCTCTCCGAGAGCGGGCTGAGCTGCCTGCTCATCACCCACGACCTGCAGGAGGCGGTGATCATGTCCGACCGGGTGGTGGTGCTGAGCGGCCGCCCGGGCACCGTGGTCGACACCTTCGCCGTCGACCTGCCGCACCGCGACGACCCGCTGGCGCGCTCCACCCTGCCCGCCACGCATGAATACGTGAAACGTCTCTTCGACACGCTGCACATCGCCGAAGGCGCCGCCTGACAGAGCGCCGGCACCCCACCCATCAGAGAGGTCCAACAGGAATGTCCCGCTTCCCCCATCTCAAGGCCTTCGCCGCCGCGGCGCTAGCCGCGCTCATCGCTACTGCCGCCCCCGCGGCGGAAAAGCTCACCTATCTCTTCCCCGCGCCCGACTTCCTGCCCGCCTTCACCCCCTACCAGGTGGCCAAGGCGAAGGGCTATTACACCGATGCCGGCATCGACGTGACCTTCCAGGTGGGCAAGGGCGGCGCCGACGTGGCCAAGCAGGTCGCGCTCGGCAACGTGGAGATGGGCTCGGGCATCGGCGACACGCCGATCATCGTGCGCGCCAACGGCCTGCCGGTGAAGGCGGTGGCGCTGCTGGGCGGCAAGGCGCTCACCCAGATCATCATCCGCACCGAGAGCGGCGCCACCGACATCGCCTCGCTCAAGGGCAAGCGCATCGGCGTGATGGCCTTCCAGGACACCACCTACTACAACCTGCTCGCCGCCCTCGCCGCCGCCGGCCTCAGCCGCGACGACGTGGACATCCAGGCCGTGGGCCCGGCGGGCGTGGTGCAGCTGATGATCTCGGGCGATCTCGACGCCATCTCCGGCACGCCGGACTGGGCGGCGGCCATCGAGGGTGCGGGCGTCGCCCTCGAGGTGAAGACAATCAACGACTACATCCCCGCCATGGCCCAGGCCGTGCTCGCCTCCGACGACGTGATCGAGGAGAAGCCGGAGCTGGTGCAGGCCTTCGTCACCGCCACCCTGCACGGGCTCACCGACGTGATGGACGACCCGAAGGGCTCCGCCGAACTGCTGGCGAAAACCCTGCCGCAGTTCGAGGGCAAGGCCGCGATGCTCGAGGACATCATGAAGCGCTACACCGAGCTGGTCTACGCCGTGCCCGAGGGCACGAAGCTGGGCGTGTTCGACCCCGAGCGCATCGCCGCGGTGCAGGATTTCTACGCGAAGCACGAGATCATCACCTCCACCACCCCGGTGGACGACCTCTACACCAACGCCTTCGTGGAATGAGCCCCCGCGGGCCGGGACAGGAGAGGACAGGTACGGACATGACCATGGCCATAGATGACACCGCCGCCCGGCCCGACACCGCGGCCCCGCGCCGCCGGGCCAGCCTCTCGGCCCTGATCGGGCTGGGCCCGCGCGACCTCGCGCTGATCCTCGCGGTGGCGCTGGTCGCCATCGCCGCCTGGGAGTTCCTGCCGCCGGCGCTCGGCGTGTCGCGCTACATCATCCCCACCTTCTCGCAGTGTCTCGCGGAGTTCGGCTCCATGGTCACGCGCGACAATCTCTTCGGCCACACGCTGCACACGCTGGGCACGGCGGTGGCGGGCTTCCTGCTCGGCTCAGCCTTCGGGGCGGCCTGCGGCTATGCGCTCGGCCTGTCGCCGCTCGCCGAGCGCACGCTCTCTCCCTACATCCTCGCGCTGCAGATCGCGCCGAAAGTGGCCTTCGCGCCGCTCTTCATCATGTGGTTCGGCTACACCTTCGTGCCCGGCCTGCTGGTGACCATGCTGGTGGTGTTCTTCCCCATCCTCGTGAACGTCCTGCAGTCCATGAAGACGGTGGACCGCGACCTGGTGAACCTCGCCCGCGTCTACCACATGTCGCGCTTCGCGATCTTCCGGAAGATCGAGCTGCCCTCCTCGCTGCCCAACCTCTTCGCGGGCCTGCGCATCGGCTCCACCCTCGCGGTGATCGGCGTGACGGTGGGCGAGCTGGTGGGCGGCAATTCCGGCCTCGGCTTCCTCATCACCTATGGCGAGGGTCAGGCCAATACCGCGATGGTGTTCAACGCCATCGGCATGCTCACCGTGATCGGCATCGCGCTCTACGCCGTCGTCGCCCGGCTGGAGGCCCGCGTGCTGCACTGGATCCGTCGCGACTGAGCGCACCACGTTCGGCAGCGCGCCCCCGGCGGCGCGGACCTCCGCTCCCGATGGCGCGGTCCGGTGGTCGCGCCACAGGCGCGCGGAAGGGGAAGGCGCCACGGGCACGCGCAAGGGGAACGCGCCATCGGCGCGCCGAAGGGGTCGCCGGCCTAGCCCTCCTGGAAGGCGCGCATCAAGAGGCGGGCCGCGGGCAGCAGCGTGCCGGTGGGGCGGCGCACCAGGGCAAGCTCGCGCCGCCAGGCCCCGCCCTCCAGCGCCAGCGCCACCAGCATGCCGGCCTTCACCTCCACCGCGATGGAGACCTCGGTGAGCATGGTGAGCAGGTCCGAGCCGCCCACGATCGCCTTCAGGACATGCACGGAGTTCGACGAGATCACCGGCAAGGGCGGCGCCAGCCCGGCGCGGCGGAAGTAGTTCTCGTAGCCATACCAGATGGCATTGCCGCGCTCGGGCATCGCCCAGGGGAAGGCGGCGAGGTCCTCCAGCGTCAGCCCGGAACGGCCGGCCAGCGGGTGGCCGGCGCGCGCCACGATGTTCACCTCCTCGAAGGAGAGCGGCTGGACCACCAGGTCCACCGCGCTGCCCGGCATGCCGACCACGGCGAAATCCACCTCGCCGCGCTGCACGGCGGCGAGGATCTGGTCGCCGGAGCCCTCGACGATGCGGATGTGGATGTCCGGCGAAAGCGCCTGCACCCGGGCCACAGCGCGCGGGATCATCACCGGCGCCACGCTGGGCACGATGCCCACGCGCACATGGCCGGTGGCGGCGCCGTTCAGCAGGTCGATCTCCTCGATCACCCGGTTGGTCTCGAACTCCATCAGCTCGGAGTGGCGCAGCAGCACGCGGCCGAAATCCGTCGGCTCCATGCCGCCGGAGTGGCGCACGAAGAGCTGCACGCGCAGCCGGCTCTCCAGCCGTTTCAGCGAGCGGCTCAGCGCCGGCTGGGTCATCCCCATCGCCTGCGCGGCCGCGCCGATGCTGCCGAGGCGGCAGACGCTCAGGAAGACCAGCAATTCCCGGTGATTCAGCATCATGCGCCACTCTCGGGCGCCGGGCCGGCAAAGGCAATCCCGCGCCGGGCCCCTCGCGCCCGGGCGGGCCCGCGGATGGCGGCACGCAGCAGGTGTCCCCGACTGGCGGAACGCGACAGGCACTCGGCAGGCGCCATGGAGCAGGCGGCACAGAGCAGACGGCGGGCGACACACGGCGCCAGGCGTCTGGCGCCACGCGGCACGCGTCTGGCGGCACGCGCAGGCATCTGGCGGCACGCATCACGCGGCAGGCGGCACGCATCACGCGGCGGGCGACACGCAGGGCGTGCTGCTCCGGGCGCGCAGGCGGCACGAGGCCCGGAACCGTCGGAGGTGCGTTCCGGCAACGGTCGCATCGCCTGCTCGGTGGAACGACGGATGTGGGCCTGCCTCCCGGCGCTCGGGCGGGAGGCGGGGTCGGCCGGTTGCCGGTTCGCCCTGTAGCGCGGAAAGCGCCGCGTCGGTTGCGAGGGGCGGCGAAGCTGTCGCGGCGGACGACACGCAGGGGGCGCCGCTCCGGCTGCGCGGGCGGTCCGGGATCCGGTACCGCAGGGGATGCGGCCCGGAAACGGTCGCGTCGCCTGCGCGCTGAAGCGACGGGTGTCGGCATGCGCCCTGCGCTCGGTCGGGAGTGGGGTCAGCCGGTCGCCGGTGCGCCCTGCAGCGCGGAGAGCGCCATGTCGGTTGCGAGGGCGGCGAAGCCGTCGCGGCTGAGGGCGCCGTCGGGGCGGAACCAGGTGAAGGCCCAGTTCAGCATGCCCATCAGCCCCATCAGCGCCGCCGTGGTCCGGGCCCGGTCCGCGCCCGGCACGGTGTCGCCGAGGGCGGCGCGGAAATGCCCAAGGATGGCGCGTTCCGCCGCGCGGATCGCCGCGACCTGCACATCCGGCAGGCTGCCCACCGCGCCGAGCTGCAGCAGGTGCAGGTCGTCCGCGTCCTCGTAGCAGGCGAGCAGCCGGCGCGAGAGCAGGTGCAGCCGCGCGCGGCCCCGCGTCTCCGGCGGCACGGCGGCGAGGGCGGCGTCGAGCGCCAGCAGATGGGTGTGGACGATGTCGAACACCAGCGCGTCGCGGCTGTCGTAATAGTGGTAGAGCAGCGCCTTGGAGATGCCGCAGGCCTCGGCGATGCGCATCATCGAGGCCTGGCCGCCGCCCTGCGACAGGAGCCGCGCCGCGGTGCGGTGGATGGCGGCGCGCTTTTCCTCGTAATCCTCCGCCCGGGGCCGCGCCATGGCGTCAGCCCGCCCGGGCCAGCGCCGGCGCCCCGCTGCGGGTGGCGAACATCGGCCCGCCGCGCCAGCGCGGGAAGCCGTAACCGAGGATCTCCACGAGGTCGATGTCCTCCGGCGTGGCGGCGATGCCTTCCTCGAGGATCGCCCGGCCCTCCGCGGCCATCTCCCCCACCAGCCGCGCCGCGATCTCGGCCGGCGCGGGCACCGCACCGCCCATGGCGCGCATCGGGGCGAGCAGGCGCGCCGCCTCCGGCGAGGGCTCGGGGCGGCGGCTGCCCTCGGGGTAGTCGTACCAGCCGCCGCCGGCCTTCTGCCCGGTGCGGCCCGCCTCGGCCAGCAGGTCGCCGAGGCAGCGCGGCACCTGCGCGCCGGCGGCCCGGGCCGCCTGCCGCCGGGCATGGGCGATGTCGAGCCCGCCCATGTCCTGCGCCTCGAACGGGCCCATGGCGAAACCGAAGCCGCGCATCGCGGCGTCCACATCGGCGACACCCGCCCCGGCGATGACCAGCGCCTCGGCGGCGGCGCGGTAGCGTTTCAGGATGCGGTTGCCGATGAACCCGTCGCAGATGCCGGAGCGCACGCCGGTCTTGCCCAGCCGGCCGATCAGCCGCCACAGGGCGGCCTCGGTGCCCGGGGCGGTCTGCGGCACGGGCACCACCTCGACCAGCTTCATCACCTGGGCGGGGGAGAAGAAGTGCAGCCCGGCGAAGCGCTCCGGGTGCCGCAAGCCTTCGGCGATGCCGCGCGGGTCCAGGTAGGAGGTGTTGGTGACCAGCAGCGCGTCCGGCGCGCAGGCCGCCTCCAGCGCGGCGAAGGCGGCGCGCTTCACCCCGAGGTCCTCGAACACCGCCTCGATCACCAGGTCGCAGCCGCCGAGAGCCTCTGCCCCCTGCCCCACGGTGAGCCGGGCCAGCGCCGCGGCGGGATCGACCTTGCCGCGCGCGCCGGCCGCCGCGATCAGCCCCTCCAGCCGGGTGCGCGCCCGCGCCGCGGCCTCCGGCGAAGCCTCCGCCAGGGTGACGGGAAAGCCCGCGACCAGCAGCGCCGCGGCGATGCCCGCGCCCATCGTGCCGCCGCCGAGCACGCCGGGGCGGGCGATGTCGGGCCCACCTTCGGCCTTCGCCGCCTTCGCGGCGCGACGCTCGGCGAAGAAGACATGGCGCAGGGCGGCGGATTGCTCCGTGCCGCGCAGGCGCTCGAAGGCGGCGCGCTCCGCGGCGCGGGCGGTCTCGAAATCCACCTCCCAGGCGTGGATCAGCACGTCGAGGGCGACGCCCGGCGCCTCCGCCCCCCGCGCCGCCCGCAGGGCGGCCTTGCGGGCCGGCTCCCAGCTCTCCGGCGCGGGCGGCAACGGCCGGGCGGAGAGCGGCGGGCGCGGGGCCTCGGCCAGTTCGGCCACCCGCGCCAGCGCGGCGGTGACGGGGTCCTGCGCCACCGCGTCGATGAGCCCGAGCCGCAGCGCCTCGTCGGCGGGAATGCGCTCACCCGTCGTGAGCAGCCGCGCGGCCTCCCCGGGCGCCAGCAGCCGGGCGCTGCGCACCACGCCGCCGGAGCCGGGGATGAGGCCCAGCGTGACCTCCGGGAAGCCCAGCACGGCCGAGGGCGCCGCCACCCGGCCCGCACAGCCCAGCGCCAGTTCCAGCCCGCCGCCCAGCGCCGCGCCGTGGATGGCCGCGACCACCGGGAAGGGCAGCGCCTCGATCTGCGCCGCCAGCTCGAAGATCGCCGGCGGCTGCGGAGCGGCGTCGAACTCGCGGATGTCCGCGCCCGCGAAGAAGCTGCGCCCGGCACAGGTGAGCACGGCGCCGCGCACCCCCTTCAGCCCGGCGAAGGCCTTCGCCAGCGCCGCGCGCAGCGGATGGCCGAGGGCGTTGACCGGCGGGTTGTCGGCGCGCAGCACGGCAATGTCGCCGTGCATCTCGATGCTCACGAGGGTCATGGACGGGGTCTCCTTGCATGCGCGGGGCCCGGTCAGGCCCCGAGATAGGCCTCCCGCACCCGGGCGTCGGCGATGAGATCGCGCGCCGGGCCGGAAAGGGTGATGCGGCCGGTCTCCATCACGTAGCCGCGGTCGGCGATGGAGAGGGCGGCGAAGGCGTTCTGTTCGACCACCAGCAGGGTGACGCCGCGGTCGCGCAGCCCGGTGATCACCTCCAGGATACGGTCCACCAGCACCGGGGCGAGGCCCATGGAGGGCTCGTCGAGCAGCATCAGCTTCGGCCGGGTCATGATGGCGCGGCCGATGGCGAGCATCTGCTGCTGCCCGCCGGAGAGGCCGCCCGCCGGCAGGGCGCGCTTCTCGGCCAGCACCGGGAACAGGGCGTAGACCTCGTCGAGATCGGCGGCGAGCGGGCCGCGGCGGTGGTAGGCGCCGAGTGCGAGGTTCTCCTCCACGGCCAAGTCGGCGAAGATCTGCCGCCCCTCCGGCGAATGGCCGATGCCGAGCCCGGCGCGGGCATGGTCGGGCCTGCGGGTGATGTCTGCCCCGTCGAAGCGGATGGCGCCCGCGCGCAGCGGCTGCACCCCGGAGATGCAGCGCATCAGCGTGGTCTTGCCCGCACCGTTCGCCCCCACGATGGTGACGATCTCACCCTCCGCCACCGCAAGGTCGATGCCGTGCAGCACCTCCAGCGCGCCATAGGCGGAGGTGAGCCCCTCGATGCGCAACAGCTCACGCATGGGCCGCCCTCGCCTCGGCCGCGCCATGGGCGCCGAGATAGGCCTCGATCACCCGGGGGTTCTCGCGGATCTCTTCCGGCGCGCCCTCGGCGATGCGCCGGCCCTGGTCCAGCACCAGGATGCGCGCGGAAATGCGCATCACCAGCCGCATGTCATGTTCGATGAGCACCACGGTCCGCCCCTCCCCGGCGATGGACTGGATGAGATCGTCGATCTCGCGGGTCTCGACGGCGTTGCAGCCGGCGGCGGGCTCGTCGAGCAGCAGGATGGAACAGCCGGTCACCAGCGCGCGGGCGATCTCCAGCCGCTTGAGCTGGCCGTAGGAGAGCGCCGCCGCCTCGCGCCCCGCCAGCGCGCCGAGCCCGGTGCGGGTGAGCGCGGCGGCGGCGGCCTCGCGGCTGCGGGCGGTCTCGGCGCGGCTGCCCGGCAGGCCGAGCAGGCCCGCGAGCAGCCCGGCACGCTCGGCCATGTGGCAGCCGGTCATCACGTTCTCCAGCGCGGTCATCTGCGGGAACACGCGCAGGTTCTGGAAGGTGCGGGCCATGCCGGCGCGCGCCAGCCGGTGCGGCGGCAGGCCGGTGACATCGCGCCCCGCGATGCGCACGAAGCCCGCATCGGCGGTGTAGACCCCGCTCACCAGGTTGAAGAGCGTCGTCTTGCCCGCGCCGTTGGGCCCGATGATGGAGGTGACCTCGCCGGGCCGGGCGGTGAAGCCCACGCCGTCGACCGCGCGCAGGCCGCCGAAGGAAATGCCGAGGCCGGAGACGTCGAGCAGGCTCATGACACTCTCCTCGCCAGCCGTCCGGCATGGCGGGCGGCCCGGCGGCGGGCCAGCAGCCCCGCCAGCGCCGGCACCAGCCCGCGGCGCATCGCGATCATCGTGCCCACCATGATGGCGCCCAGCACCATGTGCTCGTACTCGGCGAACACGGTCAGCACCTGCGGCAGCGCGGTGAGAATGAGGGCGCCCACCAGCGCGCCGTAAACGCTCGCCGCCCCGCCGAGCACCGCCATGGTGACCAGTTCGACCGAATGCATGAAGCCGCCCGCGTCCGGGGTGATGTAGCCGTTGGCGAGGGCGAGCAGCGCGCCCGCCACCGCGGCATAGACCGCCGAGATCACGAAGGCGGCGGATTTCGCCCGCGCCACGTCCACCCCCAGCGAGGCCGCGGCCACGTCACTGTCATGGATCGCGCGCAGCGCCCGGCCGGCGGAGCTCTGCCCGAGGTTCACCGCCAGCACCGCGCCCAGCGTGGCGGCAGCACCGCAGAGCCAGTACCAGGCCTCGGCGGTCTTGAGCGTGATGCCCACCGATTTCAGCAGGCTGCGGGCCGAGAAGCCGGTGACGGTCATCCCGTCCGGCCCGCCGGTGAGCCAGGCCTCCTTGGAGAGCACCATCCAGATCAGCATGCCGAGGCCGAGCGTGGCGATGGCGAGGTAATAGCCCGAGAGCCTCAGGATCGGCCGGCCGATGAGCGCCGCGAGCAGCGCCGCCCCCGCCGCCCCCGCCAGCATGGCGAGGCCCGAGGGCACCCCGTATTGCGGCAGCAGGGCAGTGGCATAGGCGCCGATGGCGAAGAAGCCGGCGTGCCCGAGGCTCACCAGCCCGACGTAGCCCAGGAGCACCACCATGCCGGTGACCGCGAGCGTGTTGATCCACACCAGCGTACCCACCCGGTAGAAGAAGGAGGAGGGGAACACGAGCGCCCCCAGCACCACGAGGGCGGCGAAGACGAGGAAGGTGCGGGTTCCGGGGCCCAGGGTCATCACACGCGCTCCGTCATCCGGGCGCCGAACAGGCCCTGCGGGCGCAGGAACAGCACCGCGAGGATCACCACGAAGGCGGCGGCGTCCTTGTAGTCCGAGCTGAGGTAGCCGGCGGTGAGCGCCTCGATCAGCCCGATCAGCAGCCCGCCCGCGAGCGCCCCCTGCGCCGAGCCCACGCCGCCCAGCATGGTGGCCGAGAAGCCCTTCAGCGCCACCAGCACGCCCACGTCGTAGCTGGTGAAGGTGACCGGGGTGGCGAGCACGCCGGCAAGCGCCCCGATGGCGGCGGAAAGCGCGAAGGAGAGGTTCATCGCGGCCTTGGTGTTGATGCCCACCAGCGCTGCGGCGAGGCGGTTCGAGGCGGTGGCGCGGATGCCGCGGCCCGCCCGGGTGTGGCCCATGAACCAGGCGAGGAAGGCGAAGACGACCAGGCTGCCGCCGATGATCCAAAGGCTCTGCGGCAGGATGGTGGCGCCGAGAAAGCCGATGGGCGCCTCGCCGGAGAAGCCGTCATAGCGGTGGATCTGCTTGTCGAACACCATCTGCATCGCGCCGCGCAGGAAGATGCTCGCCCCGATGGTGATGATGATGAGCGAGACGAGCGGCGCCTGCCCGGCCGGCCGGATGGCCAGCCGGTAGAGCAGTAGCCCCATCACCAGCCCCGCCAGCACGGCGAGCGGGGCGGCAAGGAGCGGCGGAACCCCGGCCCCGATCAGGGCCGCCGCCGTCAGCCCGCCGATGACGACGAACTCGCCCTGCGCGAAGTTCACCACCCCGGTGGCGTTGTAGATCAGCGTGAAGCCCAGGGCGACGGCGGCATAGATCGCGCCCACCGTGACCCCCGAGACGAGGAATTGCAGGAGTTCCGCCACGGCGCCTTACTCCACCGGGGCCCAGCCGCCGTCGCGGATCTCCAGCATCCGGAAGGCGCTGAGGTCGAGGCCGAGATGGTCCTCGGGGGTGAAGGAGTAGACACCGGTGACACCGGCGTAGCCCGAGGTGGCCTCGATGGCGTCGCGGATGGCGGCGGGGTCGTCGGCGCCGGCAGCCTCGATGGCCGCGATCACGATGTTGAACGCGTCATAGGCATAGCCGCCGAAGGTGGAGGGGGTGTGCCCGTATTTCGCCTCGTAGGCGGCGATGTAATCGGTTACGGGCTGTTTCTGCGGGTCGTCCTCGGCGAGCTGGCCGGGGATGAGCAGCGGGGTGGCCGGCAGGCGCACGCCCTCGGCCGCGGGGCCGGCGAGCTCGATGAAACTGTCGGAGGCCACGCCGTGGCTCTGGTAGAAGGGGAGCTTCAGGCCGAGCTGGGCAAAGTTGCGCGTCACCACCGCCGGGCCCTGGCCGAAACCGGGGTTCACCACGGCCTCCACGCCCGCGGTGTTGGCGATGTTGGTGAGCTGGGGGGTCATGTCGGCGTCGTTCGGCCCGTAGGTCTCGTCGGCCACGATCTCCACGCCCGAGGCTTCCGCCACGTCGAGGCACTGCTCGCGCATCGACTTGCCGAAGCCGCCGGTGCCCGAGATCATCCCCACCTTGCTCAGGCCCCGGCCGGTGATGTCGGCGAAGATCTTCTCGCAGGCCATGCGGTCGGTGTGCGGGGTCTTGAACACGTAGGGCTGCACCGGGTCGATGATCACCACCGCGCCGGCGAGCGAGATGAACGGGATCTCGTATTCCCCGAAGAGCGGCGCCATGGCCATGGTCGCCCCGGTGGAGGTGCCGCCGATCACCGCCACCACCTCGTCCTCCTCGATGAGGCGGGTGGCGAAGGTGCGCGCCTTGTTGGGGTCGCCGCCATCGTCGTAGAGCACCAGCTTCAGCGGCTCGCCGTTCACGCCGCCCTCGGCGTTCACCGCCTCCACGAGCATTTCCAGCGTCTTCGCCTCGGGGTCGCCGAGGAAGGCCGCCGGGCCGGTGACCGCGAGCGACGCGCCGATGCGGATCTCCGCCGCCGCCGGCATTGCCGCGAGGAGCGCGAGCGCGGAGAGCCCCGCGCCGAGTTTTCTGGTCGTCATGTCTTTCCTCCCATAGGTCACACCCACTGACGTTAACCTCAATTCGCGTGACACGTTATTCATTGACCACGCGGTCGGTTTATGCAACACATTTTTCAGCGGACACCGCAGAACGTGTGCCGCATCCATGCCCTGGGAGGGCCGCGATGAAAGGGCAGAGATGACCGATTCCGTGCTGTTGCAGCGGGTTGAAGGCGGCGTCATGGAGCTGACGCTGAACCGGCCGGAGCGACTCAATTCCTTCACCGAAGAGCTGCACCTCGCCCTGCGCGCGGCGCTCGACACCGCCGCGCGGGACGAGGCGGTGCGCGCCGTGCTGCTCACCGGCGCGGGGCGCGGCTTCTGCGCCGGGCAGGACCTGGGGGCGCGCAACCCGGACACCATGTCCGGCCCGCCGGACCTGGGCGAGACCATCGACACCCTGTGGAACCCGCTGGTGCGCCGGCTGCGCGCCCTGCCCAAGCCGGTGATCTGCGCGGTGAACGGCGTGGCCGCGGGCGCCGGCGCCAACGTGGCGCTGGCCTGCGACATCGTGCTGGCCGCCGAGGAGGCGCGCTTCATCCAGTCCTTCGCCAATCTCGGCCTGGTGCCCGATTCGGGTGGCACCTGGACCCTGACCCGGCTGGTGGGCGAGGCCCGCGCCAAGGCGCTGATGCTCACCGGTGCGCCGGTGAGCGCGCCCCAGGCCGCCGAATGGGGGATGATCTGGCGCGCCCTGCCCGGGGCGGAGCTGATGGCCGAGGCCCGCGCCCTTGCCCGCAGGCTCGCCGCCGGCCCCACCTTCGGCTACGCGCTCACCAAGCAGGCCGTGCAGGCCGCCGGCACGCTGAGCCTCGATGAAAGCCTGGACCTGGAGCGCGACCTGCAGCGCCGCGCCGGCCGCAGCCCGGATTACGCGGAAGGCGTGCGCGCCTTCACCCAGAAGCGCAGCCCGGTCTTCACGGGGCGCGAGTCATGAGCCCGGAGGACCTCGCCCCGCTCTCGGCCCGGGAGATCGCCAGCCGCTCCGCCGCCGCGATGTGGGAGGGCGATGCCGCCAGCCGCCTGCTGGGCATGGAGCTGGTGGAGACCGGCCCCGGCCGCGCCCGCATGACCATGCGCGTGCGCCCCGACATGCTCAACGGCGTGGGCACCGCGCATGGCGGCGTCATCTTCGCGCTGGCCGACAGCACCTTCGCCTTCGCCTGCAACAGCTACAATGAACGCACCGTGGCCCAGCACTGCGCCGTCACCTTCCACGCCCCGGGCCGGGAGGGCGACCTGCTCACCGCCGAGGCGCGCGAGGTCCGGCGCGCCGGGCGCTCCGGCCTCTACGATATCGACGTCACGAATGCGGAAGGGGTGCTGATCGCCAGTTTTCGCGGCCATTCGCGCACCATCAAGGGCAGCCATTTCGAGGCCTGAGCGGCCCCGCGAGACCAGAACAAGGGGCGTCCCGGCCCCGGGAGGAAACAGAATGCTCAACGTCACCGGCCCCCGCGCGGCGCTCGACCCGATCGAGACCGCCTCGCGCGACGAGATCACCGCCCTGCAGCTCAGCCGGCTGAAGGCCACGCTGCGCGCCGCCTACGAGGGCTCGCCCTTCTACCGCCGGCAGTTCGACGCGGCGGGCGTCCACCCGGACGACCTCAGGTCCCTGTCGGACCTCGCGAAATTCCCGTTCACGAAAAAGCAGGACCTGCGCGACAATTATCCCTTCGGCATGTTCGCCGTGCCGCGGGAGAAGATCGCCCGGCTGCACGCCTCCTCCGGCACCACCGGCAAGCCCACGGTGGTGGCCTATACGAAGCGTGACATCGACACCTGGGCCGATCTCGTGGCCCGCTCCATCCGCGCCGCCGGCGGCGGCCCGGGCGACATCTGCCACGTGGCCTACGGCTACGGGCTGTTCACCGGCGGGCTGGGCGCGCATTACGGCGCGGAGAAGCTGGGCTGCACCGTGGTGCCGGTCTCCGGCGGCATGACCGAGCGGCAGGTGACGCTGATCGAGGATTTCCGCCCCTCGATCATCATGGTCACCCCCTCCTACATGCTCTCCATCCTCGACGCCTACGCCAAGGCGGGGCTGGACCCGCGCCGCACCTCGCTGCGCACCGGCATCTTCGGCGCCGAGCCCTGGACGAATGCCATGCGCGAGGAGATCGAAACCGCCTTCGACATGGACGCGGTGGACATCTTCGGCCTCTCCGAGGTGATGGGCCCGGGCGTGGCGCAGGAATGCGTGGAGACCAAGGACGGGCTGCACATCTGGGAGGACCATTTCTACCCCGAGATCGTGGACCCCGAGACCGGCGCGCCGGTGCCCGAGGGCGAAAAGGGCGAACTGGTGTTCACCTCGCTCACCAAGGAGGCCTTCCCGATCATCCGCTACCGCACGCGGGACCTCACCCGGCTGCTGCCCGGCACCGCCCGCTCCATGCGGCGGATGGAGAAGGTCACCGGCCGCTCGGATGACATGATCATCCTGCGCGGGGTGAACGTGTTCCCCACCCAGATCGAGGAGCAGATCCTCAAATGCGCCCGCCTCGCGCCGCATTACGAGATCGAGCTCACCCGCTCCGGCCGGATGGACAGCATGACCGTGCGCTGCGAGGGCAAGGCGGGCATGGACGCGGCGGAGAGCGCGGCCGCGGCGCGCGAGCTCTCCGGCCACATCAAGAGCGTGGTCGGCGTCTCCAGCGTGATCGAGGTGGTCGGCCCCGGCACGCTGAAGCGCTCCGAAGGCAAGGCCCAGCGCGTGCATGACCGGCGACCGGAGCGCTGAGAGGCGCGATTGAGGCCCGGACCAAAGCTGGCTACAAAGGTCTCCGCCTTGTCGGAGACCTTCATGAACACGTCTGTAACGTCCCGGATTCTCGAAACCTTTCCCGTGAGCGCCGGGGCGTTCATCGTCACGCTCTACGGTGACGTGGTGGCGCCGCGCGGCGGCGAGCTGTGGATGGGCAACATCGTGGAGGCCTGCCGCGCCGTGCAGATCTCCGAGAGCCGGGTGCGCACCGCGGTCTCCCGCCTCGTGGCCTCGGAGCGCATCGCCGGCGAGAAGCACGGCCGCAAGAGCTACTACCGGCTCACCGAGGCCGCGAACCGCGAGTTCACCCATGCCGCACGGCTGATCTACTCGCGCCCGCGGGCCGAGCCGCTGCGCGGCTGGCACCTCGTGGCGCTGCCGCAGGGGGCGGGGCGCGAGGCGCTGGTGCACAAGCTCTCGCGGCTGCGCTTCGGCATGGCGCAGCCGCATCTCGCCATCCTGCCGGACCGGGGGGAGCCGCTGCCGCCGCTGGGCGCGATCCACTTCCGCGCCACCACCACGGACGACCTCACCGAGCTGGCCCGCAGCGCCTGGCAGTTGGACGCGCTGGCCGGGCGGATCGACCGGTTCGTGGAGGGATTCTCGCCGCTGGAGGGCTGCAGCTTCCCGCCCGCCGAGGCGCTCGGCCTGCGGCTGCTGCTGGTGCACATCTTCCGCGACATCGCCCTGTCGGACCCCGCCCTGCCGCTGGGCATGCTGCCCGACACCTGGCAGAGCCCGGCCGCGCGCGCCCTGTTCGCGCGGCTCTACCTCGCGCTCACGCCCGATGCGGATGCCGCCGTCGCCGCCAGTTTCGTGGACCGCAACGGCACGCTCACCGCCGACCCGACGCGCATCGCCCGCCGCATCGCCGACCTCTCCTACCACTGACACGCCGCCCCCCGGCCGCTGCTCGCGGCCACCCGGACGCCTCCCCCACCGTGGCCGCCTGGCCGCAGCCCGCCCCGCGGTGACCCGGAGGTTTCGCCACACCGTGGCCAGTTGAACGCCTGCTCGCACCGCGGCTGCCCGGACGCCTGCCCGCGCCGGCGTGCCGGGCCCTTCCGCGCGCGCCCGTCACGCTCCGGCCCTGGCGCACGCATCACACAAAACATCACACTTGTCTTGCCATGTGACATATTGAGTGCCATATTGCCGGAAAGAACATGGCAGAGGCTCCGGGAGGATTCATGTCACATGCCCCGATCCGCCCCCCGGCCCGCCCGGCAGGCGCACACCGCCGGCCGGGCCCGGGCGGGGCCAGCGCCCTCTCTCCCGCCACCGCCCCCTGAAGGAGACAGGCACATGTACGCACAACTGGTCGAAACGGGTGAAACCGGCACCTCGGACGCCGATGCAGCCTTCCAGAAGCGCATCGACGAGGGCATCCGCATCGAGCCGAAGGACTGGATGCCCGAGGGCTACCGCAAGACCCTGATCCGCCAGATCGGCCAGCACGCGCACTCCGAGATCGTCGGCCAGTTGCCGGAGGGGAACTGGATCACCCGCGCCCCAACCCTGCAGCGCAAGGCCATCCTGCTCGCCAAGGTGCAGGACGAGGCCGGCCACGGCCTCTACCTCTACTGCGCCGCCGAGACGCTGGGCGTCTCGCGCGACGAGATGACGGAGCAGCTTCTGGCCGGCAAGGCGAAGTACAGCTCCATCTTCAACTACCCCACCCTCACCTGGGCGGATATCGGCGCCATCGGCTGGCTGGTGGACGGGGCCGCGATCATGAACCAGGTGCCGCTGCAGCGCTGCTCCTTCGGCCCCTATTCGCGCGCGATGATCCGCATCTGCAAGGAGGAGAGCTTCCACCAGCGCCAGGGCTTCGACATCATGCGCGCGCTCTGCCACGGCACGGAGGCGCAGAAGGCGATGGCGCAGGACGCGCTGAACCGCTGGTGGTGGCCCTCGCTGATGATGTTCGGGCCGCCGGATGCGGACTCGGTGCATTCCGAGCAGTCGATGAAATGGGGCATCAAGCAGAACTCGAATGACGAGCTGCGGCAGAAATTCGTCGACCAGACCGTGCCGCAGGCCGAATGGCTGGGCCTGAAGGTGCCCGACCCCGACCTCGCCTGGAACGCGGAGAAGGACGGGTATGATTTCGGCACCCCGGACTGGGACGAGTTCTTCGCCGTCCTGAAGGGCAACGGCCCGTGCAACCGCGAGCGCCTCGCCGCCCGGCAGAAGGCCTGGGACGATGGCGCCTGGTTCCGCGAGGGGCTGATGGCCCATGCCGACAAACACAAACTTGCAGCGGAGTAAGGTATCATGAGCAGGGAATGGCCCCTCTGGGAGGTGTTCATCCGCGGGCAGCACGGGCTGTCGCACCGGCATGTCGGCAGCCTGCACGCGCCCGACGCCGGGATGGCGCTGAAGAACGCGCGTGACGTCTATACCCGCCGCAACGAGGGCCAGAGCATCTGGGTGGTGGAATCCGCGCGCATCACCGCCTCCAGCCCGGACGACGCGGAGCAGACCTTCGAGCCTGCGGCCTCCAAGGTCTACCGCCACCCCAGCTTCTTCGACATCCCCGACGAGATCGGAGCGATGTGATGGAGCCCTTCGTGACCTTCTGCCTGCGCATGGGCGACAATGCGCTCATCCTCGGGCAGCGCACGGCGGAATGGTGCGGCCACGCGCCCATCCTGGAGGAGGACATCGCCTTCGCCAACATGGGGCTGGACCTGATCGGCCAGACCCGGCTCTGGTATGCGCTGGCCTGCGCGGCGGAGGGCGACACCCGCACGCCGGATGATCTCGCCTTCCTGCGCGGCGAGCGGGAGTTCCTCAACACCCAGCTTGTGGAGCAGCCCAGCCCGGATTTCGGCCATGCGCTGATGCGCCAGTACCTCTTCGACGCCTGGCACCTGCCGATGCTCGACGCGCTGACCGCAAGCACCCACGAGGGCGTGCGCGACCTGGCGCAGAAATCGGTGAAGGAAGTGCGCTACCACATCGAGCGCTCGCGCGATCTCATCCTGCGGCTGGGGGATGGAACCCCGGAAAGCCACGCCCGCATGCAGGCTGCGCTGGAGGCCCTCTGGCCCTTCACCACCGACCTGCTGGAGACCGACGCGGCCGATGACGCCCTGCGCGCCGACGGCACCCTGCCGGACCCGGACCCGGTGCGCGCCGCCTTCGCGGCCGAGACCGCCGCCACCTTCGCCCGCGCCACGCTCACCCTGCCCGAGCCCCGCCTCACCCGGCGCGGCGGCCGGCAGGGCCTCCATTCCGAGCACATGGGCTACCTGCTGGCGGAAATGCAGTCGTTGCCGCGCAGTCACCCCGGGGCAAGCTGGTGATGCAGCCCTCGCTCGCCACCCTGCGCGCCTGGCTGGCCGAGATCCCGGACCCGGAGATCCCCGCGGTCTCGCTGGTCGATCTCGGGATCATCCGCGACGTGGCGGCAACCGAGGACGGGGTCACCGTCACCGTCACGCCCACCTATGCCGGCTGCCCGGCCACGGCGGTGATCGCGCTCGACATCGAGACCGCGCTCACCCGCCGCGGCGCGGGGCCGGTGCAGGTGCGCCAGCAGCTCTCCCCCGCCTGGACGACGGACTGGATCAGCCCCGAGGGCCGCGAGAAGCTGCGCGCCTATGGCATCGCCCCGCCGCAGCCGGGCCTCGCCTCCTGCGCCGGCATGCTCGCCGCACAGAAGGCCCCCTGCCCGCAATGCGGCTCGGCGGACACCGAGATGCTCACCCCCCGCGGCTCCACCCCCTGCAAGGCGCAGTTCCGCTGCCGCGCCTGCGCCGAGCCCTTCGACTATTTCAAGGCGATCTGATGCAAGAGTTCTTCCCCCTCACCGTCACCGATATCGCCCATGACACGCGCGACGCGGTGGTGCTCAGCCTCGCGCCCCGGGCCGAGGACATGGAGCGCTTCCGCTTCCGCCCCGGGCAATACCTCACCTTCCGCCGCAGCTTCGACGGCGCGGAGCTGCGCCGCTCCTACTCGATCTGCGCCGCCCCGGGCGAGGGCTTGCGGGTGGGCATCAAGCGGGTCTCCGGCGGGGCGTTCTCCGGCTGGGCGAAATCGGACCTCGCCGTGGGCGACACGATCGAGGCCATGCCGCCGCAGGGCCGCTTCGGCCCCGGCGACACCGCGCCCGGGGTGCAGGCCCGCCACTACATCGGCTTCGCCGCGGGCTCCGGCATCACGCCGGTGCTCTCCATCGCCCGCACCATCCTGGGCGGAGACCCGGAGGCGCGCTTCACCCTCGTCTACGGCAACCGCGCCGTGGCCTCGGTGATGTTCCGCGCCGAGCTGGGCGAGCTGAAGGACCGCTACCTCTCCCGCTTCTCGGTGCTGCACCTGTTCTCCGGGCCGGGCGCCGAGGAGGGGCTGTTCTCCGGCCGCATCGACGCAGGCAAATGCGCCGCGCTCTTCGGCGGCTGGCTGCAGCCGGCGGAGGCCGAGATGGCCTTCATCTGCGGCCCCGAGGCGATGATGAAGGAGGTGGCGGGCGCGCTGGAAGGCGCCGGCCTGCCGCGCGAGCGCATCCGCTTCGAGCTCTTCGGCGCCGACCAGCCGGGCCGCGCGAAGCTGCGCGCCGAGGCCGCCGCCGCCCGCGCCTCCGGCGACATGGTGCGCGCCACGGTCATCATCGACGGCGCGGCCACCGAGTTTCAGATGCCCCGCCGCGGCCAGAGCGTGCTCGAGGCCGCGCGCGAGCACGACATCGACGCCCCCTTCTCCTGCAAGGCCGGCGTCTGCTCCACCTGCATCGGCCGCGTGCACAAGGGCGAGGTGGAGATGCTGCAGAATTACGCGCTCGAGGATTACGAGGTCGCCCGCGGGCTGGTGCTCACCTGCCAGTGCATCCCGCTGAGCGACGAGATCGTCATCGAATACGAAGGACACTGACATGCTGGACGCAGACCGCACCGAACCGCGCCGCCTCGCAAGCTACATCGCCGGGCGCTGGCAGGAGGGCGCCGGCGCCGGCACGCTGGTGCATGACGCGGCCACCGGCGCGCCCGTCGCGCGCGTGGACGCAACCGGCCTCGACATGGGCGCCGCCCTCGCCCACGGGCGTGAGGCCGGCGGCCCCGCCCTGCGCGCGATGAGCGTGCATGCCCGCGCGCTGATGATGAAGGAGATCGGCCTCGCGCTGATGGAGGCGAAGGAGGAGCTCTACACCCTCTCCTTCGCCACCGGCGCCACCCGCACCGACAGCTGGGTGGACATCGACGGCGGCATCGGCACCCTGCTCACCTATGCCTCGCGCGGGCGGCGCGAGCTGCCGAACGCCGCCGTGCTCACCGACGGCGCGCCGGAGATCCTCTCGAAGGACGGCAGCTTCATCGGCCAGCACATCCTCACCCCGCTCTCGGGCGTGGCCATCCACATCAACGCCTTCAACTTCCCCGTCTGGGGCATGCTGGAGAAGCTCGCCCCCACCTGGCTCGCCGGCATGCCCGCCATCGTGAAGCCCGCCAGCCAGACCGCCTATCTCACCGAGGCCTGCGTGCGGCTGATCCTCGCCACCGGCCTGCTGCCCGAGGGCGCGCTGCAGCTCGTCTGCGGCGGCACGGGCGACCTGCTCGACCGGGTGACGGCGCAGGACGCGGTCACCTTCACCGGCTCCGCCGCCACCGCCCGCCGCTTGCGCGCCACGCCCGCCATCGTGGAGAACTCGGTGCGCTTCACGGCCGAGGCGGACAGCCTGAACGCCTCCATCCTCGGTCCCGATGCCGGGCCCGGCACGCCGGAGTTCGAGCTGTTCGTGAAGGAGGTCGCGCGCGAGATGACCGTGAAGGCGGGGCAGAAATGCACCGCCATCCGCCGCGCCATCGTGCCGGCCGCCCATCTCGATGCGGTGACCGAGGCGCTGAAGGCCCGCCTCGCGAAGGCCGTCATCGGCAACCCGGCGGAGGAGGGCACCCGCATGGGCCCGCTCGCCTCCCCCGCCCAGGTGGAGGAGGTGCGCGGCGCCATCGCCCGCATCGCCGCGGAGGCGCGCATCGTGCTCGAACCCGGGCCGGTGCCCGAGGGCGGCGCCTTCCACGCGCCCTGCCTGCTGGTGTGCGACAGCCCCCTCACCGCCACGGCCCCGCACGAGGTGGAGGCCTTCGGCCCGGTCTGCACGCTGATGCCCTACGCCACGCCGGCCGAGGCGGTGGAGATCGCCAACCGCGGCGGCGGCTCGCTCGTCGCCTCGCTCTTCACCGATGACGGTGCCGTGGCGCGCGAGATCGGGCTCGGCATCGCCCGCGCCCATGGCCGGCTGCTGTTCGGCAACCGGGGGGCTGCGAAAACCTCCACCGGCCATGGCTCGCCCCTGCCCCAGCTGGTGCATGGCGGCCCCGGCCGGGCCGGCGGCGGCGAGGAGCTCGGCGGCATGCGCGCCCTGCACCACTACACCCAGCGCACCGCGCTGCAGGGCACGCCGGACATGCTCACCGCCATCATCGGCCAGTGGATGCCCGGCGCGGCCCGGCGCGAGGACGCGGTGCACCCGTTCCGCAAGTCTCTCGCCGAGCTGGAGGTGGGCGACACCATCACCACCGAGAGCCGGCAGGTGACGGTGGAGGACATCGAGCATTTCGCCCGCTTCACCGGCGACACGTTCTACGCCCACATGGACGAGGAGGCCGCTGCCCGAAACCCGTTCTTCGAGGGCCGCGTGGCGCATGGCTACCTCATCGTGTCCTTCGCCGCGGGCCTGTTCGTGCAGCCCGACGAGGGGCCGGTGCTGGCCAATTACGGTGTGGACAACCTGCGCTTCCTCTCCCCCGTCCATGCCGGGGAGACCCTGCGCGTGCAGCTCACCGCCAAGCAGATCAACCCGCGCGAGACCGAGGCGTACGGCGAGGTGCGCTGGGACTGCACCGTGACCCGCGCCGACGGCGAGGTGGTGGCCCAGTACGACGTGCTGACCATGGTGGCGAAAACCCAGCGGGCCGGCTGATGGCCCGCTGCTACGCGCTCGACGGTTTCACCCCGGTGGCCGACCCATCGGCCTTCCTCCACCCCGAGGCGGTACTGATCGGCGACGTGCACGTGGGGCCCGGCGCCTATATCGGCCCCGGCGCGGTGCTGCGCGGCGATTTCGGCCGGGTGATCGTGGGCGCGCGCGCCAATGTGCAGGAAACCTGCGTGATGCACGCCTTCCCCGGCCGCGACGTGGTGGTGGAGGAGATGGGCCACATCGGCCACGGCGCGGTGCTGCACGGCTGCGTGGTGGGGGCAAACGCAATGGTGGGCATGAACGCCGTGGTGATGGACGAGGCGGTGATCGGGGCGGAGAGCATCGTCGCCGCCCTCGCCTTCGTGAAGGCCGGCATGCAGGTGCCGCCGCGCTCGATGGTGGTGGGCATGCCGGCGCGAATCGTTCGGCAGCTCTCCGGGGAGGAGGTGGCATGGAAAACCCGGGGCACTGAAGTCTATGCCGAGCTGGCCCGCACCGCCGCCGCCCGGCTGCGCCCCGCCGAGCCCCTGCCCCGCGCCGAGCCCGGCCGAGGGCGAATGGCGGCGCCGGATCACCGTCCGAAATCCACGCCCGGCGCCTGAGCCCCGCCACACCCGTCCGACACCGCAAGAATAACCCCGCCCATCTGGTGATGGGCGGGGCTCTTTAGGGTGCATCCGATCAAATCAATGTCCCCATCATGCCGTGCAACTCTGAATTGCGTCAACATATTTGTGCACCCTGAGGCCGCGACTGCACAGGATATGGCGTTTTCGCGCCCCCGCGCCTCCGCATATGGCAGCGCGCCGGCCGCAGCGGCGCCGCGGCGCGGAACGCACCGGCCGGCGGGCCGGCCGATGCGCGAGGCAGGGTTCGCGGTCAGACCAGAACGTCGGTGCCGCTCAGTCCGCCGGTGTAATCGGAGAGCACGATCTCGAAATCGGCGACGCTGTCGCCATCGGTAGACCCGTAGAGCAGCGTGTCGGTTCCGCTCACCGCGTACCAGGCGGAGTTGGCCGCGGCGCTGGTGCCGCCCCATCCGGTGAGCCCGGCAATTCCGGTGAGGTCGATGAGATCGGCGGCGGTGAAGTCCGTGATCTCGTCGCCGTCGGCCCCGGCCGCGGTGGCGAAGGTGAACGTGTCCGCGCCATTGCCGCCGGTGAGCACGTCGGCCCCTGCACCGCCGTCCAGCGTGTCGGCCCCGTTGCCGCCCAGCAGGGTGTCGGCGCCGGCGCCGCCGAACAGCCGGTCGTTGCCGCCCCGGCCGCGCAGCACGTCATCGCCGATGCCGGCGGTGAAGCTGTCGGCGCCCGCGCCGCCGTCAAAGTTGACGCTGTTCCCGGCGGTGTTGAAGAGCCAGCCCTCCAGCGCGCTCGAATCACCCTCGCCGAGGCCCAGCAGCACGTCATTCACCAGATTGCTCGACCCTGTGTCCGACAGCCCGAGCGACTCGAGCGTCACCACGTTCGTGCCCAGTGTCGGCGTGCTCGTCGTCACCCCGGTGCCGGAGCCGAGGCTGAGGTCGGTGCCGAAGGACAGCGTGTCGAGATCGCCCTCCAGCACGTGGCTGGTGAAGGAGTAGTTGAGCTCCCCTTCCGCGACCAGCGCCTGCGCCGCGCTGCCCTGTTCCTGGATCGACCAGGAGTCGTAGGGCGCCAGCGGCCCTTCGAACCAACCGCGGTTGTCGGACCCGAAATCCGCAGTGAACGCAGAAAGATAGGCATTGAAATCGAGACCGGCGGAGGTCTCGACACTGATATCGATAACGGCCATGACCGTAGTCTCCCATAACCTTGGGTGCTGCGCCGGAAGCGGCGCCGGAATGAGGCTGGAGAACTGGGCCTGACGGTCCGCGCGGGGCGGAACGGCGGCAGGGCCTGGCGCATCTGGCGCGAAACCGGGGCCGCAGGCGGGCCCGGTCGGCGCTCACCATAGCCGAGTGCGCGCGCAGATCAACCCCCGGATGATCCGCCGCCGCCGGGGCACGTCTGGCAGGCAGGCCGGCGGCGCCCGGGGGCGCGCGGCTTGCCCGGCGCGCCGTTTCGGCGTATTGGCCCGGCAAACCCGCAAGGAGAGCTCCGATGACGCGCGGCTTCATGATCGGCATCCTCGCCATGGCCCTGGTGGTCGTGGCCTCGAACATCCTCGTGCAGTTCCTGCTCGGCGACTGGCTGACCTGGGGCGCCTTCACCTATCCCTTCGCCTTCCTGGTGACGGACCTCACCAACCGCTTCCTCGGCGCGCGCGCCGCGCGGCGGGTGGTGGCGGCGGGCTTCGTGATCGGCGTGGCCTGCTCGCTCATCGCCAGCCAGATCACCGGGCCGGAGGGCTATCCGCTCACCACCTTCCGCATCGCCACGGCCTCGGGCCTCGCCTTCCTGCTGGCGCAGATGGTCGACATCGGGGTGTTCAACCGGCTGCGGCGCGGCAGCTGGTGGCGCGCGCCCTTCGTCTCCTCGCTCGCCGGGTCGTCGCTCGACACGGTGATCTTCTTCTCGGTGGCCTTCTCCGGCGCCCTCTCGTTCATCGACCCGTCGGAAGACGTGTCCTGGGCCGCGGCCCCGCTGCCGCTGCTCGGCGCCGGGCCGGAGGTGCCGCTGTGGGTGAGCCTCGCCGGCGCGGATTTCCTGGTGAAGATGGCGCTGGCGCTGGTGGCGCTGATCCCGTTCCGCGTGCTGCTCGGCGTGCTGGCCGCCCGCCGCGCCGCCTGATGGCCGCCCCGGCGGCGGCCGGCTGATCCCGCGCCGGCCGGGCCGGGCTCTCGCGCGGGCCGTGACCGGGCCGGGGAGCGGCCTCACCCCCGCATGAAGCCATTGGCGCTTCCCCGCCCCCCCGCGTGCGGCACCGCCGTGGCTGGCGCAGAGCCCGTCAGGCCGCTTCGCTGCGCCTGCGAAAAAAACGCTTTGAGATCCGCGCCGGGGCGTTCATGCTGAAGGTCCGGATCAACAATCGAAAGGAGGTGACCATATGTCTAGTGGGACAGTCGCCCATAAGCCGTTGGTTTCAAACGTCTTTGATAGGGCGCGTCACACTTCGCTGTGACATGCGACGCCTTGGTGACCCCGTAGGGTCGCATGTCGTCAGCGCGGGCTGCACATCGATGTAGCCGGGTCCGGCGCCCGGAGGATACATGCGTCCTCCGGCGTCGGATCTTCGGCCTGAGCGGGCCGGATTGTTTCCCTCAGCACATGTGCTCCGCCGCCGGGCGGGCTTTCTCCGGATCGGGAACACGGATCGGGGGAAGCATGGGCCGGGTGCCCCGCAACGGCGTGCATCCGCCGGCGGTACCCCAGGGTCAGAAGCTGGCGGCCAGCCCGATTCCGAAGCCCTGGAGCACGTCGCCCCGCGTGTAGCGGGCCACCAGCCGCACTTCGCGCGCCAGCGGCACCCAGGTTTCCGACAGGTTGAACTCCACGCCGGCGCCCACCTGCACCAGCCAGTCGGTGCGCAGGATTTCGCCCTGGTCTCCCGGAAGCCAGGCGGCGGAGAATTCGCCCACCCCGCGCACGGACCGCCCGAAGAGGGTCAGGCCCGTCGGAACCCGCATGCGGGACCACAGCGCCAGCGTCTCCGCCCTCGCCTCGCCGACCACGCCCCTGTCCCCGGCGATGGGCTTGAGGTGGATGCGCGAGTAGCGCAGGGAGAGGTCGGCCTCGTAATCCTCGTCCCAGGCCTTGTTGTATTCCAGCATCATGGACCCGCCGAGCCCCCCGGCGGTGAGCCCGCCGTCGCGCAGGAAGCGGGCGTCCTCGGCCCCGATGTGGTCAGCGATGAACGCCGCCAGCACCGCGGTGTCCGACACCACCTGCCCCAGCGCGAAATTCACCATCGGCCGCAGCACGAGGTTTTCGTTCAGCGCGAAGTCCCAGCCGATGCCGGCGGTGCCGGAAATGCTGGTCCATTTCGGGCGCACGTAGGCGCGGTCGGCATCGCTCACCACGAGATAGGACGGGTTGAACCGCGTGTAGCCGAGGTAGCCCTCGAGGTAGAGCGGGAAGGAATCGCTCACCGTGAAGCCGCCGCCCAGCTGCGCGGAGGCGAAATCCGGCCGGGCGTCCGAGCCGGTTCCGGTGTTCAGCACCAGCGTGCTGGCCGTTTCGCTGGGAACCACCCCGATGCCCATCGCGGCCAGCGCGCCGGAGGCCTGGCGCTCCACGGAGAAGGACACGAGATCTTCCAGCTCCGCCGCCCGCGCCGGATCGGTGCCAAGAAGAAACGCCGGAACTGTCAGCCATCTGCAAAGGTCGCGCATCTGCCTCCGCCGCGCTGATGACTCTGATGGGACAAGGCTAACGCAGAGTGACCTGCAGGTCGAGCGATCCGCAACCGCCGCAGCCTGCCGCAAGATGCAGCGCGTGCGCGCGTGGCCGCGGCGCCACGCGCCCCGGACGGCGGGCGGCTTCCCTTCCGGGAGCCCGGCCCCTGCGGATGCGCCGCATTTCCCCCGGCCGGGGCGTGTCGGGGGAGGTCGCACATGGCGCTATGTCGGCGCGCCCCGGGCGGTTGCGGGCCGGCCCCGCCCGCGCCTCCCCCATTGCAGGTGTCCCCGCCCGCGGCCTCCCCGGGGAGGCCGCGCCGGCGTTCCGACACGGAGGGGCCGCCGGCGCCGCAGCGGGGTGCCGTGCGGGACGGGTCTGCGCGCGAAGGAGGGGGCGGCGTGCCGGGAGGGTACGGAGAGACCGGGCGCGCGCGTCCACGCAGGTCAGGCTCTGGTCGGGCGGTGCCGGTGCCGGGCGCCGCCGCTCTGCTTGCGAAGGGCACCGCGGCGCCGCGCCCGGCCGGACGCCCGGCGCCCTCTCCTCAGCGGGGGGCGGGGCAGCCGTGCAGTTCCACCGCCCGGCCGCCGCCGATGAGCGTGAGGCGCAGGGTGGAGCGGTCCAGCGTCAGCGGCCCGGAGCCGAGATAGTCCAGGTCGGCATGGGTGGCGATGGTGTCGGCGCCCTGCAACACCGGCCGCGAGGGGGTGATCCACAGGTCCTCCACCGGGCTTTCCATCACCACGATCTGCGGCGCCGCGCTCAGGGCATGGTCGAAGCGCACCCGGGCGGAGATGTCGAACCCGTCGGCGGAGGGCACCAGTGTGCAGCTCACCTCCGTGACGCCCGCCTGCGCCGCCGTTTCCGGCAGGTGCCCGAGCGCGGCGCGGATCAAGCCGGCGGAGGGGGAGGCCGGCGCGCCCGGCGCCATCTCGCCCACCGCAAGGGCGTCCGCCGGCATGCAGATGTCCGAGCACACGCCATAGTCCATCGCCACGGAGACGCGCAGCGGCTCGGCGGGGTTGCGCGGCACCAGCAGCACCGGCAGCACCAGGCGGTTGTGGTAGCCGAGCGTCTGCATGCCGTAACTGTCGATCACCTCCGGCACCGGCCAGAAGAACTCCACCCTGTCGAGATTGCGCGAGCCCGACCAGTCGAAGCTCGGCGGGATGCCCGCGTCGCCCGGGCTGCGCCAGTAGGTCTTCCAGCCCGGCGCCAGGCTCACCGTGATGGCGACCATCCGCGCGCCGTCCGGCTCGGCCCAGCCGTCCAGCAGCGCCACGCGCGCCGGCGGCGCCACCTGGGCCGCCGAGGGCGCTGCCGCTCCGGCAAGGACGGCCAGCGCCGCGAGAAGGGTGAACAGGCGTTTCATGGCCTCTGTCATGCCGGGTTGCGCTGCGCGCGTCCAGCCCGGCGCGGTGACGGCCGGTCACATTACGGAGATGCCGCCGGGGCCGGGCAGCGCGCGGGGAGGCCGCTCGGGCGCCGCCGCCCCGGCGCCCCGCCGCCCGCCCGGGATGCAGAATGCCGGACGCACCCTTGACCTGCCCCCCACACCACCGCATTTCATAGTCATGGGCGAAACCGAAACCACAGACTTCCTGAGCGGAAAGGTGCTGATCGCGATGCCGGGCATCGGCGATCCGCGCTTCGAGCGTTCCGTGATCTTCCTCTGCTCGCACAGCGAGGAGGGGGCGCTGGGGCTGATCGTGAACCGTCCGGCGCCGGGCATCGGCTTCGCCGACCTCCTCGGCCAGCTCGACATAGAGGAAGGCTCGGGCACACGGCAGCTGCGCATCATGCTCGGCGGCCCGGTGGAACGCAGCCGCGGCTTCGTGCTGCATTCCGACGATTACAGCCTGACGGAGGCCACGCTGCCGGTTGCCGAGGGCATCGGGATGACCGCGAGCGTGGACATCCTGCGGGCACTGGCCACCGGCGAGGGCCCGGAGCACGCGGTGCTGGCGCTGGGGTATTCCGGCTGGGGCCCCGGGCAGCTGGAGGAGGAGATCCGCGCCAACGGCTGGATCACCGGCGATGTCGACGACGCGCTGCTGTTCGGAGAGGACGACGCCGGCAAGTGGACCGCCGCCCTGCAGCGGCTGGGTGTGGATGCCAGCATGCTCTCGCGCGATGGCGGCATGGCCTGAGCCCGCGCGCCGGGCCTCCGGGCCGGATGGAGGGACCAGGCCGGGTTGCCCTGAGCGGGCGCCCGCCCGAGGTGCCGCCGACACCGCGCGCTATCGCCCGGGCGCGACGCGCTTCGGAAACGCCAGCCTCCCCGCCAGCCTCCCCTGCAGTCGGCCATGAACACCGGTCCCGGGGCGGCCTCCGGTCCGCAGCACGCGGGTTCGGAAATGCTCAGTCCGGCGCCGCGAACACCGGCTGCGGCTCCAGCACGATCACCGTCGGCTCGCGCGGCAGGGTGGCGAGGCTGACCTCCAGCTCGCCGGTGCCCGGGCGGCGCACGGCGAAATCATCGGGCATGCCGGCGAGGAACCGTTCCAGGTTGCCCGGCCCGAACCAGTGCATCGGCAGCACGATGCGCGCCCGCACCCGCTCCAGCACCCGGATCATCGAGGCGAGATCCATCGTGTAACCGCCGTCAACCGGGGCCATCACCACGTCCAGCCGCCCCATCAGCGCGTATTGCGCCGCCGAGGGTTCGTGGTGCAGGTGCCCCAGGTGGCCGATGCACAGGCCCGCCACCTCGAACACGAAGATCGAGTTCGCGTCCCTTTCCCGCCCCGCGTAGGAGCGGATGTCGGTGGTCACGTTGCGGATGATGGTGTCCTCGAGCTCCAGGTAATGGTCCGCCGGGAGGTCCGGCCCCTCGCCCCAGCCGCGCAGCACGTGCGGGATCGCGGGGTCCGGGCTCAGCGTGTTATGCGAGGAGTGCGCCTTGTTCATCGTCACCACGTCGGGCACGACGCCGGAAAGCGCGTGGCCGGTGTAATCCGTCACGATGCGCAGGCCCGCCTCGGTCTCGATCAGGAAGCTCGCATGCCCGAGGAAGTGCAGCCGCACCCGGTCCGGGGTGAGCGGGTCCGCGAAGGCGGCGTCCCGCAGGCGGGCGCCCTCTCCGGGCACCAGGCGGGCGAAGCTCACCCCCGGCACGCCTTGCGCGAGGGCCACGCAATGGCTCGGCGTCCAGGGCTCCGCCCGCGCGCCGGGCGCGAGGGCAAGCGCGCCGAGGCCGGTGAAGACAAGCGTGCGGATGCAGGACATCAGGCGGATCATCATGGCCTCCGTCGTCAGCTCTCTCTCTGCGTGAGCCTAGCGCGCGGGAGCGCGCGCGCGAATTCACCAAAGGGTGATCGCTGCACCGCGGCATCCTCGTGACATCGCTGCGACAGCGGGCGGGGCCCGGCGCGGCGGGGGCCCTCGCCCCCCGCGCCCGGCCGGCCGCGCGTTCACGCGCCGAAGGGAAGGCCGATCCGCGCGAGGCTCACCGCCACGTCGCGCAGGACGGGGCCGAGCGGCTCCGTCAGGGTGGCTTCCGCGCTCTGCCAGTCCTCCGCGCCCGTGACCCGCAGCCCCGCCTGCGGCTGCCCCGCGACGTGGAGGGAGAACTCCAGCGCACTCACCGGGAACATCCCCGCGCAGGGTCCGCTCAGCGACGGGCCGAGCGGCAGCACCAGGCTGCCCAGCAGCCCCGCGCCGAACCGCGCCAGCGGCACCCGCTCGACCACGCCGGAGGTGCGGCGCAGCCCGAGGGCATGCGCCTCCCCCGCCCCTTCCAGCGCGATCTCAAGCTGAACCGCCTCCCAGGGGCCGGGCAGGCGCCGGTCGCACAGGGCCCGGCGGATGCACAGCCTGACGCCGCCCAGGCGCATGTCCACGAGCAGCGGGCAGGTGCGCGCCAGCCGCGCCTGCAGCGGCGCGGGGTCGAGGGGGAAGCCGTGCCGCTCCAGCTCGCTCAGCATCAGGTCCAGGTCGGCGGAGAGGATCGAGGGCAGCGACAGCACCCGCAGCGGCCAGGCCGGCCAGGGCATGTCGGTGCCGGTGGCCGCAGCCGCCGCCAGCAGCCGGTGCGCCTCCACCGCGGCGGCGCCGCAGCTCATCCGCAGTTCGCCGGGGGCGAGGACGATCTCCGTGGCGCGCGTGAGCGGCTCCAGCGCCACCAGCTCGGAGGCGGATTCCAGCGCCCGCCGCGCCGTGGCCGGCACGTCGCCCGCCGCCTCGTCCAGCCGCGCGGCCGCCGACCAGGGCCCCACCGGCTGCGGATGCCACATCCGGGTGAGCACCGGGTGGCGCACCGAAAGCGCCAGCACGTTGCGCAGCGCCGTCTCGGACCCGGTGCCGAGCGTGAGCGGCCCCGGCGCGCGGACCACCGCACCGCCCTGCCCCTCCACGGAGGCGATCACCGCGCTCAGCATGGCCGCGCTGCCGCCGGGGCCATCGGTCACCGTGGCGGGCAAGCGGGGCAGCGCCAAGCGCCAGAACGGCGCCTCGGGCTCCATGCGCAGGGTGGAGACGCCCGCCGCGCGCGCCCCGCCCTCCAGGTGGACCATCACCCCCTGCCGGGCCACCGTGGCCTCCAGCACGCTCAGCACCCGGTCCAGCTCCACCCCGCCCAGCTCCTCCGGCAGGTCCATGGCGATCGCCTCCGGCGCCGCGAGCGGGCGGATCAGCACCAGCGAGAAGCCGCCGAGCCCGGCCGAGGAAACCTCCCGGGTCAGCCGCCTGCGCATGCCCTCGCCGCGCACCGAGAGCACCGCGCGGGCGCCGCGCAGGATCGGGCGGTAGCCCGACCAGCTGCCGCCGCCCTCATGCCGCAGCCCCAGCACCGCGCCCACAGGCACGCCGGGGAACCGCGGGTCCAGCCAGCGGCGGGCCAAGTCCTCCGGCGCGCCGTCGTCCGGCCCGGCCAGGATCTGCGCATCCATCGCGCGGCGCAGCGGATTCTCGAACACCGGCAGTACATGGCCCCGCCCCAGCCCCAGCCCGAGCGCCAGCGCATCGCCCATCCGCAGGCACATCGCCGCCTGCTCGTCCACCGGGGCGTCGAGATAGTCCATCGGGCAGATCGCCGGCAGTTCCGAGCGCCACACCGGCGTGCCGCCCGGGCCCAGGCGCGCGTCCAGCGCCCAGCCGGTTCCGGTGGAGCGCAGCAGCGCCCCCGGCAGCACATGGGCGCGCAGCGAGGCCAGCAGGTCCCCGGGCGAGATACCCGACACCCGCAGGTCCTCGGCGATGAAGATGGCCGGGCGACCGGCATCCGCGCCGCCGCCGGCAGGCCGTGCCGCCTGCTGCGCCTGTGTCTCTTGCGTCATGGCGCCACTCTATCCGCACGGCAGGGGCGCGCAACGGCTTCCCGCCCGCCGGGGCCTGCCGGGCGCCGGGCTGTCCGCCTTAAGACCCATTGCGCTGCCTCGTGGGAGACGTATTCTGCGCCGGATATTTTCCGCAGGAAAGGAACGACACATGGAACTCAACGGCAGCCGTACCATCGCTGCGGACCGCGCCACCGTCTGGGCCGCGCTGAACGATCCCGACGTCCTGCGGGCCTGCATCCCCGGCTGCAGCGAGCTGACGGGCAGCCCGGACGAGGGGTTCGAAGCCACGGTGACCCAGAAGGTCGGCCCGGTGAAGGCCACCTTCAAGGGCGCGGTCACCCTGTCGGACATCGTGGAGGGGGAGAGCTACACCATCAGCGGCGAGGGCAAGGGCGGCGCGGCCGGCTTCGCCAAGGGCGGCGCGCGGGTGTCGCTGGCCGACGTGGAGGGCGGAACCGAACTCTCCTACGTGGTGGACGCGAAGGTGGGCGGCAAGCTCGCGCAGCTCGGCTCGCGCCTCATCGACGGCTTCGCGAAGAAGATGGCCGACCAGTTCTTCGAACGCTTCCAGACCGCGGTGGAAGGCCCCTCCGCGGCGGAGGCCGCAGCCGATGCCGGGGCCACGCCGGAAGAGAAGAAGAAATCCTGGCTCGGCAAGCTGATGGGCTGACCCCCGTATCCTGCCCCGCCGGGCCTCCGGCCCGACGGCGGATCCCCGGCGGTGTTTTGCCCCGCACCTCCCGACACCTTCAGGTTGAACACCGACCATTAGGATTCTCTGCAGCATAGTTCCCCCGGGTCGACGCCGCGGGGACGCCCCGCAATATTCTCCGGATGGGAGTGCAGGGAATGCAGGTCAATAAATTGGTGCGGGGGACAAGCCTTGCAGGCTCTGTTCTGGTTCTGGTCCTGTGCGGACTGGCCCTGAACGGCCTCGGCGGGGTGCGGGACGGGCTCAGCGCCCTGCCGGACGGGGGCAGCGCGGCTTCCGCGGCCGATACGGTCGGCACGCTGATCCTCGCCGCCGCCGTCCTCTCCCTGGTCACCGCCGTGGGCCTCATGGTGGCGGCGCGCGGGGGCAACGGCGGCCTGGCCGACGCCCTGGCCGCGCGCCTCGGCCTCCCGGCCGGCTCCGCGGACACCGACCTCCTGCTCGGCACGCTCGACACCAGCCTGAAGCGCGCCAGCGGCGCGGAGGACGTGGTCAAGGCCCTCGACCGGGCGACAACGATGATCATGCTCGCGGACAAGGACTATTCCATCCGCTATCTCAACGGCTCCCTGCAGGACATGTTCCGCAAGCACGAGGACGCGATGCGCAAGGACCTGCCGTCCTTCAGCCTCGACAAGCTGGTGGGGTGCAACATCGACATCTTTCACAAGGAGCCGGCAGCGACACGCGCCATGCTCAACGCCCTCAAGGGCACGCATATCGCCCGGCTCACCCTCGGCGGGCGCCACCTGCGTCTCGCGGTGCATGCCATCCATGACGCGAAGGGCAACCGCACCGGGACGCTGGTGGAGTGGCGCGACGATACCGAGGAGCGCCGGGTTCAGACCGATCTGGAACAGGTGATCGCCCACGCCTCGAACGGCAACTTCAGCGCGCGCGTGAACGCGAAGATCGAGAACGGGCAGTTGCGGCGGATGGCCGAGGCAGTGAACAAGCTCATCGACGCGGTGGAGCACGGATTGTCCGAGGCGCTCACGGTCATCGACGGCATGGCGCGCGGCGACCTGACCAGCCGGATGACCGGCACCTATTCCGGGGAGTTCGGACGGCTTCAGAGCAACCTGAACGGCTTCGGAGACCGCCTGGCCGAGCTGGTGGCAATGATCCGCGAAACCAGCGACGTGATGCAATCCACCCTGACAGCCATCGTCTCGGATGCCGGGGACCTCTCCAGCCGCGCCGAGCAGCAGGCCAGCGCCCTGGAGGAAACCGCCGCGACCATGGAAGAGATGTCGGCCACCGTGCGCTCGAACGCCAGCAACGCCAAGGAAGCGGCGTCCCTGGCCACGACCTCGTCGAAATCGGTCCAGGAGGCAGGGGAGGTGGTCAAGGAAACCGTCTCCGCGATCGAGCGCATCGAGGTGAGTTCCGGCCGCATCGCCGAGATCATCACGGTGATCGATTCGATCGCCTTCCAGACCAATCTTCTCGCCCTCAACGCCGCCGTCGAGGCGGCCCGGGCCGGCGATGCCGGGCGCGGCTTCGCCGTCGTCGCCTCCGAGGTGCGGACCCTCGCCCAGCGCTCCAGCGAATCCGCGAGCGACATCAAGAACCTGATCCAGGCGGGCGAATCCAACGTGGCCGACGGCGTGATGCTCGTCCGCCAGACCGGTGGCGTGCTTGAAACCATCCTGAAGTCGGTCACGGCGCTGTCCGGCAAGGTGTCGGAGATCGCCGGTGCCAATGTGGAGCAATCCGCGGGCGTGGACGAGATCACTGCGAACGTGAGCCACCTCGACCAGATCACGCAGGAGAATTCCGCCCTGGCATCAAAAAGTGCCTCCTCGGCGCAAGACGCCATGCACCGCGCGGAACGCCTCGCCGAACTCATCGCGTTCTTCAAGGGAGCGGACAACAGCAGCAAGTCAAGAAAGCGGGCGGCCTGAACAACGAACCCGCAGCAGGCGTCACTCACAGCGCCCGCGGGTTCCGAGACCAGGGGCTCTCAGATCAGCCAAGGCGGCTCGCCCAGCGCACTCTGCCAGCAGCAAGGCACTTGCGTCACCGGGCAGTCCGGCAAGTCCCACCGCCCGTACGCCGCAGCCCCCTCGCACACACACCTGGCTCGCCGCCTGCCACCGTCGGGAAGGCCGCCCGCAAAAGCGGACGGCCGTCACGCTCACTCGAGGCCTGCGAGGACCTCGTCCGAGAATTCGGCATTCGCCGTGACGTTCTGAACGTCGTCATCGTCCTCGAGAGTGTCCAGCAGTTTCAGCAGCTTCTGCGCACCGTCCGCGTCAAGCTCGGTGGTGGTCTGCGGCTTCCAGACCAAGCGGGTGGACTCGGCCTCGCCCAGCGCAGTCTCCAGGGCCGTGGAGACATCGTTGAGATCCTCCATCGCACACCAGATCACATGATTTTCCTCGGAGCTCTCCACGTCCTCGGCACCGGCCTCGATCGCGGCCTCCATCACCGAGTCCTCGTCGCCGGCCGCGGCGGGATAGACGATCTGCCCCTTGCGGTCGAACATGAAACTCACCGCGCCCGTCTCGGCAAGGTTCCCGCCCAGCTTGGCAAAATAGGAGCGCACGTTGGACGCGGTCCGGTTGCGGTTGTCCGTCATCGCCTCGACGATGACGGCCACGCCGCCGGGCCCGTAGCCTTCGTAGCGGATCTCGTCATAGCTGTCCGCGTCGCCACCCATGGACTTCTTGATGGCGCGGTCGATCACGTCCTTGGGAACCGAACTGGATTTCGCTTCCTTCACCGCAAGCCGGAGGCGCGGGTTCTTGTCCGGATCCGGGTCGCCCATCTTGGCCGCGACGGTGATTTCCTTCGCGAGCTTCGAGAACAGCTTCGAACGGGCCGCGTCCTGCCGACCCTTGCGATGCTGGATATTGGCCCATTTGGAATGTCCGGCCATTGCATGCCTCTTATCGCCTGAATTCGGATATCTGGCGGCGCTTATATGCGAGAGGCGGAGCCCGGTTCAAGCATGGCTTTGCGGGTCATGGCCCCCGGGGGCCGGCGCAGCTCCCCCCACGGTGGGGAAAGCGCGGGCCGCCGGGGCCAGGGGCGGAGGGCCCGCAGGGTCCCGACGCGCCCGTCGAGGCGGAGGGGGCCTGCCCCCTCCCCGAGAGGGGCGCACCCCCGGCAGGTCGCGGTCAGAGCGGCCAGAACAGCGGAATCAGCAAGCTCGCGACGACGCCGAGGATCAGGTTCATCGGCACGCCGATGCGCATGAAATCCGTGAAGCGATATCCGCCGGGCCCGTAGACCAGCGTGTTGGTCTGATAGCCGATCGGCGTGGCGAAACAGCAGGATGCAGCGAGCATCACCGCCACCACCAGCGGTGTCGCGTTCACGTCGAGCACCCGCGAGAGGTTGAGCATCACCGGTGTCATCACCACGGCCACGGCGTTGTTGGAGATCATCTCGGTGAGCAGCGAGGTGAACATGAACACCACCCCCACCAGCACCCAGTGCGGCAGGGAATCGAGCGTGGGCGCGATTCCCCCGACCACCAGCTTGATGGCGCCGGAGGTCTCGAGCGACACGCCCACCGCCAGCATGGCGAAGATCAGCGCCAGCAGCCGCCCCTCGACGAAGTCGAAGGCCTCGTCCGCGTCGATGCAGCGCGTCAGCAGCACGATGGCCACGCCGATCATCGAGGCGGCGAAGATCGGCACCACCTCCAGCGCGGAGAGCAGCACCACCGCGCCGAGCACGGCCAGCACGATCGGGGCATGGCCACGGCGGTAGGGGCGCTCCGTGGGCTGGGAGATGTCGACCAGGTCGACATCCTGCGCCAGCCGCTGGATGTCCTCCGGCGCGCCTTCGAGCAGCAGCGTATCCCCCACGCGGACCACCACGTCGTCAAGCTGGCGGCCGATGCCGCCGATGTTCTGGTTCCGCCGGTGCACGGCGAGCGGGTAGACACCGTAGCGGCGGCGCAGGCGCAGGCGCCCCAGCGCCCGGCCCACCAGCCGGCAGCCCGGCGAGATCAGCGCCTCCACCGTCACGGTCTTGCGCGAGGAAAGCTTGTCGACCGTGTGCACGGCGCGGCTGTTCTTCAGGCCCAGCAGCTCGTCCACCCCGGTGCGCAGGACGACGCGGTCGCCCTCCTCCAGCACCACGTCGGGGAACTGGCGGCGCAGGGAATCGTCGCCGCGCAGCACGTCGATCACCCGCATGCCGTCGCGCTGGAAGATGTCGACCTCGAACACCTTGCGCCCGGCGATGGGGCTTTCCTCGGGAATGGCGACCTCGGTGAAGAACTTCAGGCTCTTCTTTTCGCTCAGGAACCCCCCCGCGGTGCCCCGGTCCGGCAGCAGGCGCGGCGCGGCGAAGGCCATGTAGCCCACGCCCACCAGGGCCAGGATCACCGCCAGCGGCGTGATCGAGAACAGCGAGAAGCCCTCCAGCCCCTGCGAGCGCACGATGCCGTCCACCAGCAGGTTGGTCGAGGTGCCGATCAGCGTGCACATGCCGCCCAGGATGGTGGTGTAGGACAGCGGGATGAGCAGTTTCGACGGCGCGAGGCCCAGCGTCCCGGCCAGCCGCACGGTGACGGGGATCATCATCACAACCACCGGCGTGTTGTTCATGAAGGCCGAGGCCACCAGGATGAACAGCGCGAACACGGCGATCACCCCGCCGGCGTTCTTGCCGGCGCGGCTGGAGATCATGCCGGTGAAATAACTCAGCGCCCCGGTGCGCACCAGCGCCCCGGAGAGGATGAACATGGCCGCGATCGTCCAGGGCGCGGCGTTCGAGAACACATCGAGCGCGTCCTTCGTGCTGAGGACGCCGGAGGCAAGCAACACGGCGGCACCGCCGATCGCCACCACTTCGGTCGGATAGCGTTCGCTCACGAACAGAGCAAACATGCCCACCACAACCGCAAGGGAGAGGATCGCGGGCCAGAGTTCGGCAAACGGCACTTCGGTCAATTGGGTCTCCGGTCCGGTTTTGCGAGATGATGGTCTGCTGCGCTGCAGCGCGCAAGGGCTTATGCAGCGGGGTCTTGCGGTCGGTGGGCTGCCGTCCGCTGCAAGATACCCGGGGCGGCGTCCGTTTCCCCGGGGGCGATGGGCAAGGCGTTCAGGCCGGGCCGGGCCCGGCCCTGGGCTGGACGAGGGCGATCCCCAGCAGCACCAGGCCCATCGCGGCCCAGACCGTGGCGGAATAGCCCTCGCTGAGCACGACCATGCTCCACAGCACTCCCGCCACCGTGACCACGTAGCCCACCTGTGCGGAGAACACCGGCCCGGCCGCGCCGATGAGCCAGATGTAGCCCACGTAGCCCAGCACGTTGATGCAGGCCCCCGCGGCCAGCGCCCAGTCCGCCGCTCCCCAGGGGCCGGAGAGGTCCAGCGCCCGGTCGGAGGCCATGGCCACCGGCAGCGAGATCATCAGCGAGATGGCCACCGCCCCGATCAGCATGGTGATCGGGGCCATGTCCGGCGGGCTGCGCCGCGCCACCCAGTTGCCTTCCACCGCGTAGGCCGCGGCCGCGCCGATGCCGAGCAGCAGGTAGGGCGCCGCCGCCGGGTCCGGCAGGGCTTCCGGCGAGGCGAGCAGCACGATGGCCGCCAGCCCCACGAACACCCCCAGAAGGCGCAGCGGCGTCGGCCTGTCCAGCCGCAGCGCCGTGGCGATCATGAGGGTGAAGAGCGGCACCGTGGACACCGCGATCACCGCCACCCCCGCCGGGAGATGCGCCACCGCGCTGAGCGAGAGCACTGAGGGCAGCAGCGTGCCGAACACCCCGACACCGGCGCAGAACCCCAGCTCGCGCCGCCCCAGCGGCAGCGGCGCGCCGCGCAGCAGCGCGACGGGCAGCAGGATCAGCAGCGCGAAGCCCTGCTGCCACACCGCGATTCCCAGCGGGTCGTAGCCGGTGGCCGTCGCGAGCTTGTTGAACGGAATCCCCAGGCCCCAGACCCCGCCCACGCACAGGAGGATCGCGGAGAGCCGGGGCGCGGTCATCGCGGCGCCGCTTCGGCCAGTTGCCCGCCCGAGCGCACGGCCCAGACGCCGGTGGCCCGGCCGGTACGGTCATCGGTCTCCACCACCACGCCGGCCAGGGTGGCCGGGGTTTCCGCCGGGGTGAAGCGCCCGCCCGGCATGCCGGTCACGAAGCGGCGCAGCGGTTCGCCCGCGTCCATGCCGATCACGCTGTCGTAGGAGCCGCACATGCCGGCGTCGGAGAGATAGGCGGTGCCCTTCGACAGGATCATCGCGTCGGCGGTGGGCACATGGGTGTGGGTGCCCACCACCAGCGAGGCCTGCCCGTTGCACCAGTGCCCGATGGCCATCTTTTCCGAGGTCGCCTCGGCGTGGATATCCACCACGATGGCCGAGACCGCGGCGCCCAGCGCGTGGCGGCGCAGCTCGGCCTCCAGCGCGGAGAACGGGTCGTCGTAGGGCTGTTTCATGAACACCCGCCCCAGCGCCTGCATCACCAGCACCTTGCGGCCCCGGCTGACATCGAAGATGCGCGCGCCGCGGCCCGGAGCCTGTCTGGAGATGTTGAGCGGGCGCACGATCCGCTCGTCGCGCTCGATGTGGGTAAGCATGTCCTTCTGGTCGAAGGCATGGTCGCCGAGCGTCACGCAGTCGGCCCCGGCCTCGAACAAGAGCGCGGCATGGGCGGCGGAGAGCCCGTGACCGGAGGTCGCGTTCTCGCCGTTCACGATGGCGAAGTCGATCCGCCATTCGGTCTTCAGCCGAGCCAGGTTCTGAGTGATCGCGGTGCGTCCGGAGCGGCCCACGACGTCGCCTAAAAAGAGAATACGCATGCCTCTGCTCTATCCGCACGACCCCCCGCCCGGCAAGACGCATCTCGCGCCCCGGCCCGAGCCACCGCCCGCGCGCCGCGGCCGGTCCCGTGTCGGGATGCCCGTGCCGGCGCGGCCCCGCGCCGCCGCCTGCCCGTCGCCGCTGCGCGGTCACCGCCCTGCGCGCATCCTCCCCGGGGTCATCGGGGTGCGGGCACCGCCTCCGGCGGCGCCGCGGTCCTGCCTCCGGCCCGGGGGCGCCACCGCCGCGGCCCGTGACGCGCCCCGCCTGCGCGCGTCAGCAGAGCACGCCGGTTTCGGTCACCACGGCGTCGAGCGGGGCGTCGGTGGGTTCCAGCGGCACGGAGGGGCAGAACTGGCCCTGATAGGCGATGCCCACCGCCAGCCGCGGCGCGCGGGCGCGCAGTTTCGCCAGCGTCCTGTCATAGAAGCCGCCGCCGTAGCCCAGCCGTCCGCGGCCCGCGTCGAAGGAGACCAGCGGCACCAGCAGGAGGTCCGGCTCCAGCCAGGCCCCCCCGCGCGGCACGGAGGCGCCGAACGGCCCGGGCACCAGCGCCGCCCCCGGGTTCCACTCCCGGAACGCCAGCGGCGCGGCCCTGGCCACGATCACCGGCACGCACACCCGGATGCCCCGGCCCAGCAGGGCCTCCATGGCCGGGCGCGGGTCGATCTCGGTGCGGATCGGCAGGTAGCCCGAGGCAATGGCCGGAGCGGGGGCGCCGGCCGCGATCAGGCTGTCGAGATGGGAGAGGAGATGGTCGGCGGCACTGGTCGCGGCCCAGGCCGCGGTGGGGGCGGAATGGGCCTGCGCCCGCTGGGCGAACCCCTCGCGGCGGGCCTCCGCCTTCACCTCGGCAATCTTCATCCGGTCTTCTCCAGCAGACGCGCCCCCGCCACTGCATGGCAGGTCGCCCACGGGCCGTAAAGCCCGTGCCGCGTGCGGGGCGCACGCGACCCTCCGCGGCGCGGGGCCTGCGGTCCGCACACCGGACCGGCCGGGCAGGGGAAAGGGAGGGTGTGGCGGGCCCGTCGCGACCGTGGAAGGCGTCAGATCCTCGAGAGCCTGGATAACCAGGTGGGCGCCAGGTGCGATAGGCCACGGCCAGTCACAGAGCCAGCTCCCTCGAGCATGAATAGGCCACCAGGAAATGTCCCCGCACGGGAAGGACAGCACCCGCCACGACGATATCTAGAGCCGCGCCGCGCCGATTTACAGAGGGGGGCGCGGGTTTTTCGCGCCACCCGGGGCGTTGACAGCCGCGTTCCCCATGTGTTCTTGTGGCGCGCATGGACCAGCCCCTTCCCCAGATGATGCCGGGGCAGGCTCTCGCACGCGGCGCCTGCCGGATGCTGATGCGGATGGGCTTCGCCCCGGTCACGGAATTCGTGCCCGGCCCCGGGCTGCGCGCCGATGTCTTCGCGCTCGGTCCGAAGGGGGAGATCTGGATTTTCGAATGCAAGTCCGGGCTGGCGGATTACCGCTCCGACGCCAAGTGGCAGGGCTACCTGGACTGGTGTGACAGGTTCTTCTGGGCGGTGGACGGCAGCTTTCCCGCCGAGATCCTGCCCGAGGGCAGCGGCCTCGTGATCGCGGACCCGTATGACGGCGAGATCCTGCGCATGGGCGCGGAAAGCCGGCTGCCGGGCGCGCGGCGCGCCGCGCTCACCCGCCGTTTCGCGCGCACCGGGGCCGAGCGGCTGCGCCGCCTGCTCGACCCCTGGCCGCAGGAACTCACGGGCGGGGCCTGAGCGGCCGCCGCCCGCCGGGCCGGGGCCTACTTGCGGCCCTTGCCGCCCTTCTTCGGCCGGGAGGCCGCGCGCGCGCGCTCGGCGGCGGCGCGCAGCTCCTCGGCGATCTCCTCGGCTTCCTCGGGCTCGAAGTCGAGCGGCAGGTCGATGCCGTCGCCCTCGATGTAGATGCGCACCATGCCCAGGCTGGTGGGCCCGATCTGGATGCCGGCCTGCGTGTCGCTTTCGCGGTCGATGCCCATGTGTGTCTCCGTTTCGCGTGGCTCTCGCATCGTGCTAGAGTGCTGCGGGCACGGGTGCAAGCCCGGGTGCGGATCAGGGGGTTGCATTCCCCCGCCGCGTACCGTAGATGAGCCCCGCGTGCCGACGTAGCTCAGTAGGTTAGAGCACTAGATTGTGGATCTAGGGGTCCCCCGTTCGAGCCGGGGCGTCGGTACCATTCCCTCCTTTCCCGGCGCGCCCCCTTTCCCCCGTGCATTGCGGCTGTTACGGTTTTTCGAAACAACCCATGCATGGTGGTCCATGAATTCCCAATCAGGCTCTCTCAGCCTTTCCGTTTCCCCGAATCTTGCTTCTGACGATTTCGACGGCCTGCGCGACTGGATTCGCGAGCACCGGGTCGAGGAGATCGAGTGCGTCACCCCCGATCTCGCGGGCATTGCCCGCGGCAAGGTGATGCCGGCGGCGAAATTCATCCGGGAAGCCGGCATCAAGCTGCCGACATCGATGTTCTTCTCCACCATCAACGGCGATTACGCCGAGGAGGTGGGGTCGGCGCTCTACACCGACAGCGATCTCACCCTGGTGCCGGATCTCGCCACCGCCCGCTCGGTGCCCTGGGCCACCGATGCCTCGCTGCAGATCATCCATGACGTGCAGGACCGGGACGGGATCGTCTTCCCCGTCGCCCCGCGCCAGGTGCTGCGCCGTGTGTGCAAGCTCTACGCCGACAAGGGTTGGGTGCCGGTGGTGGCACCGGAGCTGGAGTTCTACCTCACCCAGCCCAACACCGACCCGGACCTGCCGCTGGAGCCGCCGGTGGGCCGTTCCGGCCGGCGCAGCAACGGCAACCAGGCCTTCTCGCTCTCCGCGGTGGACGAATACGAGCGGGTGATCGAGCTGATCTACGATTACGCCGACGCCCAGAACCTGCAGATCGACACGATCATCCAGGAATCCGGCGCCGCCCAGCTCGAGATCAACACCATCCACGGCCACCCGATGAAGCTCGCCGACGAGGTGTTCCTGTTCAAACGGCTGATCCGCGAGGCGGCGCTGCGCTGCGGCTGCTACGCCACCTTCATGGCGCGGCCCTACTCGGACCAGCCCGGCTCGGCCATGCACATCCACATGTCGGTGGAGGACACGGACGGCAACAATGTCTTCTCCCTGCCCGACGGCAAGGCCTCCGACCTCTACAGCTTCTTCGTGGGCGGCCAGCAGCAGTTCTTCCACGCCGCAGCCGCGCTTGCCGCGCCTTACGTGAACTCCTACCGCCGGCTGGTGCCTGGCTGGTCCGCCCCCATCAACCTCGACTGGGGCGAGGACAACCGCACCACCGGCCTGCGCAGTCCCCAGGCCAGCCCGCGCGGCCGCCGGGTGGAGAACCGCGTGGTGGGGGCGGATGCGAACCCCTATCTCGCCCTCGCCGCCTGCCTCGCCTGCGGCTATCTGGGCATGACCCAGCAGATCAAGCCGCGCGTGAAGGTGGATTTCGAAACCGACAGCTACACCCGCGCCCGCGACCTGCCCTACTCGCTGCTGGACGGGGTGGAGGCGCTCGGCCGCTCGAAGGACCTGCGCGAGGTGCTGGGGCCGGAGTTCGTGGACATCTACGCCGCGGTGAAGCGCGCCGAGCATGACCAGTTCATGCGGGTGATCAGCCCCTGGGAGCGCGAGCACCTGCTGCTCAATGTCTGAGCGCGAGCACCTGCTGCTCGATGTCTGAGTGTGAGCACCTGTTGCTCAATGTCTGAGCGTGAGCACCTGTTGCTCAACGTCTGAGCGCGAGCACCGGCTGCTCGATGTCTGATCCCGCCTCTCCGATACCGAACCTGAAAGACCCCCGATGAGCAGCGCCGACCTTCTTCACTGGAACGATCGCCCGGGCGAGCATGCCCCTTCCTGGTACGCCGAAAGCGCCCGCCCCTTCCCCGATCAGCCGCCGCTGGAGGGCGACCTGCGCGCCGATGTCTGCGTGGTGGGGGGCGGGTTCACCGGGCTCTCCGCCGCGCTGCATCTCGCGGAGCGGGGCTACTCCGTTCGGCTGCTGGAGGCCCACCGCGCCGGCTGGGGCGCCTCGGGGCGCAACGGCGGGCAGGTGGGCTCGGGCCAGCGCATCGAGCAGGACGAGATCGAACAGATGGTCGGGCGCGAGCACGCCCGCCGCGCCTTCGACATCGGCACCGGCGCGGCGCAGCTGGTGCGCGACCTGATCGCCCGCCACGACATCGGCTGCGCCTACAAGCCCGGGGTGATGGAGGCGAACCACCGCCGCCGCTTCGACGCGCATTCCCGCGCCTATGTCGAGAAGCTGCGCACGGAGTACGACTACCATTCCATGCGTTACCTGGAGCCGGCCGACGTGGCCGACATGCTGGGCACCGACGTGTTCTCCGCCGGCATGATCGACATGGCCGCGGGCCATATCCACCCGCTGAACTTCGCCCGCGGCCTTGCCACCGCTGCGCTCAATGCCGGCGCGGTGATCCATGAGCGCTCGCAGGTGACCGCCATCGAGCAGGGCCCGAAGGTGACCGTGCGCACCGCCGGCGGCTCGGTCACCGCCGATCACCTGATCCTGGGCTGCAACGGCTACATCGGCGATCTCGAGCCGGAGACCGCGGCCCGCGTCCAGCCGATCAACTCCTACGTCATCGCCACCGAGCCGCTCTCCGAGGACCTGGCGGCGGAGGTGAACCGCGACGACGTGGCCATCTTCGACACCCGGTTCGTGGTGAATTACTGGCGGTTGTCCGAAGACCGGCGGATGATCTTCGGCGGGCGCGAAAGCTACGGCTACCGCTTCCCCGACGACATCAAGGAGAGCGTGTTCCGCCGCATGCTCACCCTCTATCCCCAGCTCTCGCACGTGAAGGTCACGCACGGCTGGGGCGGCACGCTGGGCATCACCTGGTCGCGCCTGCCCTGCTTCCGGCGCATCGGCGGCAACATCCTGTCGCTGTCGGGCTATTCCGGCTCCGGCGTGGCGCTGGCCACGATGGCCGGGCAGATCGGGGCGGAAACCGTGGCCGGGCAGGCCGAGCGCTTCGACGTGATGGCCGGCCTGCCGACGAAACCCTTCCCCGGCGGCCCCGGCTTCCGCCACGCGCTGATGAGCCTCGGCATGCTGTGGTTCTCGCTGCGCGACCGGCTCTGACGCCGTCCCGGCCGGCACTGGGCGAACCCTTTCAGGACACCGGCGCGGGCCCCGCCGTCCTCTCGGCCCGGCAGCCTCCGGGCCGATCTCCGCACGCCACCGGCAGGCCCCCTGCGGCCCCGGCAGGCTCCGGTCCGGCCTGCTCACCGCACTCCTCGCAGGCTCCGGCCCGGCCCCAGGGCTGCCCCGGAAGGCTCCGGTCCGGCACGTTCACGTCGCCCGGCGCCGCGCCGGCTGCCCCGGAAGGGTGGTGATGCCGGGCCGGGCAACGGGCCTCTTGCGCGCCGGGCGGAGCCGGTCGCCCGCCCCCCGGGCCTCGGATCGGGAAAGCGGCGGCGCGGGCGCCGCGCCGAACGCGGGAAGAGGGCCGCGCACGCCCCCGCCCTGCCTCAGCGGGACAGGAACGCGTCGACCGCGGCGATGAATTCCTTCGGCTTCTCGGCGTGCAGCCAGTGGCCGGCGCCGTCCAGGCTCTCGAACGCGGCGCTCGGGAACAGGGCGCGGATGGCGGCGTGATCCTCCGGCTTCACGTAGTCGGAGCGCGCTCCGGTGAGGAACAGCACCGGCTTGTCGAACACGCCGGTCTCGCCGGGCCAGGCGATCACCTCCTCCATCACCGCGTCGAGCGCGTCGAGGTTGAGCTTCCAGTGCGCGCCCTCGGGGGTGATCGCGAGGCTCTGGATCAGGAAGGCACGCATGGAGGGGTCGCGCACGCGCGCGGCAAGCTGTGCGTCCGCGTCCGACCGCGCCGTCACCGTCGAGAGGTCCACCGCCTGCATCGCCGCGATGAATTGCGCATGGCTGTGCGTGTAGGACACCGGCGCGATATCCGCGATCACCAGCTTGCGCAGCATCCCGCCGTTGCGCAGCGCCAGCACCATCGCGGCCTTGCCGCCCATGGAATGGCCCAGCAGGTCGGCCGTGCCGCCGCAGACCGCGCCGATCACCGCCTCCAGGTCGCCGGCCATGTCGTCGTAGCTGTGGCCCGGCGCATGGAAACTGTCCGCATGGTTGCGCATGTCGACGGCCACCACCCGCCGCGTGGCCGAGAGCTTGCGCGCGATGGCCCGCCAGTTGCGCGCCGAGCCGAAGAGACCGTGGGCGATGACCAGCGGCGGGCCCGCCTCCGCGCCTGCGGCGGGGTAGATGTCATGGTTGAGCAGGGTCATGCGGGGGTCTCCTTGCCGGGGTCACGCCGGACGGCTGTCCTGCGCATGGCTCTACCATCCCGGGCGGTTTTCTCAACCCCGGCGGGCCGCGCGGCGCGGGCGCGGGCGGGATGCCGGCCGGCCGCCCCCCCCCGGCCCGCCCTCACCGGTGAAAATCGTTGCGCCGCCCGGGGCCTCACGGCATCGTGACGGGAGAAGCGGAACCGGGTGGCCCGCTCGCCACCGCCACCGCCGCCGCCCCCAGGTTCACGGAAATGCGCCCTGTCACACCAACGCCCGAATGCCGCGCCCTGCGGGTCGCCCCGTGCCGATGCCCAGAAGGACCAGCCATGCTCACCAGACGAACCTTCCTCCTCGGCGCCGCGGCCGGTGGCGCGATGATCTCGCTCCACCCCTACTCCGCCCGCGCCGCGGCGAACCAGGCCCATCTGCGCGTGCTCTCGACCACGGACCTGCACGTCCACGTCTACCCCTATGACTATTACGCCGACCGCCCGACGGACACCCACGGCCTCGCCCGCACCGCCGCCATCATCCGCGACGTGCGCGCCGAATCGACCAATTCCATCCTGGTGGACAACGGCGACTACCTGCAGGGCAACCCGATGGGCGACTACATCGCCTACGAGCGCGGCATGAAGGAGGGAGACCTTCACCCGGTCATCCAGGCGATGAACGTGCTGGGCTATGACTGCGGCACGCTGGGCAACCATGAGTTCAACTACGGTGTCGGCTTCCTCGACAAGGTGAACGCCGGCGCGAACTTCCCCATCGTCTGCGCCAATTTCGCCGACAGCCTGGGCGCCGCTCCGCGCGCCGACGCCCTGCACCTGAAGCCCTACGTGCTGCTGGACCGCGAGATCACCGACGGCGCGGGCGCCACCCACCCGATCCGCATCGGGCTCATCGGCTTCGTGCCGCCGCAGATCATGCAGTGGGACCAGAAGCACCTGGAGGGCCGGTTCGCCGCGCGCGACATCGTGGCCGCCGCGCGCGCCTGGGTGCCGGAGATGCGCGAGGCGGGGGCGGACATCGTCGTCGCCCTGTCCCATTCGGGCATCGACGCGCGGCCGCAGGCCGAGTTCCTCGAGAATGCCTCGTATCACGTGGCCGGGGTGGAGGGGGTGGACGCCATCGTGACCGGCCACAGCCACCTGGTGTTCCCCGGCCCGAAGTTCGCCGCCACGCCCGGGCTGGACCCGGAGCGCGGCACGCTGCAGGGCAAGCCGGCGACGATGGGCGGCTTCTGGGGCTCGCACATGGGGCTGATCGACCTGATGCTGGAGCGCGACGGCTCCGCCTGGCGGGTGCTCTCCTCGGAAGCCGGCACGCGGCCGATCTCCGAGCGGGTGGAGAAGACCACCGTTCCGCTGGTCGAGAGCGTGGACGCGGTGCTGGAGGCCATCCGCCCCGAGCACGAGGCGACGCTGGAATACGTCCGCCGCCCGGTGGGCCGGACAGCCGCGCCGCTGCATTCCTACTTCGCGCTGGTGGCGGACGACCCCTCGGTCCAGATCGTGAATCAGGCCCAGCGCGCCTATGTCGCCGAGATGATGGCGGGCACGGAGTGGGCCGGCCTGCCCATCCTCTCCGCCGCCGCGCCGTTCAAGGCCGGCGGGCGCGGCGGGCCGGAGTATTACACCGACGTCGCCCCGGGCCCGGTGGCGATCAAGAACGTCTCCGACCTCTACCTCTACCCCAACACCATCCGCGCCGTGCTGATCGACGGCGCCACGGTGCGCGAATGGCTGGAGATGTCCGCCGGCATCTTCAACGAAGTGCCCGCCGGGGCCCGCGACGCGGCCCTGCTCAACCCCGCCTTCCCCTCCTACAACTTCGACGTGATCGACGGGGTGACCTACGAGATCGACCTCACGCAGCCGCCGCGCTACACGGCCAAGGGAGAGCTTTCCGCGCCGGGCGCGCATCGGATCATCAACCTGATGTTCGAGGGCAAACCCCTGGACGAAAGCCAGAAATTCGTGGTGGCCACCAACAATTACCGCGCCGGCGGCGGCGGCAACTTCCCCGGCTGCGACGGCTCCACGGTGATCTTCGTGGGGCCGGACACGAACCGCGACGTGCTTGTCCGCTACATCGTGGAGAAGGGCACGGTGAACCCGGCGGCCGACGGCAACTGGCACTTCGCCCCCGCCGGCGGCGCCACCGTCCTGTTCGAGAGCGGGCCGCGGGGCCGGGAGCATCTGGACGAGGTGAAGGGCGTCGCCATCGCCGCGGCGGGCGACGGCCAGGAGGGCTTCGCCCTCTACCGCATCACCCTGTGACCCCCCGGGCCGGCGCGCGGACCCTTCCGCCGCGCCGCCCGGACCACACCCCGCCCGCCGGGCGCCCCCCGCCTCCCCGCTTGCCAGAGCGCATCCCCCTCGCTATAGGGACCGCGGACAGATGCGCGCCCGCGGGCGTGCCATGTGCCTGCGCGCCCTCCGGCGCGGGACCGGCCTTGCGCCCCCGGGGCGCGGGCGCGCTCCCGCCCTCCCGGCGCGACCTGCCCTCGCGCGCCCCCGGGCGCGGCCTGCCTTCCGCGCGCCCCCCGGCGCGACCAGCCTTCCCGCGCTCCCCGGCGCGACACATCTCCCGCGCCCCGGGCGCGGCCGCATGACCCGGCGCCTCCGGCGCGACGCCTGCCCCAGCGCCCCGGCGTGAGGCCACGGCGCGCATCCGCGGCGCGACTGACTGCCCCGCGCCCTGTGGCGCGACAGACCACCCCGCGCCCTTTGGCGCGGCCGCCTACCCCGCGCTGCCGGCGTGCGAGACTGTTTCGCGCCTGCGGCGCGCGAGACCACCGCGCGCCGCAGGCGTGACCGACCAAAGCGCGTCGCCCCGGCGCGGCAGCATTCTTTCGAGGACCCGATGGCCAAGATCAACGGCAATGAAATCCGTCCCGGCAACACGCTGGAACATGATGGCGGCCTCTGGGTCGCGGTGAAAGTCAGCCATGTGAAGCCCGGCAAGGGCGGCGCATTCGCCCAGGTCGAGATGAAGAACCTGCGCAACGGCACCAAGCTCAACGAGCGCTTCCGTTCCGCCGACAAGGTCGAGCAGATCCGGCTCGAGCAGAAGGACCAGCAGTTCCTCTTCGAGGCCGACGGCATGCTGACCTTCATGGACAGCGAGACCTTCGAGCAGATCGCCCTGCCCGCCGACCTGCTGGGCGACCGCCGCCCCTTCCTGCAGGACGGCATGACCGTCACCATCGAGTATTACGACGTGGAGGCGCTCAACGTCTCCCTGCCCGAGAAGGTGACCTGCACCATCGAGGAAACCGAGCCCGTGGTGAAGGGCCAGACCGCCGCCAACAGCTTCAAGCCCGCCGTGCTGGACAATGGCGTGCGCATCACCGTGCCGCCCTTCGTGGGCCAGGGCGAGAAGATCATCGTGAACACCGAGACGTTCGAATACGTCGAGCGCGCCTGAGCCGCGCCCGAGCCTGAGACTGAGCACGCCCCCGGCCCGGCCGGGGGTTTTGCGTTTCGCTCCTCCGGATGCCTGCCCGGCGCTTGCGCGCCGCCGCTGCCCGGGGGTATGGCGGAACAGGACCCGACCCCGGAAGGACCGAAGACAGATGAGCACCGCATCCCCCAACCTCAACGTGATGATCAAGGCGGCCCGCAAGGCGGCCCGCGGTCTCGTGCGCGACTTCGGCGAGGTCGAGAACCTGCAGGTCTCGATGAAATCCGCCGGGGACTTCGTGTCGCGCGCCGACATCAAGGCCGAGCAGGTCATCCGCGAGGAGCTGATGGAAGCCCGCCCGAACTACGGCTGGGTGGGTGAGGAGAGCGCCGCCGAGGTGGGCAAGGACCCCACCCGCCGCTGGATCGTCGACCCGCTGGACGGCACCTCCAACTTCCTGCACGGCCTGCCGCACTGGGCGATCTCCATCGCGCTGGAGCACAAGGGCGAGATCGTGGCCGGGGTGATCTATGACCCGATCAAGGACGAGATGTTCACCGCCGAGAAGGGCAACGGCGCCTGGCTGAACGACCGCCGCCTCCGCGTGAGCGGCCGTCGCGAGATGATCGGCTGCCTGTTCGCCACCGGCCTGCCCTTCGCCGGCAAGGGCGACCTGCCCTCCAGCCTGCGCGACCTCAGCCGCCTGCTGCCGCAGTGCTCGGGCGTGCGCCGCATGGGCTCGGCCGCCCTCGACATGGCCTATGTCGCCGCCGGCCGCTACGACGGCTACTGGGAGCGCAGCATCAATGTCTGGGACATCGCCGCGGGCGTGGTGATCGTGCGCGAAGCCGGTGGCTTCCTCGGCGCGATGTCCGACGCGGACGTGCTCGAAGCCGGCTCCGTGATCTGCGCGAACGAACCGATGTACGGCCCGCTCCGCAAGCTGCTGATCGACTGACACCGGGCCACCCACCCGCCTTCCGAAACGCCCCGTGCGCCCCGCGCCACGGGGCGTTTTCGCATCTCCCCGTCCCGCATCTCCCCGTCCCGCATCTCCCCGTCCCGCATCTCCCCGTCCCGCATCTCCCCGTCCCGCATCTCCCCGTCCCGCATCTCCCCGTCCCGCATCTCCCCGTCCCGCATCTCCCCGTCCCGCATCTCCCCGTCCCGCATCTCCCCGTCCCGCATCTCCACCGTCCCGCATCTCCACCGTCCCGCATCTCCACCGTCCCGCATCTCCACCGGCACGCATCTCCACCGGCACGCATCTCCCCGTCCCGCATCTCCACCGGCGCGCATTTCCACAGCCCGCTTCTCCTCGTCCTGTGCCTCCGCGACCCGCATTTTCCCGTACAGCATCTCCCTGGCGCGCGGTTTCCCGGCATGCATTTGCCCGGCCAGCATCTGCCCGACTCAAACCTCCCAAGGCTCAGGGCTCAGGGCTCAGGGCTCAGGGCTCAGGGCTCAGGGCTCAGGGCTCAGGGAACAGGGAACAGGGAACAGGGAACAGGGAACAGGGAACAGGGAACAGGGAACAGGGAACAGGGAACAGGGAACAGGGAACAGGGAACAGGGAACAGGGAACACCCTCCCATCCGGGCGGCGCGGCAAGCCCGGAATTGCAGGATGACGGGGGTCATGTCTGTCCGCAGACGTGGTCTGTCCGCACACATGCCCGGGCGGCATCGCACCATCCGGCGGGCCCTGTCGTCCCGGACATCGCCCTTCCCGCGGCGTCTGACAGGCTGGCTCCCGCGCAGGTGCGACCGGGTGTGACCGGCCTCCCTGAGGCGGAGGCGGGTAGACACCTGCTCCGAAGGCCGGCGGGCCGGGCGTCGCGCGCGGATCAGCGCGACCAGGCGCGTGTCAGGGGGCCGGCGTCGCCGAAGACGGGGTCGCGGTCCGGCAGGGGCACGCGGGCGATCTGCTCGGGGCCGTCGCGGCGGTCTGCGGGGCGGTTCCGGCGGGTCGTGTAGTGCTCCTGTCCCGGCGGATAGGCGCCGCACACCTCGAAATCGGCGCTGGCGGACAGCCGGCAATGGCCGGTGCCGGCGGGCAGGACGAGCGTGTCGCCGGCACGCAGCTCCAGCCGGTCGCCCTGCGGCCCGCCCAGCATCAGCTCTGCCGCCCCGCGCGAGACCGACAGCACCTCATGCGCATCCGGGTGCCAGTGATGGTAATCGAACACCGTATAGGCCCAGTTTCCGCCCCAGCCATTGCGCTGGTGAATGCTCCGGACATGCGCCGCGCCGGCGTCGGCCGGCAGGGCCGCGCGCAGGAGAACCACCGGAAGCCGGGGATTGTTGGGGATGACGCCGTCATCCCCGAACCACAGCGTGGTCACCTCGCAGGCAACGGTCATGGCGTGTTCCTTTCCGCTGATGCTGCCGGGGGAACGCGGGAGGCGCGGCGGGGTTCCCCGCCCCGGGTCAGCCCTCGATGGGGCGCAGGACGGCATCTCCGGCGCGCATCTCGCCGCTCACCCGGTCCAGGCGCATCAGCGCCAGCGCCTCGCCGCCGGCCACGCTGCCCAGCGTGCCGGCGCTCCGGCCATCCGCGGTGATCTCGGTGCCCGGCGGCGGGGCCAGCCCCTCCACCGACAGGCGCACCAGGCCGCGGCGCAGCTCGGTCTTGTGCTTCATGCGCGCCGTCACCTCCTGCCCCACGTAGCAGCCCTTGCGGAAATCGACACCATGCAGCCGCTCGAACCCGGCCTCGAGGATGAAGGTCTCGTCGCGGCGCAGCTCGGCCCCGCTGGCAGGCACGCCCAGCCGCACCCGCAGCAGCGCGTGCGCGGCGCGGGCCGCCCCGTCGTCCGCCGGCAGGGCGAGGGCGGCGGGCCTGGCGTAGACACGCAGGCCCAGCGCCGGGTCACGCGGGTCGGCCACGGCGATCGGGCCGTCGGGCGCCGCGGCGCCCTGCGGCAGCAGCGCCACGCAAAGCCCCGCCTCCGCGATGGTCACGTCCTTGCGCAGCCGGTACATCGACAGGCGCCGGGCCAGCGCCTCGGCACCCTCGGCATCGGTGTCCAGCAGCACGTCCGCGCCATCGGCCACCAGCAGGAAATCGAACAGGAACTTGCCCTGCGGGCTCAGCAGCGCCGCGTAGACCGGCGCTCCGGGCCCCAGGCGGCGCACGTCATTGGTCACCAGCCCCTGCAGGAAGTCGCGCACATCCGCCCCCGACAGGCGCAGAACGCTCCGTGTATCGTCGATGAAACCACCCGTGAGGGCGCCCCCGTCAAACTCCGCTGGCATGATTCCGGCCTCCGTCGGCAAACTCGGGTGTCGCACAACCCGGCTCCGACAGGTATAAATCCCACAAAGCCATGACAAGGTACCGTCACGCATGTCCGCTCCGATTTCGGTGATCATCCCAACCCTGGACGAGGCAGATCGCCTCGGGCCGTGCCTGCGCGCGCTCTACGACGGGCTGGCCGCCGGGCTGGTGCGGGAGCTGATCATCGCCGACGGCGGCTCGGATGACGGCATCGAGGCGCTGGCGGACGAATTGGGCGCCCGGCTGGTGCACAGCCCGCGCGGGCGCGGCCACCAGCTCGCAGCCGGTGCGGCCGTGGCGCGGGGAAGCTGGCTGCTGGTACTGCACCCCGCCAGCGTGCCCGGCCCGGGCTGGATCGAGGCCGTCGGCAGCCATATCCGCAGCCGGCCGGGCAAGGCCGGCTGGTTCCGCCTGCGCTTCGACACGCCGGGGCTGATGCCGGCGCTGGTGGCGGGCTGGGCGAACTGGCGCTCCCGCGTGTTCGGCCTGCCGATGGGCGACCAGGGCCTGCTTGTGCCGCGCGGCCTGTACGAGCGGGCCGGCGGCTATCCCGAGGCGGCACGGTTCGAGGATGTCTCGCTGGCGCGGGCGCTCTCCGGGCAGCTCGTGGCGATCGACGCGGAGGTGACGGCCGCGGCCCAGCCCCATCTCGACCAGGGCTGGTGGACCCGCGGCGCGCGGAACTGGGCCGGCCTGCTGCGCCATGGCCTCGGGGCCAGGGCGGCGCGCCGGCCTGGCAGCGGGTTGGCCCGGGACGGGCGCAATGGCTAGGGCGCGTCGCCAGACGGTGATGCTGCTCGACACGCCGGCAGCCGGCCCGCCGGGCTTCTCGACCGGTGCCGCCCCCGGCCCGCGGCTGCCCGGCGGGCTGGCCCGGCTGCGCGACGGGGCGCTGCTGCGCCGGCTCGGCAATGACCCGCGCTGGACCGTGCTCGCCGCCAGCCCGGCGCTGCGCCGCACGCCCTGCTCTCCCGCCGGGCAGGGCGCGGCGCTGGCACGCCTGCTGCGCGACATCCGGCCGGGGCCGGTGCTGGTCGTCGATCCGCGCATCCCGGGAATCGACCGCCGGCACATCGCGGAAGCCTTCGCAGCACTCGGCCGGTCCGACGCCGTGCTCGGGCCCACCCCCGGCGGCGGCTACTGGCTGATCGGGCTGGCGCGGGCCCGCTGCCCCGCGCCGCCGGCCCTGTTTCGCGACGTGCGCTGGCTCAGCCGTCACACGCTGGGCGACACGCTGGCCGGGCTGCAGGGCCACCGGGTGACCTTCGTCAGCCCGCTGGAGGAGCCCGCCCGCCCCTGCGCCGTGCCGGAGGCCCGGGCGCCGCGTCAGCCGGCCTTGAGGCTGGTGGTCACGTAGTTCACCGACAGGTCGCGCCGCGACAGGCTCCAGCTCCAGCCGAGCGGGTTGAACACGAAGCCCGTGCGGTCCACCGGCTGCAGCCCGGCCTTCGAGATCAGCGCGAACAGCTCGTCCGGCGTGATGAACCGGTGCCATTCATGCGTGCCCTTGGGCAGCCAGCGCATCACCCATTCCGCCCCCACGATGGCCATGGCGAAGCTCTTGGGATTGCGGTTGATCGTGGAGCAGATCATCATGCCGCCGGGGCGCAGCAGGGCGGCGCAGGCGTCGAGATAGGCCTGCGGGTCGGCCACGTGTTCGACCACCTCCATGTTCAGCACCACGTCGAACTGCGCACCGGCGGCGGCCATCTCCTCCGCCGTGCCGGTGCGGTAATCGATCTCCAGCCCGGACTGGGCGGCGTGGATCTCCGCCACGGGAATGTTGCGCGGGGCGGCATCCACCCCGGTCACGGTGGCGCCCAGCCGCGCCATCGGCTCGCACAGCAGCCCGCCGCCGCAGCCGATGTCGAGCAGGCGCAGCCCCTCGAAGGGCCGGGGCGCGGAAAGGTCGCGGCCGAACTCCGCCGCGACCTGGTCGGCGATGTAGCCCAGCCGGCAGGGATTGAGCATGTGCAGCGGCTTGAACTTGCCCTTCGGGTCCCACCACTCCGCCGCCATCGCCTCGAACTTGGCGATTTCTGCGGTATCGACGGTTGTTTGCATCTTTCTCTCCTGCCCGACTTCGGGAGTATGGATTTTCCCGGCGCACGCGTTATGACATAGTGCAACCATGCGCGAAAACGTGACACATGATGGCGCAGACCCGAGACGAGGTCTCTACGCGCCGCTCGAACCCTACCGGATGCACCTGTTCGAGATGCCCGGCGGCCACACGATCTATGTCGAAGAATGCGGCAATCCGAAAGGGGCGCCGGTGGTGATTCTCCACGGCGGGCCCGGCGGCGGCTGCAGCCCCGGAATGCGCCGCTTCTTCGACCCGGACCATTACCGCGTGATCCTGTTCGACCAGCGCGGCTGCGGGCGCTCGCGCCCGCATGCCTCGATCCAGGAGAACACCACCTGGCATCTCGTGGGCGACATCGAGCGCATCCGCGAGCGGCTGGACATCGGCGCCTGGGCGGTGTTCGGCGGCTCCTGGGGCGCGACGCTCTCGCTGCTCTACGCCCAGAAGCACCCGGAGCGGGTGAAGGCGCTGATCCTGCGCGGCGTGTTCCTGATGACGCAGGAGGAGCTGGACTGGTTCTACGGCGGTGCCGCCGGGGCCTTCTGGCCGGAACGCTGGGCCACCTTCCGCGACATGATCCCCGAGGAGGAGCAGGGAGACCTGATCGCCGCCTACCACGCCCGCCTCTTCGGGCCCAGCCACGAGGAGCAGGTGCGGTTCGCCCGCGCCTGGGTGGCCTGGGAGAGCGGGCTTGCCGCGCTGGACCCGGGCCCGGTGGTGGGCCGTGGCGGAGCGGGCGAATATGCCCGCGCCTTCGCCCGGCTGGAGAACCATTACTTCGTGAACCACGGCTTTCTGGAGGAAGACCGCCAGATCCTGCGCGACATGCCGCTGATCGAACAGATCCCCGGCTACATCGTGCAGGGCCGCTACGACCTGATCTGCCCGCCGCGTGCCGCCTGGGCGCTGCACCAGGCCTGGCCGGGATCGGAGCTCTCGCTGGTGATGGCCGCGGGCCACGCGCTCTCCGAGCCGGGAATCACCACCGAGCTGGTCGGCATCATGGACCGCCTGCGGGATCGCTGAGCGCGGGCAGGCATCAGCCCGTGCAGCGGAAGCAGATCTCCCATACGTCCCCTTCGCCGCACTCTCTACAGGGCAGCGCCCGGCCCTGGGAGCGCGCGGGGGCGCTTGTGGTGAGCGCTTTATGCCATAGCCCCGGACGAAGGCTGTGCGGCGAGCGGCATCGCCAAAGCGCCCTCCCGGGGGGAGGGTCGGGCGCTGCCCGGGCTGGTCGCCCGGGCGAGGGGCATCGGCGGGTTGCGCGGACCCTCCGTTTCCCCCTTCCGAAGGCGCTGCCCGGGCCAGAGGCCCGGGCAATCAGGGGCGTTGACCGAGGCCCCTCAGGCCTTGCCGTAGCGGTAGGGCCGGCCGGCCTTCACCATGGCGGCGTTGTAATCCTTCAGGATCTGCACCACGCGGGCATTGCGCTCGCTCTCGCCGGCGATCTCGTCCCAGAACTCGTGGGCGGCGGTTTCCACCGTGTCCCATTCCTCGTCCGGAATGGAGGTGAGCTCCATCTTCGTGCCTTCCACGCGCAGCTTCGCCTCGCCGCCCCAGTACCAGTGCTGGCGGTAGTAGTGCGAGCTGTCCATGCACAGGCGGAACAGTTCCTTGAGGTGGTCGGGCAGCTCCTCCCAGCGCTCGGTGTTGGCGAAATAGCTGCCGCACCAGGCGCCGGAGATGTTGTTGGTGAGGAAATAGGGCGTCACGTCGGCCCAGCCCACGGTGTAATCCTCGGTGATGCCGGACCAGGCGATGCCGTCCAGCTCGCCGGTCTGGATGGCTACCTGCACGTCCTCCCAGGGCAGGGTCACCGGCACCACGCCGAAGCGCGACAGGAAGCGGCCCGCGGTGGGGAAAGTGAAGACACGCTTGCCCTCCAGGTCCTTCAGCGAGCGGATCGGCTCCTTGGTGTTGAAGTGGCACGGGTCCCAGGCGCCGGCGGAGAGCCAGGTCACCCCGTCGATCTCGCCGTAGGCCTCCTCCCAGATCTCGCGCAGGCCCCACTGGTTGAACAGCACCGGCACGTCGAGCGAATAACGCGTGGCGAAGGGAAAGTAGCCGCCGAAGACGGAGACATCCACCGGAGCGGCGATGGAATCGTCGTCCGACTGCACCGCGTCGATGGTGCCGCGCTGCATGGCGCGGAACAGCTCGCCCGTGGGCACAAGCTGGTCCGCGTAGTAGAGCTCGATCTCCATCTGCCCCTGGGCCACCTTGTTGAAACTGTCGATGGAGGGCTTGATCACGTGCTCGGCCAGCGCCGGGCCGGCATAGGTCTGCAGCCGCCACTTGATCGGGCTCTGCGCCTTCACGTAGGGCGCGGCGAGGGTGGTTCCGGTGGCGGCGGCGGCCGCCCCGAGCAGAAAGTCGCGTCTCTTGGTCATTGCCTTTATCTCCCTGTTTTGAAACGGCGCGCGGGAGGCTCAGCCCCGCGTCTGGACGTGCTGCGGCAGCCACAGCGCGATTTGCGGAAACAGCATCACCAGCGCCAGTGCCAGCAGCATGATGAGCGCGAAGGGCAGGATGGAGCGGTAGATGTCGCCCAGCGAGATCTCCGGCGGCGCCATCGCCCGCATCAGGAACAGGTTGTAGCCGAAGGGCGGCGTCATGTAGGCGATCTGGCAGGTGATGGTGTAGAGCACGCCGTACCACACCAGGTCGAAGCCCAGCGCGCCGACCAGCGGAATGAACAGCGGCGCCACGATCACCAGCATCGCGGTGTCGTCGAGGAAGGTGCCCATGATGATGTAGGTGACCTGCATCAGGATCAGCACTTCCCAGGGGCTGAGGCCCCACTCGTCCACGAACAGCGTCTCGATGGAGCGCACGGCGCCCACCCCGTCGAACACCTGGCCGAAGCACAGCGCGGCGAGGATGATCCACATGAACATGCAGGAGATGCCCAGCGTCTGGCGCAGGGTGTCCTCCATCACCTTGCGGGTGAGGCGGCCGCGGATCAGCGCCGCGCCGGTGGCGGAGAGGGCGCCGACGGCGGAGCTTTCCACCAGGCTCGTCACCCCCATCAGGAACAGGCCGGTCATCAGGAAGAAGATCGCCAGCGGCAGGATGCCGGCGCGCAGCAGGCCGAGCTTCTCGGACAGCGGCATGCGGCGCTCCGCGGCCGGCAGCACCGGCCCGAGCGACGGCTGCAGCCAGCAGCGCACCGCGATATAGGCCACGAAGAGCCCGGCCATGAGCAGCCCGGGCACGGCGCCCGCCAGCCACAGCTGCCCCACCGGCTGGCGCGCGATCATGCCGTAGAGCACCAGCACCACCGAGGGCGGCACCAGGATGCCGAGCGAGGAGCCGGCCTGCACCACCCCCGTCACCATCACCTTGTCATAGCCCCGGCGCAGCAGCTCGGGCAGCGCGATGGTCGCCCCGATGGCCATGCCGGCGACCGAGAGCCCGTTCATCGCCGAGACCACCACCATCAGCCCGATGGTGCCGATGGCAAGCCCGCCGCGCAGCCCGCCGAACCACACGTGGAAGGCGCGGTAGAGATCGCTCGCGATGCCGCTCTCCGACAGCATGTAGCCCATGAAGATGAACAGCGGCAGGGTGAGCAGCGGATACCATTTCATCAGCTTCATCGCGGCGGAGAAGGCGAGCTCGGAGCCCCCGTCGCCCCAGAGCAGCAGCGAGGCCACCACCGCCACGAAGCCGATGGCGCCGAACACGCGCTGCCCGGTCAGCAGCATCACCATGAGCGAGGCGAACATGGTGAGCGCGATCATCTCGTAGCTCATGCGATCTCCTCGCCGCGGATGCGGGCAATGTCGCGCAGGAAGACGGCGGTGGCCTGCAGCAGCATCAGGAAGATGCCGACGCACATCACCAGCTTGATCGGCGCCATGTAGGGCCGCCAGCTGGAGTAGCTGCGCTCGCCGTATTGCAGCGCGTAGGAGGTGCTGGAGACGGCGCCGTAGAACAGGAGGGCGAGGTAGACGATCAGGCACAGGCAGGTGATGCCGTCCGCCCAGGCCTTGGCGCGCGGGCTCCAGCGGCCGTAGAGCAGGTCCATGCGCACATGGTCGCCGAGCTGCATGGAGTAGGGGCCGCCGAGGATGTAGTAGCCCACCATCACGAACTGGGCCATCTCCAGCGTCCAGAGCGAGGGCTGGAAGAAGCCCTTCGACACCGAGGACCACAGCAGGATGCCCATCATCGCGAAGATCAGGTACATGGCCGCGCGGCCGATCACCCGGTTCACGCGCTCCACCCAGCGGATGTAGGCCAGAAGGACCGCCGGCATCAGGCCCCCGCCGGAATCGGGCGCACGACACGGGAGAGGGGCCTGGACCCAGACGCGGCGCAGGGCCGCCGGGCGTGGGAGGCGCGAAGGTGCGGGTGGTCGGTCACGTGGGAACTCCGCTCAGGAACTGAGCTTCATCATTCGGAAATTGACTGACCAGTCAATGCCCATGCCCGAAATAAGGGCGGGCCATTCCCCCGGTATGCACAGAACGAAACCAATAATGGCACCGGTGCCGAAATATAGCGCAACGCCCCACTGGCCGCCGCCAGGCGCACGGGTCGGGGAGAGCGCCACGCAGCGGCCCATGACCGGGGCATGCCCCGGTCGCGGAGCGGCAAGCCGCTCCGTCGCCGGATGCAGCGCATCCGGCGGGGCCGCGTCCCGCCCTGCCCCGCCGTCACGCGTGGTGACCGGCGGCGCGGGCGCTACTTGGTGAGGATCAGCTTGCCCTGGCGGGTGATGCGCAGCAGGTAGCTCTTGCCGTCGAGCAGGATCACCGCCTCCGAGCCGCCGGCGGTGAGGTCCCGCACCTCGTGGCGCGGAGCGGTGTCGAACACCCGCAGCGGGTCCTCGGACACCTCCGGGGCGGCGGGGAGGTCGGCCGGGCGCGGGTCGTCGGTCATCGCGGCGCCTCCAGGCGGTCGAGCAGATGTTCGATCGACATCTCCACCGGAACCAGCCAGGTCAGGCTGTCACGCAGCAGGTCGACCCCCTCCCCGCGCCACGGCCGGTGCGGCGCCTCGGGGCGGTCGGCCGGCCCGGATGCGCGGCGACGTCCCCGCGCCGCCGCCGTTTCGAGATAGATGATCATCGGATCTCCCCGCACGCTGCCATTCGCCGGGCCGGTGCATCGCCCCGACCCCGGCGATTAACCTGACAAAAACACTCTTGTTAGTCAATTCACCGCGCAGGGCCATGTTGACAATTTTAATCGGAATACGCTAGCTGAAGCTGTCGAGCCACCCGCCCCCGCCAGGGCCGTGCGGAGAGCCAGCGCCCCGTGCCTGCCCGGTCGCTGCGCTGGCTTCGCGCTGCCCGGGCCCACCTCCGAGGATGGACCCTTATGCTCGATTCGCCCGATCCCGCCGCCCTGTTCGACCGTTACACGGCCCTCGTCGCGGACGGCGGGACGCGCCGCGCGCGCGACGCCGCCGCCGCTCTCGGCGTTCCCGAAGCGCTGCTCGTCGACGCCAAGCGCGCCGGCGGGCAGGCGCGCCGGCTGCGCCCGCACCCCGAGCGCGGCTTCGCCCCGGTGATCGAGGCGCTGCCCGGCGTCGGCGACATCATGTCGCTCACCCGCAACGAGGCCTGCGTGCACGAACGCCACGGCCGGTTCGAGGCGCTGAACGTCGAGGGCGGGGCCGCCTTCGTGCTCGGCGCCGAGATCGACCTGCGCCTGTTCCTGAACCGCTGGGCCTCGGGCTTCGCGGTGGAGGAGGAGGTCGCCTCCGGCAACCGCCTCTCGCTGCAGTTCTTCGACGCGAGCGGCACCGCGATCCAGAAGATCTACGCCACCGACGCCACGGACCGCATCGCCTTCGACGCGCTGATCGAGACCTGGGAGCTGCCCGCCGAAGCCGCCGCCAGTGCGCCGCTGACCGTGACGCCCGCCGCACCCTCCCGGCCGGACCGCCCGGACAGCGCCATCGATGTCGCCGCCCTGCGCGCCGACTGGGCGGCGATGACCGACACGCATGAATTCTTCGGCCTGCTGCGCCGGCACGACGTCGGCCGCCAGCAGGCGCTGCGCCTCGCGGGGCCGGAGCACGCGCTGCCCCTCGGCCCCGGCGCCGAAACCCGGCTGCTGGAAACCTGCGCCGCCGCGGGCCTGCCCATCATGATCTTCGTCGGCAACGCCGGCACGATCCAGATCCACACCGGCCCGGTGGAAACCATCCGCCCCCACGGCCCCTGGATCAACGTGCTCGACCCGCGCTTCAACCTGCACCTGCGCACCGATGCGGTCGCCGCAGCCTGGCTGGTGCGAAAACCCACCGCCGACGGCATCGTGACCTCGGTGGAGCTGTTCGACGACACCGGCTTCTGCTTCTGCATGGTCTTCGGGGCGCGCAAGCCCGGCCAGCCGGAGCGGGAGGACTGGCGGGCCATCGCGGCCGGCCTCGGCGCGCCGGTGCCGGCATGATCCGCGCCCGGACCGGAGGAGGGCTGCCGGCCCGGGCGCGGGCGTTTCCGGCCCTGGCCCTCGCCGGGCTGGCGCTGCTCGCCCCCCTCGCCGCGGCCGCACAGGAGCGGGTGGTGATCGCGGGCGGAGACCTCACCGAGATCGCCTTCGCCCTGGGCGCCGGCGACCGGGTGATCGCGGTGGACACCACCTCGAACTTTCCGCCCGAGGCGGCCGCCCTGCCCCGGGTGGGCTACCTGCGCGCCCTGCCCGCGGAGGGCATCCTCGCCCAGGCGCCGGACCTGATGCTGGCCGGCGCCGAGGCCGGCCCGCCGGCGGTGCTCGAGCAGTTGCGCGCCGCCGGGCTGGCGATCGGGACCGGGCCGTCCGGCACCGCCGCCGACATCGTGCCGCGCAAGATGCAGTTCGTCGCCGACGCGCTCGGCCTGTCGGAGCGCGCGGCGCCGCTCATCGCGGAGTACCAGGCCCGGATGACCCGGCTCGCCGGCCTCGCCGACGGGCTGGCCACGCACCCCCGCGTGCTCTTCATCCTGGCGCTGCAGGAGGGCGCCCCGCTGGTGGCCGGTGCCGGCACGGAGGCGGAGGAGATGATCCGCCTCGCCAGCGGCGTGAACGCGGTGGAGGGCATCGAAGGCTACCGGCCGATGACAATGGAGGCCATCATCGCCGCACGCCCGGACGCGGTGCTGATGATGAGCGATTTCCTCGGGCGCTACGGCGGCGCGCAGGCCATCCTCGCGCGGCCCGACATCGCCCAGACCCCTGCCGGGCAAGCCGGGCGGCTGATCGCCATGGACGGGATGCTGCTGGTCGGCTTCGGGCCGCGCACACCGGAGGCGGTGCGCGCGCTGATGCGCGCGTTGCATCCCGAGGATGCGGACCGCCTTGGCCTCTGAAACCGCGGACCTGCCGGTGAGCTCCGGCCCCGGCCGGGCGCTGCTGGTACCGTTGCTGGTGCTGGCGACCGTCGTGCTGGCCCTCGCCGGGCTGGGGCTGGGGCCCGTGGCGATTTCGCCCGCCGAGATGCTCGCGGTGCTCACCGGCCACGGCAGCCCCGCGCATGAGGCCATCCTGCTGCAGATCCGCGCGCCGCGCGTGGTGCTGGCGCTGGCCGCGGGCACCAGCCTGGCGCTGTCGGGCGCCACGCTGCAGGGCGTGCTGCGCAACCCGCTGGCCGACCCGGGCCTGATCGGCGTCACCGCCGGCGCGGCGCTCGGCGCGGTGAGCGTGATCGTGCTCATGGGCGGGGCGCGCGGCATCCCCGCCGGTCTCGCCCCCTACCTGCTGCCGCTGGGCGCCTTCGCCGGGGCCGGAGCGGTGACGGCCTTCGTGTTTCTCGCCGCCCGGAACCGGGCCGGCACCTCGGTGGCCACGCTCATCCTTGCCGGGGTGGCGGTGAATGCCATCGCCTTCGCCGGCATCGGCGGGTTGATCTACGTGAGCGACGACGTCGCCCTGCGCACCCTGTCGCTGTGGCAGATGGGCTCGCTCGGCGGCGCCGGCTGGCCGGTGGCGCTGGTGGCGCTCGGCGTGAGCGCGCTGGCCGCCACGCGCTTCCTGCCGCTGGCCGGCGCGCTGGACCTGTTCCAGCTTGGCGAGCGCGCCGCCTTCCACGCCGGGCTGGACGTGGAGCGCGCCAAGTTCCGCGCCGGGCTCTGGACCGCGCTCGCCACCGGCGCGGCCACCGCGGCGGCCGGGCCGATCGGCTTCATCGGCCTGGTCGCGCCACATCTCGCCCGGCTGATGTGCGGGCCGGGGCACCGGGCGGTGCTGCCGGTCTCCGCGCTCACGGGAACCGCGCTCCTCATGCTGGCCGACCTCGCAACCCGCCTCGCCATCCCGCCGGCGGAGCCGCCCATCGGGCTGGCGACCAGCCTCATCGGCGGGCCGTTCTTCCTGTGGCTGCTGCTGCGGCGGCGGGGAGGGCTGCATGGCTGATCCCGCCGCCCTCACGCTGGAGGGCGCCGGCCTCGTCCTGTCCGGACGGCGGGTGCTGCAGGACATCACCCTCGCCGTGCACCCGGGCGAGCTGCTGGCGCTCTGCGGCCCGAACGGCGCGGGGAAGTCCAGCCTGCTCTCGCTCCTGGCGGGCGACCGGAGGCCCGACACCGGCGCGGCGCGGCTTTCCGGCGCGCCCGTCACCTCCCTCTCCCCGGCGCGGCTGGCCCGGGCCCGGGCGGTGCTCGAACAGGCCCCGGCCAGCGCCCTGCCCTTCACCGTCGAGGCCCTGGCCGGGCTGGGCATTCCGCGCGAGATCGCCCCGGCGGAGGCCCGGCGGCTGGTCTCCGGCGTGCTCGCGGACACGCGGCTGGAGGCACGGGCGCGGGTCCCGCTCTCCCGCCTGTCGGGGGGGCAGCAGTTGCGCGCCCACCTCGCCCGGACACTGGCGCAGCTGCGCGCCGGGCGGCTGCTCGGCGGCGGCCACTGGCTGCTGCTGGACGAGCCCACCGCCAGCCTCGACATCGCCCAGCAGATCGTCACCATGCGGCTGGCGGCGGCCGAGGCCCGGGCCGGCGCAGGCGTGGTCGCGGTGCTGCATGACCTCAACCTCGCCGCCGCCTTCGCGGACCGGATCGGGCTGATGGAGGCCGGGCGGCTGGTGGCGCTCGGGCCGCCGCGCACGGTCTGCACCCCCTCGCGCCTCGGGCAGCTCTACGCTACAGAGGTCCGCGTCGAAACCGGGCCGGACGGCACGCTGCGCATCCTGCCGAGCTACGGCGCGCCCCCGACACCCGTTCCGGGCCAAGCGCCCCGATGACCGCAGGCCGGCCCGCGCGCCGGCACACCACACAGGAGACACGCCATGTTCCTCGCCATGAACCGCTTCCGGGTGCTGCCCGAGGCCACCGAGACCTTCGAGGAGGTCTGGCGCAGCCGCGAGAGCCACCTCCACGAAGTGCCCGGCTTCGTCTCGTTCCACCTGCTCAAGGGCCCGGCGGCAGAGGACCACACGCTCTACGCCTCGCACACCATCTGGGCGGACCGCGCCGCCTTCGAGGCCTGGACGAAGTCCGAGCAGTTCCGCCGCGCCCATGCCGGGGCCGGGCAGAACAAGCCGATGACGCTGGGGCACCCGCAGGTCGAACTGTTCGAATCGATCCTCGAGGCCTGACACCGGCGCCGCGCAGGGCGGGCGGCGCAGGCGCCCTGCGCTTGCCCGACCCGTGCATACGCATTAGTGTAGGTGCATGGATCCTGATTGCACATGTTTCCGGGTGCGCCGCCTCGCGCGGCAGATCTCGCAGATCTATGACGCCGCGCTGCGCGAGGCGGGTCTGAAGGGCACCCAGATGACCCTGCTCGACACCATCCGCACGCGCGGCCCGCTGTGCATCGCCGAACTGGCCGACGCGGTGGGGGCCGAGCGCAGCTCCATCACCCGGGCCCTGTCGCCGCTGGCGGCCGAAGGCTGGATCTCCATCGGCCAGGGCTGCGACGGCCGCACCAAGGCAGTGCGAATCACCGACGCGGGCCAGGCCCGCATCGCCCTTGCCGAGCCGCTCTGGGCCGGGGCGCAGGCCGAGGTCTCGCGCCTGCTCGGGCAATCGGGCAAGACCGAACTGGACCGGATGCTGGACCAGGCCTCCCGCCTGCTGCACCAGGCCGAGGACGAAACCGCCCCGCCCTGAGCCTGCCGCCCGGTCCGGCCTCCGGCGCCCATCCTCCCCCGCGCATGCGGTCCCGCGGCGCCCCCTCTCCCCGTGCCTCTCCAAGGGTTCCCCGACATGGCCACCACCGCCCCCGCCGCAGGGCCTCGCCGCGGCTCGCAGGAGGCGCGGCGCCGCCTGCTGGACCGCCCGCTCGCCACGCTGTTCCGGCTCTGCATTCCGGGGATGGGGGCGACGCTGATCCAGTCGGTTCTGGTGATGGTGGAGGGCGCGTTCCTCGGCCACGCGGGCCCGGTGCCCTTCGCCGCGGCAAGCCTCGTCTTTCCCTGCTACATGCTGTCGCTGATGCTGGCGGGCGGCGCCATCGGCGGGGCGATTTCCGGGGCCATCGCCCGGGCGCTCGGCGCGGGGGATCTGCGCCGCGCCAACGTGGTGCTGCGCCTCGCGCTGCTCATCGCCGCCTCGGCCGGGCTGATCAAGACGGTGCTCATCCTGGGGCTCGGCCGCATGCTGTTCTCCCTCATGGGGGGCGAGGGGCCGGTGCTGGACGCGGCGGTCACCTATTCGCAGGTGCTGTTTTCCGGCATCGTGCTGCTCTGGCTCTACAACATGATGGGGGCGGCGCTGCGCGGCTCGGGCGACATGGTCCGGCCGCTGATGGGCTCCTTCACCGTGGTGAGCACCCATTTCCTGTGCATCCAGGCGCTGCGCTTCGCCCCGGAAAGCTGGGCCGTGCCCGGAGCCGCCGGGGCGCTGGTGCTGGCCTATGCGGCGGGCTGCAGCTTCCTGGCGGTGGTGCTGTCACGCCCGGGGCGGGAGCTGCGGCTGTCCGCCTACGGCTGGGGCGGGCTCAGCGGCGCGGGCCGGCTGCTGCGCGCGGGCATGCTGGCGGGCGGGCAGTCCACCATCACCATCCTCTACGCCATCGTGGTCACCGCCGCCTTCGGGCGGTTCGGGCCGGAATGGCTGGCGGGCTACGGCATCGGCGCGCGCCTCGAACTCACCGTGATCCCGATCATCTTCGGGGTCGGCGGCTCGCTCATGGTGGTGTCGGGCACGCTGCTGGGCGCCGGAAAGGCAGGGCTGGCGGTGCGCACCGCCTGGACGGGCGCGCTCCTCACCTCGGTGGCGATGGGGGTGCTGGGCAGCGTGCTGGCGCTCTGGCCGCAGCTGTGGTGGAGCCTGTTCACCACGGATCCGGACGTGGCGGCCGCGGCCTCCGCCTACCTCGGCCGGGTGAGCCCGCTCTATTTCTTCTTCGGTCTCGGGCTGTGCCTCTACTGCGCCAGCCAGGGGCTGGAAACGCTGGCGATGCCGGTGCTCGGCGCGGTGCTGCGCTTCGTGATCGTGGCCGGCGGCATTGCCCTGCTCGGGGGAGCGGGAGGGCTCACGCCCGACCGGCTGCTCCTGCTCGTGGCCGTGGCGATGACCCTCTACGGGGTGTTCGTCGCCGTCGGGCTGCACTTCGGGGCGTGGCGGAAACTGGCCCGGGGCTGACCCCCGCGCAACGCGGGGCCATCGCCCGCCGTCCTCCGGAGCAGCGCCCCGGCGCGAACCGGCCCCGCCGCACGGGGTCCCGACCCTGTCCCGACGCAGGACCAGACCGGTGCTGCCCCGGTCGAGGCGCGGCCGCTGGCCCACCGGCCGCCACGCCGAGAAGCGGCCCCGGGCGCCCCTGCCCCGGCAGCCGCGCCCCTGACGGGACCGGCGGCAGGCCGTGTTCCAGCGCGATCGTGGCGTCTCCCGGGGCATGGCCCCGCCCGGACCTCCGGCCAATGGCTGGGGACATCAGCCCCCGAGCGCCCGACCAACGCGGAGAGGCGGAGAGGCGGAGAGGCGGAGAGGCGGAGAGGCGGAGAGGCGGAGAGGCGGAGAGGCGGAGAGGCGGAGAGGCGGAGAGGCGGAGAGGCGGAGAGGCGGAGAGGCGGAGAGGCGGGCGTGCTTGCGCACCGGACCTGCCGCAAGGGTCCATCCGCAGGCAATGAATGCCGCCGGGCCCGGTCGCGGCGCCAGCCGGTGCCCCAGGTTTCAGCCGAGTTCCAGCGTGGCGATGCCAAAACAGCGGGAGATGTCGGCCTTCGGCGCCGGGCCGCGATACATCCGCGCGGTCTGGAACACCGGTTTCAGGCCCAGGCCGGTCACCAGTTTCACGCCTTCATGGTTCGGCGAGGGCACGTCGATGGACACAGGCACACGGCCGATCCAGGGCGCGAGGCCGGAGATGAGCTGGAGCGCCACGTCGCCGTCATAGGCCAGCAGCGGGCCGATCTTCACCCCGGTGTCGCAGAAGCGCGCGGTTGCGAGCCCGTGCAGCACGCCGCCGTCGACCACTGCCACCGAGCGGCGGGTGACGCTGTCGGTCAGCATCCGGCCGATGTAGGTAGTGCGCTGCACCCCGGCGACCTTGCGGTCGAAGCTGAGCGCCGGCGCGAGGTTCCTGTGCCCCACCGGCTCGACGTTGGCGCGGCCCATGTAGCTGGGAAGCAGGCCGGTGTAGCGGTGGCTCTGATGCGCTTCCTCGAAGCCGGAGAGACGGTAGTTGTCCTGCTGCTCCGGCACGCCGTCGAGCCCGACGACCCGGCCCTCCAGCCGCTCCATGCCCGCCTTCCAGATCTCCAGCCCGAGGCCGCGGCGGCGCCATTTCGGCGGCACGATGTAGAGCCCGAGAAAGCCGTAGGACGTGCCCTGGCGCACCACGGAAATGGCGGCGACCGGCTCTCCCCTAATGTGGCCGACGAGAAAGCCCTCCGGGTCCGCGTCATGGAACATCGCGGCATCGTCCAGCCCCGGGTTCCAGCCCTCGTCCCGGGCCCAGCCCAGGATCAGCGGCATTTCGTCCTGCCGCACCGGACGGATGTCCATCATCCCTGCAACGCCTTGGCGAGGCTGGAGACGGGGCGGATGCCGTCCGACAGGTCGAGCCCGGACAGGAGATCCACGAGGTGGCTCTGCATCAGTTCCTCCGCGGCGGCGCCGTCTCCCCGGCCGATGGCCGACAGCAGTTCATGGTGGGCATGGCTCTCGCACACGGTGTCGCGCCGGCGCCAGTAGAGCGCGATCACCAGCGAGGAGCGCGAGACGAGGGCGCGCACGAAGCTGGCGATGGTTTCCTGCGCGGCGATCTCGGCGATGCGGGTGTGGAACTGGCCGGAGAGGAGGACGGCGCTGCCGGTGTCCCCCGCGGCGAGCGCGCCGTGCTCCTCCCTCAGGTGGCGGCGCAGGTCCTCGATGTCGGCGGGGGTGGCGCGCTGCGCGGCGAGCCGGGCGGCGCGCGGTTCCAGCAGCGAGCGGGCCTCGAACACCTCCCGCGCTTCCTGCGGGGCCGGGCGGGCGACGAAGGCGCCGCGATTGCGCTCGATGGTGACGAGCCCGTCATGCGCGAGCGAGAGCAGCGCCGTGCGCACCACCGTGCGCCCCACGCCGTAATGCGCTGCCGCCGCTTCCTCGGTGAGCCGGGTGCCGGGGGGCAGCCGGTGGTCGAGAATGGCGCGCATCAGATCCCGCTTCACGGTCTCGACGGGCGGCGCTGTCTCAAGGCTGTCCTTGGCCAAGTCGGTCCATCCATTGCAAACGGCCGGACTGGCAGGCGGCCGACCCTGCATGCGCACGAATGTAATCCCGCCAGCCGCCGGCACAAGCGGGAATTGTGTGCAATCTTCCATCATATTGTTGGCAATCTGCTCAATCTTCGCGCAGCCCGGAATCGGCCTGCGGCCAGCCACCTGAGATTTCACATTCCGTTCAATGTGTTAAAAGATTGTAAACAATTGGCACGGGCTTTGCATGGCCCCGGGGAGACGGTTCCGGAACGGCAGCGGAGAAACCCATGCGCCAGGCATCTGATCTCGAACTGGTCGCGCTGACCAAGCGCTACGGGGAGACCGTGGCGGTCGACGCGATATCGCTGCTGGTGCCGGCGGGCACCTATTGCTGCCTGCTGGGGCCCTCGGGCTGCGGCAAGTCCTCCACGCTGCGGATGATCGCCGGCCACGAGAGCGTGAGCGACGGCGACATCCTGCTGGGCAGCCAGCGCATCGGCGCCCTGCCCCCGGCAAGGCGCGGCACCGCGATGATGTTCCAGAGCTACGCGCTCTTCCCGCACCTGAGCGTGATCGACAACGTGTCCTTCAGCCTCAAGATGAAGGGCGTGGACAAGCCCACCCGCCACCGCCGCGCCGGCGAGCTGCTGGAGCTGGTGGACATCTCGGCCTATGCGGACCGGCTGCCGGCGCAGCTCTCCGGCGGGCAGCAGCAGCGCGTGGCGCTGGCCCGCGCGCTGATCACCGAGCCGCAGATCCTGCTGCTCGACGAGCCGCTCTCCGCGCTCGACCCGTTCCTGCGCATCCGCATGCGCTCCGAGCTCAAGCGCCTGCAGCGCGAGCTCGGCATCAGCTTCGTGCACGTGACCCACGGCCAGGACGAGGCGCTGGCGCTGGCGGACATGATCGTGGTGATGAACCGCGCGAAGATCGAGCAGGCCGGCACGCCGCGCGAGATCTTCAACGCGCCCGTCACCGAGTTCGTCGCCCGCTTCATGGGCGGGCACAACGTGCTCACCGACGGCGGCCGCCGTCACGCCATCCGCACCGACCGCCTCGCGGTGAGCCGCGGCGGCGCCGGGCTGGCCGCCATCGTGAGCGGCATCGAATTCCAGGGTCACAGCGTGAGCGTGGCGCTGCGCACCGCCGGCGCGGACGATCTCACCGCGATGGTGCCGGAGGCGGAGTTCTACGCCGCCCCGCTGGGGCCGGGAGACCCGGTGACCCTTTCATGGAACCCCGCGGACCTGCATCCGCTGGCCAGCTGAACAAAGAACCTCCAACAGGGAAGAGGACAAGACCCATGACCATGACAAAGACCGGAGTGAGCCGGCGCAGCCTCCTCAAGGGTGCCGCCGCGACGGCCACCTTCGCGGCCGGCTCCACGATCGGCGCGCCGATGATCTGGGCCCAGAACATCAAGGACGTGACCCTGCGCCAGTTCGGCACCGGCGTGTCGAACCTCAACGAGGTGGCGCAGAAGGTGAAGGAGGACCTCGGCTTCACCCTGGAGATGACCGCGCTCGATTCCGATTCCGTCACCCAGCGCGCCGCCACCCAGCCCAACAGCTTCGACATTGCCGACATCGAGTACTGGATCTGCAAGAAGGTCTGGCCGTCGGGCAACCTGCAGCCGATGGATGTCTCCAAGATCAAGAACTACGACAAGATCGTGGGCATCTTCAAATCCGGCAAGCTCACCCCGGGGAGCGTGATCGCGCAGGGCACCGCGCCGCACACCGTGGGCTTCGTGGACGGGCCGGACGGCACGACCTTCGCCGATCACGAGACCGGCTGGATGACCCTGATCCCCACCATCTACAACGCCGACACGCTGGGCATCCGCCCCGACCTGATCGGCCGCCCGATCTCCAGCTGGACCGAGCTGCTGAACCCCGAGTTCAAGGGCAAGGCCTCGATCCTCGACATCTCCTCCATCGGCATCATGGACGCGGCGATGGTCTGCGAGGCGATGGGCGAGATCTCCTACGGCGACAAGGGCAACATGACCCGCGAGGAGATCGACAAGACCATGGCGATCTTCACCGAGGCGAAGAAGGCCGGCCAGTTCCGCGCCTTCTGGAAGAGCTTCGACGAGAGCGTGAACCTGATGGCCTCCGGCGAGGTGGTGATCCAGTCCATGTGGTCGCCCGCCATCACCGCAGTGAAGACCAAGGGCATTCCCTGCGTCTACCAGCCGCTGAAGGAGGGCTACCGCTCCTGGGGCGGCGGGATCGGCCTGTCGAAGAACCTCTCGGGCCTCGAGCTGGAGGCAGCCTACGAGTACATCAACTGGTATCTCTCCGGTTGGGTCGGCGGCTTCCTGATGCGCCAGGGCTACTACTCCGCCGTGCCCGAGACCTCGAAGGAATTCATGACCGCCGACGAGTGGGGCTACTGGTTCGAGGGCAAGCCCGCGCAGGAGGACATCGTGAACCCGCAGGGCCAGGTGATGGAGAAGGCCGGCGCCACCCGTGACGGCGGCTCCTTCGAGGAGCGCATGGGCCACGTGGCCTGCTGGAACTCGGTGATGGACGAGAACCAGTACATGGTTCGCAAGTGGAACGAGTTCATCGCCGCCTGACGGCCAGGCGGAGGCCTGCCGCCCCGGCGCGCAGGCCTCCGCAACCACCCCCGCCGCCGGACGTCCTCGCAGGCATCCGGCCAGCGGGGCACGAGGCACGAGGCACGAGGCACGAGGCACGAGGCACGAGGCACGAGGCACGAGGCACGAGGCACGAGGCACGAGGCACGAGGCACGAGGCACGAGGCACGGAAGATCCCGCGATTGCCCCCGGTCCGCAAGCCGGTCATCACCGGGAGCCCTCCCGTGCTCCGGCCACCTGTCGGTGTCCTGCACTTTGGGCCCGGCCGGGTGCTGCGCACCCGGTGCGCCCGCTCCGGCCGCCGCGCAGAGCCGCGAGGGCAGCGCCCGGCCGGAGCCCGCGCCGGAGGGGCCCGAAGGGACCCGACGCCGTCGCGGAGGCGGGGGGCGCAGCCCCTCTCCGACGCGGTCGGCACCCCCGGCGGCCGCCCTCCCGCGCCACCCGGGAGACGACAGACACCACCCGGCGGCTCCACCGGCCGCCGGCCCGCCCGACACCTCCCCGCGCCACGGCGCGGGCCCTCAAGAGCAAGGGAAGCGCCGAGGATGAGCGACATCGAGATCACCGCGCCCGCAACGGCCCCCGCCCGGGCCACCGGGCTCTACCGCGTCCCCGAGGCGGTCACCGCCTGGGCGCTCGCCTCGCCGCTGGTGCTGGTGCTGGGCTTCTTCCTGGTGCTGCCGGTGATCACCATCGTGGTGGTGAGCTTCTGGGGTTCCACCGAGTGGTCCTTCTACCCCGCCTTCCTGTGGGACAATTACCAGTTCCTGCTCACCTCGCCGGTGACGCTCTCGGTCTATCTCAACACGCTGATGTACACGGTGCTCACCTGGGTGTTCACCTTGGCGATCGGCTTCACGGTGGCCTATTTCCTCGCCTTCCACGTGCGCACCCAGACCTGGCAGATCGCGCTCTTCCTGCTCTGCACCATCCCGTTCTGGACCTCGAACATCATCCGGATGATCTCCTGGATCCCGTTCCTGGGCCGCAACGGCATCGCGAACTCGGTGCTGCTCGATCTCGGGATCGTCTCGGAGCCGGTGGAATGGCTGCTGTTCTCCGACTTCGCCGTGGTGCTCGCCTTCGTGCATCTCTACACGCTCTTCATGGTGGTGCCGATCTTCAACACCATGATGCGCATCGACAAATCCCTGATCGAGGCGGCGCGGGACGCGGGCGCCACCGGCGGCCAGATCCTGTGGAACGTGATCATACCGCTCACCAAGCCCGGCATCATGATCGGCTCGATCTTCGTGGTCACGCTGGTGATGGGCGACTTCATCACCGTGCGCTTCATGTCCGGCGGCCAGTCCGCCTCGGTGGGGCGGATGATCTCCAACGAGATCGCGCTGCTGCAATACCCCGCCGCCGCCGCCGACGCGGTGATCCTGCTGCTCACCGTCCTCATCATGATCTCGGCGATGCTGCGCTTCGTCGACATCCGCAAGGAGCTCTGAGATGGAACCGCGCCCGCGCTCCTTCTACGTCCTCGGCGCGATCTTCGCGCTGTTCGTGCTGTTCCTCTACGGGCCGACGATCACCATCGCCATCCTGAGCTTCCAGGGGCCGCAGGGTGGGCTCACCTTCCCGATGAACGGCGTCTCGCTGCACTGGTTCGCGGACCTGTTCGAGCAGCAGGCGGTGGGCGACATCTGGGGCAGCTTCGGGCGCAGCCTGGTGCTGGGGCTCATGGTGATGGTGGTGACCGTGGTGGTCTCCGTGATGGGCGGGCTCGCCTTTCGCAAGAAGTTCCGCGGCTCGGGCGTCCTGTTCCTGCTCATCGTCACCTCGCTGATCATTCCCTCCATCCTGGTGTCGCTGGGGGTGGGGCTGATCTTCAACATCGCCGGGCTGAACGTGCACTGGTCCACCTCCGGCTTCGGCGCCCAGCTCACCTGGACCCTGCCCTTCGGCCTGCTGATCATGTTCGCGGTGTTCAACCGGTTCGACGCCTCCTTCGAGGAGGCCGCGCGCGACCAGGGCGCCACGCCCTGGCAGACCATCCGCCACGTGGTGCTGCCGATCATCGCGCCCTCGCTGATCGGCGTGGCGCTGTTCGGCTTCACGCTGTCCTACGACGAATTCGCCCGCACCCTGCTCACCGCCGGCAGCTACAACACCCTGCCGCTGGAGATCTTCGGCATGACGACCAATGTCACTTCGCCGGTGCTCTACGCGCTCGGCACGCTCACCACGCTGTTCTCGCTCGCCATCATCGGCGTGTTCCTGGGCGGCGCCTTCATCGCGCAGCGGCGCCGGGCCCGGCGGGCCTCGGACGCCGGCAAGGGCATGGTCTGAGGTGATGGCGACCCTCTCCGGATACGTCCCTCGGGGGCATCGAGCCCCCTCGTGCCGTCGCGGCGCCAGCGCTGGCGCGGGGTGTCGGCGGCAGGGCGCGCCGCGGCGCGGGCCGGTCGCGCGCCCCCGGAGGCGGAGCTGAGATGCGCCTCCTGCTGGTCAACCCGAACACCACCGTCTCGATGACCGAGAAGGCGGCGGAGGCGGCGCGGGGCGCGGCGCCTGCCGGGGTCGAGATCCTCGCACGCACCTCGCTCTCCGGTCCGGCCTCGATCCAGGGGGCCGAGGATGGGGCCGCCGCCCTGCCCGGGCTCTTCGCCGCCCTGCGCGCCGGCGCCGCCGAGGGGGCGGATGCCGCGATCATCGCCTGTTTCGACGACACCGGCCTTGCCGAGGCGCGGGCGCTCTTCCCCGGCCCCGTGCTCGGCATCGGCCAGGCCGCCTTCCATGCCGCGGCGCTCTCCGGGCACCGGTTCTCGGTGGTCACCACCCTCTCGGTCTCGATCCCGGTGATCGAGGAGAACCTCGAGGCCTACGGGCTCGCCGCGCTCTGCGCCCGGGTGCGGGCGAGCGAGGTGCCGGTCCTCGCGCTCGAGGAGCTCGGCGGCGCTGCCGAGGCGCAGGTGAGCGCCGAGATCGGCCGCGCGGTGGCCGAGGATGGCGCCGGCGCCATCGTGCTCGGCTGCGCCGGGATGGCCGACCTCGCGGACCGTCTCTCCGCCGCCCATGGCGTGCCGGTGATCGACGGCGTGCGCGCCGCCGTGCGCCTCGCGCATGCAATGGTGGGGCTGGGGAACGGGACAGGCTGACGGGCGGGCCATTGCTCCGCAGCTCGCCGGCGGGCGATGCGGTTGCCCGCCGGAGCCCGTCCCTGCGGACCCGGGGGGCCGCTCGGCCGGGTCCGGCGCCACTGCGTCGCGTCATCGTCGGATGAACCTCGTGCAAATGCCGCGTCAGGCGCCCCGGTGCCCCGGTGCGCCTGCTGCCCGGCATGCCTGCCGCTTGCCGCTTGCCGCTTGCTGCTTGCTGCTTGCTGCTTGCTGCTTGCTGCTTGCTGCTTGCTGCTTGCTGCTTGCTGCTTGCTGCTTGCTGCTTGCTGCTTGCTGCTTGCTGCTTGCTGCTTGCCGAACGTGCGTCTCCGACGACGTTCGGGCAAGGCAATGACCTCCCGGCCCGCCTCGACCGCCCGGGCGACCAGCCCGGGCCGCGCCCGACCCTCCCCCCGGGAGGGCGCGATGGCGATGTCGCTCGACGTTCAGCCCTCGTTCGGGGCTTTCGGGATAAACCGCTGACCAGAAGCGTTGCTCGCGCCCACCCAGGGTCGGGCGCGGCCCTTCGCGCCCAACTCAGGGTGGGCGTCCGGCTCACGCACCTGCTCGGGGGCGCGGCCCCGTGCAATCGGATGCCCCTACCCGACATGGGCGCGATTTCCCCGCGCAGCGCAGACGCCGACAGGCCTTCCGGTGACTCCCGACAGCGAGACGATCTCGGCCGCACAAGACCCCGCCAGCCACCCGCCCCGCTCCGGTGGACGCCCGAAGCGCCCAGCCGGCAAAGCCACCCACATGCGAAACCGCGGGGCACCGCGCGCCGGCGGAGGACGACAGTCCTTCGCCACACCCGCCGCGCTGCGGGGGCCGCGAGGCCCCCTCGGCAAGGCGGGCGTCCCCTCCCCGCGCGGCGGTCATCAAAGGGCCATCGGGGCGTCTCCGTCCTGTCACCCGCCGGGCTTAGGCGGCGAAGCACCATGCCCGGAACGGAGACTTCCATGACCGACCACACCCTGCCCCTGCTCGGCGTCTGCCTGCCCACCGACGCGCTCGAAACCTACGGCGACTGGATCATCGCCGACCAGCGCGACCTCGAGATCCAGGATTTCTTCAGCGCCGACCTGCTGGAAGGCGATTGGCGCGGCACCGCGGCGAAGACGAAACGGCTGCTCGCCGGCTACACCGGGCGCCTCGGCATCCACGGGCCGTTCTGGGGCTTCTCCATCGGCACGATGGACGCGGACATCCGCGCGGTGGTGCAGAAGCGCCTCGGCCAGGGGCTCGACGCCTGCGAGGAGATCGGCGCCACCCAGATGGTGGTGCACAGCCCCTTCACCACCTGGGACTACACCAACCGCCACCACCTGCCCGGCCAGTACCGCACCGCCGACAATGCCCGCGCCACGCTGGAGCCGCTGCTGCCGCGGGCCGAGGCGCTCGGCGTCACGCTGGTGATCGAGAACATCGAAGACCGTGACCCGGCCGAGCGCGTGGCGCTGGCCGAGAGCCTCGCCAGCCCCTCGGTGCGCGTGTCGCTCGACACGGGCCACGCCAACATCGCCCATCACCAGCACAGCGCGCCGCCGGTGGACCACCACGTGCTCGCGGCGGGCTCCCTGCTCGAGCACGTGCACATCCAGGACACCGACGGCTACGCCGACCGGCACTGGCGCCCGGGCATGGGCAACATCCTCTGGGGCTCGCTCTTCGCCGCCCTCGCGCGCATCGACGCGAAGCCCCGGCTGAACCTGGAGCTGCGCGACAAGGCCGAGGTGCCCGCCGCCGTGGCCTATCTCGAAGCGCTCGGCCTCGCGCGCTGAGCCACCCCTGCCCCCGGTGCCACCGCGCCGGGGGCTTGCCTTTGCGGCCCGCCCGCGCCCTGATCGTGCCCATGAACGCGACACGCGACACCCTCACCCTGTGGCGGCCCGTGGGGCCGGAAGAACTCGCCCTCATCCGCGAGAGCGGCATGCGGGCCTTTCCGCCGCGCCTGCCCGAGCAGCCGATCTTCTACCCCGTCACCACCGAGGAATACGCGGTGAAGATCGCGCGGGACTGGAACGTGAAGGCCAGCGGCAGCGGCTTCGTCACCCGCTTCGAGGTGCGGCGCAGCTTCCTCGCCGGCTACACGGTGCAGGCGGTGGGCGGCGTCGCGCACCGCGAATACTGGATCCCGGCCGGGGACCTCCCCGCCTTCAACGACGCGATCGCGGGCGAGATCGAGGTGGTTCGCGAATTCCGCTGACCCCGGTGCCCCGGGCGGCGGGCGCGCGCCGGGGGCCGTCGCCCCGTGTCCGTCGCGACGGGGCGGGCGGACCCTGCCCTGGCCATGTCCCGCCGCCGAGCGGTCTTCTCCTCTCCTCCCGGAACGGCACTTCTCCCGGCCCCGGCCCGGTCACGCCCGGCCGCCCGCTCCCGTGCGGGGAGGGCAGCCCGGGGGGAAACGTCCCTCGGGGGCATCGAGCCCCCTTCGGGCCGTCGCGGCGCCCGGGCGGAGCGCGGGATGTCGACGACGGGCAGGCGCCGCGGGCGGGGCGGGCGCCGGACACCCGGCACGGCGCGGGACGAGCGGCGGAGGCCGGCCTGGCGGGCCGGGCCTGATGCGGGCTCAGAGGCGGGCGCCCTCGTGCAGATACACCCGGTCCCGGTAGCCCAGGCGCTGGAGTTCCTGGGCGAAACGGCCCGCGCGGGCACGGTCATAAAGCCGCTCGACGGCGGCGGGGGCAGCCCCCCAGGCCTCTTCCAGCACGCGGCCCTCGGCGCCCTGCTGGGGAACGCCGAGCGCGGCGAGCACGGTGGGCATCACGTCCACGATGCCGGCCGGGCACTCCCGCTCACCCGGCGTGATGCCGGGGCCGGAGAGGGCCAGCAGGGTGGTGAGCTCATGCCGGTTCAGCCCGCCATGCATGCCGCCCATCAGCGGCACACCGCCGGTGAAGGCGCCGCGGCCGGGCAGGCCGTCCGGGTCGGGCGTGCGGTCGGAGCGGCAGGCGTAGACGAGATCGGGCGCACGGGGGTGGTCGCCCATCACCGCCGCAAGCGGCAGGGTGCCGGGCAGGCCGTCGCGGGAGAAGAGGAGGCCCAGCCAGTCCTGCTCCATGGCCCAGGCCGCGAGGTCCGAGACGGCGGCGGGGTCCGGGCGGTCGGAGAGCAGGCGCAACTCACCCGCGGCCCCCCGGGTGTAGCCGAAGACATCGCCCTCCCCCGGACGGTCGGAGGCGCGGAAGCCTGCGGCGCGCAGGGCGGCGCCGAGGTCCACCTCCCGGTCCACGGTGATCTGGCCATGGTCGGACATGGCGATCAGCAGCGTGTCGGGCCCCAGCGCGGCGCGGATCCGGGCAAAGGCGGTGTCGCAGGCGGCGAGCGCGCGGCGCGAGTCCTCCGAGCCGATGCGGCAATAGTGGAAGGAGGTGTCCGGCTCCGGGAACCACACGATGGCCACGTCCGGCGCCTGCTCGGCCAGAACCGTGTCGCAGACCACCTGTGCCGCACGCTCCACGGCGCCGATCTTCGGCAGCTCCGGCCCGGGCAGCGGGCCGTGGCGGGCGACGGAGGCCCGCACCGCCCCGGGCGTGCGGGTATGCGCCTCGCCGTGGATGGAGAAGGTCCAGTGGCCGTTCTCCAGCACCCGGGAGTTGAGCAGGAAGGCCGAACCGGCCGAGCCGCAGTGCACGATGGAGAGCCGCTTGCCGGCGCGCGCGAGGCTGGTGCCGAGATCCTCCACCCCCACGGCCCCACCGGGCCAGGCGACGGCCGCGGCCTCCAGATGGGCGTAGTTCGAGGTGTCGAGCGGACCGCCCGCAATCAGCCCCGGCTGGTGGAACTGGTTGCCCACGATGCCGTGGCGCCGCGGCCAGGAGCCGGTGGCGATGCTGGTCGTCGCCACCCGCGTGTAGGAGGGAAACACCGAGCGCGCCTCGCGGAACCACGCGGCGCCGGCGGCGAAGCCTGCGAGCTCGGGCATCAGCTCCGGTGTCACCATGTCGGGCCTGAGCCCGTCGAACACCACGATCACGGCCCGCCGGGCCCCTGTCACGTCCATCCGTCCCTCCCCCGGGGGTCACCGGCCCGCGCCCGGGCCGTCCGGGGCCCCTCTTGCACGCGGAATGTCGCGGTTCGATGACAGCCGCGCGCGCCGGGCCGCCAACCGCATTCCCGACCTGTCCCGGACATCCTCGACGGGGGCCGACCGCCGGGCACTTTCCGGGCCATCCTCCCGAGACCGCCTGACGGGGCCGGGCACCCCGACCGGCCGGCCCGCTGTCCACCCGGCCAGCACTGCAAGCCGGCCTGCCCGGCACCCTCCCGGCCGGCAAACTCAGCCTGCCCAGTGCCTCCCGGCCGGCAGCGTCAGCCTGCCCGGCGTCCTTCCCGGCGACACTCTCAGCCTGCATGAACGCCGCCAGCCCATCGCTCTCAGCCTTCCTGCCGGAACGCCGCCCGGCCATCGCTCCCGGCCGGCCTGCCGGAACCTATCGGTGTACCCGCCGAGGGCCTGCTGCCGGGCCAACGGGCCTGCATCACATGCGCAGTGGCGGCAGGCCTCGCCACGACGTGCAGCCTGGCTTGCCTGACATGCAGCCTGGCTTGCCTGGCGTGCTGTGCACGCCGGGCCGCCGGGGGGCCGCGCGGATTGTGACAGGACAGTCGCATCCCTGTCACGCCGATGTTGCCGCGCGTCGCCATGCAGTGCCCCGTCATCTCCAGGAACGGGACCAACCGATGCACCTCACCCGCCGCACCCTCGGCCTCGCCCTTGCCGCGAGCCTCATGGCCAGCACGCTGCTGAGCTCCCCCATCCTTGCGCAGGACCGCCCGCACATCACCGTCGCGGTCCAGCAGATCGTGAATGCCGGCGCCCTGGACGTTCTGCGCGAGCAGTCCAACGTCGGCGCCCGCGTGTTCTACTCGCTGTTCGAGACGCTGATCGACTATGACCGCCAGCTGCCGGACCTGCCGCGCAAGCCCGGCCTCGCCACCTCCTGGAAGCGCATCGACGACCGGACGGTCGAGCTCACCCTGCGCCAGGGCGTGAAGTTCCACAACGGCGACACGATGACCGCCGACGACGTGGTGTTCACCTTCTCGCCGGAGCGCTTCGGCACCCTGCCCGAGCAGATCGAGGCCCAGAAATCCGGCGCGCAGCTGTTCACCTCCACCGTCGCGCAGATCACCAACGGCAAGGTGCCGCCGCCGGAAGTGGCCGCCGTGGCCCGCCGCGCCTGGCCGAACCTCGACCGGGTGGAGAAGGTGGACGACATGACCGTGCGCTTCATCTCCGAAGTGCCGGACCCCACGCTGGAGGGCCGCATCTCGCGCTACGGCGCCGAGATCCTCTCGAAACGCGCCTATGAGGAAGCCCCGACCTGGGCCGATTACGCCCGCCACCCGGTCGGCACCGGCCCCTACAAGGTGGTGGAGTTCAAGCCCGACAACGTGCTCGTGCTCGCCGCGCATGACGACTACTGGGGCGGGAAGCCGCCGATCGCGGAGCTGCGCTTCGTGGTGGTGCCGGAGGTGGCGAGCCGGGTGAACGGCCTGCTCTCGGGCGAGTATGACTTCATCACCGACGTGCCGCCGGACCAGATCGCCCTCATCGACGACGAGCCGAAGTTCGACGTGGTCGGCGGCCCGATCACCAACCACCGCCTGATGGTGTTCGACAAGAACAACGGCCCGATGAAGGACGTGAAGGTTCGCCAGGCGATGACCCACGCCATCGACCGGGACTCCATCGTCGAGGCGCTCTGGGGCAACCGCACCAAGGTGCCGGCCGGCCTGCAGTGGGAATACTACGGCGACATGTACCTGTCGGACTGGAAAGTGCCCGAGTACGACATGGACCTGGCCCGCAAGCTGGTGAAGGACTCCAGCTACAACGGCGAGCCGATCATCATGCGCGTGCTCAACAACTACTACACCAACCAGGTGTCCACCGCGCAGATCAACGCCGAATCCTTCCGCCAGATCGGCCTCAACGTGCAGATCGAGATGAAGGAGAACTGGCAGCAGATCTTCGACACCGAGAGCGGGCCGCGCATGGTGCGCGACTGGTCGAACTCCGCGCCCTTCCCGGACCCGGTGGCCTCCATCGTCAACCAGCACTGCCAGAACGGCCAGCAGCAGCAGGTCGGCGAATGGACGAACGAGGAGTTCAACGCGCTCTGCATCCGGCTCGAGACCTCGACCGACCTCGAAACCCGCCGGGCCGCCTTCCGCCGGATGCTCGAGATCGCCGAGCGCGAGGACCCCGCCTACACGGTGCTGCACCAGAACGCGATCTTCTACGGCAAGCGGGCCGACATCGCCTGGGAGCCCTCCGCGCTGCAGTCGATGGACTTCCGGGCCGACAATTTCGCCATCGTGAAGCCCGCGAACTGACGTGACAGCCGGGCGCCCGCGCCCGCTCCGCCGCCCCCCGGCTCCGGCCCGGGGGCGGCGCCGCCGTCCCGGGTACGCCCGGCCTGCCCCCTGCCCGTGGCCGTCCCTCCGGCCGCCGGCCCATCTCACTCCCGGAGTTCAGGGCACCCGCCATGACCGAGCATTTCGATGAGCTCAAACCCCTCGTGAGCCTGCGCGGGCTCACGGTGGATTTCGACACCGGCCGCCGCTTCGTGCGCGCGCTGCACGGGGTGGACCTCGACGTGCACCGCGGCGAAACCCTCGGAATCGTGGGGGAATCCGGCTGCGGAAAGTCGATCACCTGGCTCGCGGCCACCGGCCTGCTCGACGCCCGCGCGCGGATTCGCGGCTCGGTGAAGCTCGCGGGCGAGGAGATCCTGAACGCGCCGGCAAGGCGCCTCGCCCGGCTGCGCGGCGGGCGCATCGCGCTCATCTTCCAGGACCCGTCCTCGGCGCTGAACCCGGTGCACCGCATCGGCCGGCAGATCGGCGAGGCCCTGTGGCTGCACCGCGGGCTGCGCGGCAAGGACGCCCGCCGCGAGGCCACCCGCCTGCTGGAGCGCGTCGGCATCTCCAACCCCGCCCAGCGCCTGCGCGACTACCCGCACGAGCTTTCCGGCGGCATGAACCAGCGCGTGATGATCGCCATGGCGCTGGCGGGCGAGCCCGAGCTGCTGATCGCGGACGAGCCGACAACCGCGCTCGACGCCACGATCCAGGCGCAGATCCTCGATCTGCTGGGCGACCTGCGCCGCGAGACCGGCATGGCGATGGTGCTGATCTCCCATGACCTCGGCGTGGTCTCCGACATCTGTGACCGCGTGGCGGTGATGTATTGCGGCCGGGTGATCGAGACCGCCGGCGCGACGCGGCTGTTCTCCGCCCCGGCGCATCCCTATTCCATCGGGCTGATGCGGGCCCTTCCGGTGATCGACGGCCCGCGCGTGCGGCTGGACGCCATCCCCGGCACGGTGCCCGCGCCGGATGCGCTGCCCCCGGGCTGCACCTTCGCGCCGCGCTGCGCCTTCGCCGACGATGCCTGCTCCGGCACCCTGCCGGGCCTGCGCCCGGTGCCCGGCGGCGACCACCGCGCCGCCTGCCTGCGCATCGAGGCCGTGCGCCGCGGCGCCCTGCCGCCCGAGGGACGGGTGGAACATGCCCGCGAGGTGCCCGCATGAGGCCGCTGCGTCCCACCTTCGCCGCAGCCCGGTCCCCCTCCCGCGCCGGCCTGTCGCCCGATGCATCCTCACGGGGCGTCGCGGCCCGATGCGCCCTGGCCCACCCGGGCAGGGCAGCGCGGGCGCATGCCGAACCCTGCCAGTTTCCAGCCAGCCAGGAGGCCCGATGACCGCGCTGCTCTGTGTGCGTGGCCTCAAGCGCCACTTCGCCATCCGCCGCCCCGGCGGCCTGTTCGGCAAACCCGCCACGCTGAAGGCCGTGGACGGGCTCGACTTCGACATTCCCGCCGGGCGGACGCTCGGGCTCGTCGGGGAATCGGGCTGCGGCAAGTCCACCACGGCGCGGCTGGTGCTCGGCCTCGTGCCGCCCGGCGCCGGCGAGGTGCGTTTCGACGGCGCCCTCGTGACCGCGCGCCATGACGCCGCCTGGCGCCGCCAGCGCCGGCGCATGCAGATGATCTACCAGGACCCGCTCGGCGCGCTGGACCGGCGGATGAAGGTGGGCGAGCAGATCGGCGAGCCCATCGTCATCCATGAGCCCGCCCTGCCCGCACCGGAGCGCGCCGCGCGCGTGGCCGACCTCATGGAGCAGGTGGGCCTCGGCGCGCGCATGGCCGAGCGCTACCCGCACGAGCTTTCCGGCGGCCAGCGCCAGCGGGTGGTCATCGCCCGCGCCCTTGCCCTCGACCCGGCCCTGCTGGTGTGCGACGAGCCGGTCTCCGCGCTCGACGTCTCCATCCAGGCGCAGGTGCTGAACCTGCTCGACGACCTGCGCGCCCGCACCGGCTTCGCCGCGCTGTTCATCAGCCATGACCTGAAGGTGGTCCGGCAGATGTCGGACCGGGTGGCGGTGATGTATCTCGGGCGGATCGTGGAGGAAGGCGCGCCGGAGGAGGTGTTCCACCGCCCGCTGCACCCCTACACGCAGGCCCTCGTCTCCGCGATCCCGGTGCCCGGGCGCAAGCGTGCGCGCATCGTGCTGGAGGGCGACCCCCCGAACCCGGTGGACGTTCCCTCGGGCTGCCCCTTCCACCCGCGCTGCCCGCAGGCCATGGCCGTCTGCAGCCGCGAGGTGCCGCGCCTGGCGCGCGATTCCGGGCGTTCCGTTGCCTGCCATCTCGCGACCGCGCCCGCGGTCCAAGCCGCGGAGTGAACCGGACATGATGCGCTATTTCCTCTCCCGCCTGCTGCGCGCCCTGGTGACCGTGGCACTGATCGTCTCGGCGGCCTTCGTGGTGCTGCGCCTGTCCGGCGACCCGGCCATCGCGATCCTCGGACCCGAGGCGCCGCCGGAGGCCTTCGAGGCCTTCCGCGCCGCCTGGGGCCTCGACCAGCCGCTGTGGGTCCAGTATCTGCGCTATTTCTCGGCCATCGCCCACGGCGACCTCGGCCTGTCGATGCGTGACGGCCGCCCGGCGCTGGACCTGGTGCTGGAGCGGGTGCCCGACACGCTGCTCATCACCCTGCCGGCGCTGCTGCTGAACATGCTCATCGGCATCCCCGCCGGCATCTGGGCAGCGCTTCACCGCAACACGGTGATCGACCGGGCGATCATGACCGTCTCGGTGATGGGCTTCACCGTGCCGAGCTTCGTGATGGGGCTGGTGCTGGCGCTGATCTTCGCGGTGCGGCTGCGCTGGCTGCCCTCCGGCGGCTCGGACACGCTGTGGCACGCGGTGCTGCCCATCGTCACCATGGGGGTGATCGGGGCGGCGGTGATCGCGCGGTTCACCCGCTCGGCCATGCTGGAGACGCTGGGCCAGCCCTATATCCGCACCGCCTCGGCCAAGGGGCTGCTGTGGCACCAGGTGATCATCCGCCACGCCCTGCCGAATGCCGCCATTCCCACGCTCACCATCATCGGCTTCATGGTGGGCAGCCTGGTGGCCGGCGCGGTGGTGGTGGAGAGCATCTTCTCCTGGCCCGGGGTGGGGCGTCTGCTGGTCACCGCCGTGGCGAACCGGGACCTCGCGGTGGTGCAGGTCATCCTGCTGCTGATCGGCTTCACCATGGTGGGCGCCAATCTCGTCGTGGACATGGCCTACGGCTGGGTGGACCCGCGCCTGCGCACGGGCCGCGCCGCGAAACCCGCCTGACGGGGCCCCGGCCCGGGGGTCGCGACGCCCCCGGGCCCGGCACCCGCCGGCTGGCGCGCATCCCGACCCGACCCGACCCGACCCGACCCGACCCGACCCGACCCGACCCGACCCGACCCGACCCGACCCGACCCGAGAAGATGCTCCCCGCCGCCGCCCGTTTCCAGAACATTCCTTCGCGGCCGGGCCGGCCCCCCGCTGCCGCCGCACGGGCCGCCCGCCTTCTTCGCCGGGCCGGCCTCCTGTCCGACCGACCGGCTTTGCCGGCCGCGCCTCCCGCCTGCCCGCCCGCTTCCGTCCCCCACGCCTGCGCCACCCGATCCCCCAGCCGGAGCCCCAGCCATGACCCTTCTTTCCACCGACACCGGGACCAGCAGCGGCAGTGTCTTCACCGCCAAGAACAGGCTCGGCGCCTTCTTCGAGAGCTGGCCGCCGGGCATCCTCCTCGCCCTCGCCTGGCTGGCGCTCTGCGCGGTGCTGGTGGCCTTCGCGCCGCATGTGGCACCCTATGACTACCTGGCGATGGACCTGCGCGCCCGGCTCACCCCCCCGGTGTTCTTCGGCGGCGGATGGGCCCATCCGCTGGGCACGGACGAACTGGGGCGCGACGTGCTCTCGCGGCTCATCGCCTCGGTGCGGATCTCGCTGGTCATCGCCTTCCTCTCCACGCTCATCGCGGCCAGCCTGGGCGTGACGCTGGGCTTCCTCGCCGCCTGGTTCCGCGGCAAGGTGGAGCAGGTGGTGCTGATGCTGATCGACGCGCAGGCGGCCATGCCCTTCATGATCATCGCGCTGGCCATGCTGGCCTTCCTGGGCAACTCGCTCACCCTGCTGGTGGTCCTGATGGGGTTCTACGGCTGGGAGCGGATCGCCCGCATCGCCCGCGGTCTCGCCATCTCGGCCGCCGAACAGGGCTACGCCACCGCGGTGCGCGACCTGGGCGCCACGCCCTGGCGGATCTACGGGCGCCACATCCTGCCCAACATCGCCTCCACGCTCATCGTGTCGATGACGCTGAACTTCCCGGAGGTGATCCTGCTGGAATCCGGCCTGTCCTTCCTCGGGCTGGGGGTGCAGCCGCCGATGTCGAGCCTGGGCAACATGGTGGGCTACGGGCGGGACTACATCCAGTCCGCGCCCTGGATCATGCTGGCCCCGGCGGCGGCCATCGTGCTCACCACCCTGTCGATCTCGATGCTCGGCGACTGGTTGCGCGACCGCTTCGACCCCACCCTGCGCTGACCGGGCCGGATGCTCCGGGCCCGTCTTGCCGCGCGACACCAGGCGCCGCGCGGTGAGCGGGCCCCGCAGAGGCAGACGCCGCCGAAGGGAACCTTCCGGCGGCCCGTAGCCAAACGCGCTTCGCGAACTGCCGCCAAGGGGGCCCGGCCAGTTGTGGAGAGGCGCATGGCCCCCCGTGCTCGCGTACGGGATTGAGCCGCCGGGGGGCGCGAGCGAGTCCCGGCCGCCGAGGGGTGCGGACGGGCCTCAGCCGCCGGGCGCGCAGGCGGGCCCCAGCCGCAGGGCGGCGCGGGCAGGGCTCAGCCGCCGGGAGCGCACGCGGGGTTCAGCCGCCGGGAACGCAGGCAGGGTTCACGCAGGCGGGCTTCAGCCGCAGGGGGGCGCCGGACGGGGCTCAGCCGCCGGGGGCGCGGGCCGCGATGCGCACCACCCGGGCCCGGCCCTGGTGGCGCCCGCCCTCGTCGAGGCGCACCTCGCCGAAGAGCCAGTCCTCCCGGGTGAACCCCTCAAGCCAGGAGGAAAGCTCGCCCTCCGCGTAGCGCAGCGCCGGGTCGGCGGGGCCGCAGCCGCCCTCTCCGGCGGCCGCGAAGGCCTCCATCACGAACCAGCCGCCGGGGCGCAGCGCCCAGGCGCCCAGCCGCACGGCGGCCTCGCGCTGCGCGGGCGGTCCCTGAAGGTAGAACAGGAACACCGCGTCGAAGCTGCGATCGGGGGACCAGCCGGCGAGATCGGCCGTCACGCGCCGCACGGAGACACCTGCCGCCCGGTCCCGCTCGCGCGCCTGCAGGGTGGCCTCCGCGGAGATGTCGATCGCGGTGACGGAGAGCCCGCGCCGCGCCGCCCAGGTGCCGTTGCGCCCGTCGCCATCGGCGATGAACAGGGCGGTGCGCGCCGGGAAGCCCGGACGCGCGAGGGTCATCACCAGCCAGAGGTTCGGCGTGTCTCCGAACAGGCTCCCCGCGCTGGCGGCATAGGCGGCGTTCCAGTCAGGCGGCGTGGACAACGGCTCCTCCGCGCGGGTGGTGTCACTCCATCGCGAGCATCAGGTTGCGGACCAGCGGGTAGATCTCGTTCTGCCACTTGCGGCCGTTGAACACGCCGTAATGGCCGACATTGGCCTGCAGGTGGTGGCGCTTCAGGTGCGGGCGCAGGCCGGTGCACAGCTCATGCGCGGCGGCGGTCTGGCCGATGGCGCAGATGTCGTCGCGCCCGCCCTCCACCGTGAGCAGGGCCGTGCGCATGATGGCGCCGGGGCGCACCGGGCGGCCCTTGTAGGTGAGCTCGCCCTTGGCCAGCAGCGCGCGCTGGAACACCATGTCGATGGTCTCGATGTAGAATTCCTCCGTGAGGTCGAGCACGGCGAAATACTCGTCGTAGAAGGTCTTGATCCGCTCGGCGGAGGCCTCGTCCCCGGCCACGAGATGGTCGTAAAGCTCCCGGTGGGTCTTCTTGTGCCGGTCCATGTTCATGGTCATGAAGGCGCCGAGCTGGACGAACCCGGGGTACACCCGCCGCCCGCCGCCCTTGTAGCGCCAGGGCACGGTGGCGATCAGCTTGTCCTCGAACCACTCGATCGGGTGTTCGTTGGCGAGCTGGTTCACCGTGGTCGGGCTCTCGCGCACGTCGATCGGTCCGGCCATCAGCGTCATGGACAGCGGCGTGGCCGGGTGCTTGTCCTCCGACATCACCGCCACGGCGGCCAGCGCCTGCACGCAGGGCTGGCACACCGCCAGGATGTGCGAGCGCGGCCCCATCTGCTCCAGGAAGCGGATGATGTAGGTGATGTAATCCTCCACGCCGAAGCGCCCGGCGGAGAGCGGCACGTCCCGCGCGTTCGTCCAGTCGGTGATGTACACGTCATGGTCGCGCAGCAGCGTCTCCACCGTGCCGCGCAGCAGCGTGGCGAAATGGCCCGACAGGGGTGCTACCACCAGCACCTTCGGCTGCGGCACGTCGCTGTCCTTCACGAAGTGCAGCAGCCGGCCGAAGGGCAGGTCCAGCGCCACTTCCTCGTGCACCTGCGCATCGCGGTTGCCCGAGGGCACGCTGGTGATGCCGAAGGCGGGGCTCACGTGGGAAAGTTCCAGCCGGCTGATCATCTCCAGCCCGGCGCGGAGGCTGCGCTCGGGCAGGCCCGGCCCCGCCTCCGTGCCCCGGGCGCCGGAAAACATGTCGAGGAGAGAGCGCATCCAGTCGGCCGCATCGCGCACGGGGGTGAGCATGTCGTCCTGCGCCTGGTAGAGCTGATAGAGCATTCCCTTGCCGCCTCCTGGTGAATTCACGCGAATCGTAATGTCTTTTCGCTTGCGCCGCGAGCGAATTGTGCGTTGCAATAGATGCAGTACCCCGGGGAGGACACACCGATGCCGCGCGCCACGCTCACCATTTCCAGCAAGAATTATTCGTCCTGGTCCCTGCGCGGATGGCTGCTGTGCCGCATGGCCGGGCTGGAGTTCGACGAGGAGATCGTCACGGTGGACGACCCAACCGTGCGCGCCGAGCTGCTGCTGCTGTCGCCCTCCGTTCTGGTGCCCCGCCTCACCCACAACGAGGTGAGCGTGTGGGACACGCTGGCCATCGGCGCCTATCTCAACGAGAAGTTCCCCAAGGCCGGCCTGCTGCCGAAGGACATGGTGGCCCGCCAGCACTGCCGCTCCATCTGCGGCGAGATCCACTCCGGCTTCCACAACCTGCGCTCGGCGCTGCCGATGAACCTCAAGGCCCGGCACGACAGATTCAAGATCTTCGCCGGCGCGCGGCCGGACATCGAGCGGGTGAAGGCGATCTGGACCGAGTGCATGGAGCGCTACGGCGGCCCGTTCCTGTTCGGCGAGCCGACGATCGCCGACGCCATGTATGCCCCGGTCTGCACCCGGTTCCAGACCTATGCCGTGGCGCTGGACGGCCCGGCCGCCGCCTATAACGAGCACATCCTCAGCTGGTCCCTGCTCCAGCCCTGGATCGCGGCCGCGGTGGAGGAACCGGAGGAGATCGAGGAACTCGACGTCGAGTTCTGAGGCCGCCGGGCGCGCGCCGGAAGAGGCTGCGTCTGCTGCGGGAAGAGAGCGCGCTTTCGTCAGAGGGCGCGTGGCGCAGTCCCTCGCGCGTTCGGGGCCGCGAGCCACGAACCCGCGACATTCCCCACAATCCGCGCGCGGCGCTCCGCGGCATCGCCCTCCCGCAACGGCCCGAGGTCGAAGCGCATCAGGTCGCCCCGGCCTCGGGGGCCTGTCCGTCTGCCACAGCTATGCGCTGGTCCGGTGCCCCGTGCGCGGCGCAGGCGCCGGAGCGCCGTCTGCCCGGCGGGACTGCCGGCCCGAGGGGCGGGGGCTCGCCTGCCCCGCGAAACTCCGCCCCCGGCCCGGGCGGGCCGCGTCAGGCCACGCGCAGGCCGCGCACCCAGACACCCTTCGTGAAGGGGAAGCCTTCGGCGGTGGCGAAGCGCACCAGGTCTGCGCGCTGCCCTGGCGCGAGGGCGCCGCGGTCGGTGAGGCCGGAGGCCCGGGCCGGCGCCTCGGTCACCATGCGGATGCCGCGAGCCATGTCGCCGCCTTCGCGCCCGAGGCGCACGGCGCCCATCAGCAGGCTGGCGGGCGCATAGTCGGAGGAGAGGATGTCCAGCAGCCCGGCATCCGCCAGCGTCTGCGCCGCCACGTTGCCCGAGTGCGAGCCGCCGCGCAGCAGGTTGGGCGCGCCCATCATCACCGCGATGCCGGCGGCGCGCAGGGCCTCCGCCGCCTCCAGCGTGGTGGGGAACTCGGCCAGCCCCGCCCCGTGCGCCGCCGAGGCCGCGACATGGTCGGTGGTGGTGTCGTCATGGCTCGCCAGCACCGCGCCCCAGGCCCGGGCGGAGGCCACCGCGTCTGCCTCGTGCTGCGCGCCGAAGCGGCGCTTCACCTCGAGCAGGTGCACCACATGGGCGTCGAACTCGGCATCGGTGTAGCCGTACTTGCCCTGCACATAGGTGCGGTACTGGCGCTCGTCGGCGAACTGGCGCTGGTGGGGGGTGTGGTCCATCAGGCTCAGGATGCCCACCCGGTCGGCGGGGCCGAACTCGGACAGCTCCTCCGTGAGGGTCTCCGAGCAGATCTCCGCGCGCAGGTGCAGGAAATGGCTGATGCGCAGCGCCCCGGACGTGCGGGCGGCGAGGATCTCGTTCGCCATCTGCCTTGCGTAACGGCCGTAGCTCTTCTTCTTGCCCGAGAGCACCGAGCCCACGCGGATGGCGTCATAGACGGTGGTGATGCCGATGCCGGCCAGCTCCGCGTCATGCGCCAGAATGGCGGCGGCATGCGGCCAGTCCACGCCGGGGCGCGGGCGCATGTGGCGCTCCAGGTTGTCGGTGTGCAGCTCCACCAGGCCGGGCGAGAGCCAGTCGCCCCCGCAGTCCAGCGCGCCGGCGGGCACGGCGTCCCCCTCGGCGATCTCCACGATCTCGCCCTGCGAGACGGCGATGCGCCCGAGCATCACCCGGTCCGGCAGCACCAGTCGGGCATTGGCCAGTTCGGCGTCGCCGACGGCCAGCGCGGCGGAAGCGGGGGCGGAAGCGATCATGTCATGCACGCGAGGGTTCCTTTCGGGGCATGGAAGCGGGGGCGGCGGGCGCTGAGGCGGAGGCGGCGGACGGGCCCGGCAGGGCGGCGAGGAAGGCGGCCACGGCCGCGTCCAGCGGCTGGCCGTTGTCGATCACGGTGACATCCGGGCCCTCGGGCGTGGCGAAGCCGGCCCGGGCCAGCCGGGCGCGGATATCGGCCGCGTCCTCGCGCCCGCGCGCGGCGAGGCGTTCGGCCAGAACCTCCGGCGCCGCGGTGACCACGATCACCCGCAGCCCGGAATGGGTGGCGCGCAGCGCGCCGATCACGCTGCGCGAGCCGTTGAACAGCACGTGGCGGCCGGAGGCCAGCACCGGCGCGATCTCGCAGGGGATGCCATAGGCCAGCCCGTGCGCGTGCCACAGCGTGGCGAAGCCGCCGGCGGCCTCGCGCGCGGCGAATTCGGGCGCGCTCACGCCGGTGAAGGCCTCGCCGCCAGCCTCCTCCGGCCGGGTGATCACCCGGCGCGGGAAGAAGATGTCGGGCCGGGCGGCGCGGGCGGCATCGATCAGCGTGTCCTTGCCCGCCCCGGAGGGCCCGACGACCACGATGAGCGTGCCGGGGTTCATGATACCCTCGGGGCGAAACCGCTCACGTCCACCTCCCGGTCGCACACCCGGGCGCGGGCCTCCGTGTCGTGGAAGATGCCCACGATGGCCGCGCCGCGGGCCTTGGCCTCCTCGATCAGGCTCAGCACCGTGCCGCGGTTGGTGGCGTCCAGGCTGGCGGTGGGCTCGTCGAGCAGCAGGGCCGGGTAGTCATGGGCGAAACCGCGGGCGATGTTCACCCGCTGCTGCTCGCCGCCCGAGAAGGTGAGCGGCGAAAGCTCCCACAGCGCCTGCGGGATGTTGAGCCGGGCCAGCAGCGCCTCGGCCCGGGCGCGGGCCTCCTCCGCCGGCCGGCCCAGCGCCAGCAGCGGCTCGGCGACCACGTCGCGCGTGGGCACGCGCGGCACCACGCGCAGGAACTGGCTCACATAGCCCAGCACCTCGCGGCGCAGCGCGATGATCTCGCGCGGGCGGGCCGTGACCACGTCCAGCTCCCCCACCCGGATGGTGCCGGAGGCGGCGAGGTAATTGCCGTAGATCATCCGCATCAGCGTGGACTTTCCGGCCCCCGAGGCGCCGACCAGCGCCACGCATTCGCCGGGCGCCACGCCGAGGTGCGCGCCGCGCATCACCTCCAGCTCGGCGCCGCCCTGGTTGTGCAGCGTGAAGCGCTTGGAGACGTTTTCAACCTGGATCATCCTATCCCCCTGAGATCGCGCGCATGGCGGCGCGTGGGTGGGCGGGTGGGACGCGCCGTCATGCGCGCCTCAGACATGGAGCACCGAGCTGACGAGCAACTGGGTGTAGGCGTGTTGCGGGTCGTCGAGCACCTGGTCGGTCAGGCCCTCCTCCACCACATGCCCCGACTTCATCACCATCAGCCGGTCGGCCAGCAGCCGGACCACCGCGAGATCATGCGTCACGATCACCGCCGAGAGGCCGAGGTCGCGCACCAGCGCCCGGATGAGGTCGAGCAGGCGCGCCTGCACGCTCACGTCCAGGCCCCCCGTGGGCTCGTCCATGAACACCAGCCGCGGGCCGGTGACAAGATTGCGCGCGATCTGCAGCCGCTGCTGCATGCCGCCCGAAAACGCCGAGGGCCGGTCGTCGATGCGCTCGTCGGAAATCTCCACCCGGCCCAGCCAGTCGGTCGCCGTGGCGCGGATGTTGCCGTAGTGCCGGGCCCCCACGGCCATCAGCCGCTCCCCCACGTTGCCCCCGGCGGAGACGTTCATGCGCAGCCCGTCGCGCGGGTTCTGGTGCACATAGGCCCAGTCGGTGCGGCTGAGCATCCGCCGCTCCGGCTCGGACATGGTGAGCGTGTCGCGCGGGCCGTCCGTCCGCGTGTCGTAGACCACGGAGCCGGTGTCCGGCACGAGGTGCCCCGCGAGGCAGGAGAGCAGCGTGCTCTTGCCCGAGCCGCTCTCGCCCACGATGCCCAGCACCTCGCCGGGCCAGAGCTCGAAGCCGACATCCGCGCAGCCGATGCGCGGGCCGTAGAATTTCGAGAGGTTGCGAACCTCCAGAAGCGGGGTCATGCGATGTCTCCCAGTGCGGCGGAATACTCTGTGGGGCGCAGGACACGGTCCTCGATGCGCCCGACGATCGGGGTTTCGAGCGTCTCGCGCTTGATGCGCGCCCAGTCCGCATCCGCCATGAACGCGGCCCAGCCAGCCGCCATCTCGGCCTCGTCGGCCCAGGCGAGCAGATAGGCGAAGGCGAGGCTGTCGCCCTCCCCCGTCTCCCACATCGCGAGAATGCGGAAGCCGTGGCCGCGCATGATCCGCGCCGCGTGGTCGCGGAACCGGGCATGGAAGGCGGCGGCGGTCGCCGGAAAGAGCTGGTAGAGGCGCAGCTGGTTTATCATGCGAAGGCCTCCGGCACGCCCAGCGCCCCGGTGTGCCCGGCCTTGCGGCGGGTGCTGCAATGGTCGGTGTCCGAGCAGACGAACATCCGCCCGCCCTCATCGTCGATGATCACCTCGTCGAGATAGCTGTCCGGCGCGCCGCACAGCGCGCAATCGTGCGGGGCGGAGCCGGCCTCGAACGGGTGGTCCTCGAAATCGAGGCTCACCACCTTCGTGAAGGGCGGCACCGCGTAGATGCGCTGCTCGCGCCCGGCGCCGAAGAGCTGCAGCGCCGGGCAATCGTCCATCTTGGGGTTGTCGAACTTCGGGATCGGCGAGGGGTCCATCACGTAGCGCCCCTCCACCTTCACCGGATAGGCGAAGGCGGTGGCGATGTGGCCGTTCTTGGCGATGTCCTCGTAGAGCTTCACATGCATCAGCCCGTATTCCTCGAGCGCGTGCATCTTGCGCGTCTCGCTCTCGCGCGGCTCGAGAAAGCGCAGCGGCTCGGGGATCGGCACCTGATAGACGAGGATCTGCTCCTCGGTCAGCGCCGCCTCGGGGATGCGGTGGCGGGTCTGGATGATGCTCGCCTCCGACGTGGCTTCGGTGACGGCCACATCCGCCGTGCGTTCGAAGAACTTGCGGATGGAGACGGCGTTCGTCGTGTCGTCCGCGCCCTGGTCGATCACCTTCAGCCGGTCCTCGGGGGTGAGGCAGGCCGCGGTCACCTGCACGCCGCCGGTGCCCCAGCCGTAGGGCATCGGCATCTCGCGGCTGGCGAAGGGCACCTGATAGCCGGGAATGGCCACGGCCTTGAGCAGCGCGCGGCGGATCATCCGCTTGGTCTGCTCGTCGAGATAGGCGAAGTTGTAATCCTGGCTCATGTCGGTCATTCGGCGGCCTCCTTCATGGCCTGGGCCTCGGCCTGTGCCGCGGTGGCCTCGCGCCGCATCCGGCGCACCAGCTCCAGCTCGGCCTGGAAATCGACGTAATGCGGCAGCTTGATATGCTCGACGAAGCCGGTCGCCTGAATGCTGTCGCAATGGTAGAGCACGAATTCCTCGTCCTGCGCCGGGGCGCCGACGAAATCCTCGCCCAGCTCGCGCCAGCGCAGCGCCCGGTCCACCAGCGCCATCGAGATCACCTTGCGCTCGGCCATGCCGAAGGCGAGCCCGTAGCCCCGGGTGAACTGCGGCGGCTCGACCTTCGAGCCCTTGAACTGGTTCACTGTCTCGCACTCCGTCACCTCGATCTCGGCGATGGTGACGGCGAAGCCCAGCTCGGGAATGTCCAACGCCACCTCCACCGCGCCGATGCGCAGCTCGGCCACGAAGGCGTGGTTCTTCGCGTAGCCGCGCTGGGTGGAATAGCCCAGGCCGAGGATGAAGCCCTCGTCGCCGCGCGCCAGCGCCTGCAGGCGCAGCGCCCGGTCGGCCGGGGTTTCCAGCGGCTCGCGGGTGAGGTCGGGCGGCGTGGCCTCGAAGGGGTGCTCCTGCTGGATCAGCCCCTCGCGGTTGAGAAAGCCGGTGATGTGCGGCACCGGGCCCGCGGCCGGCGCGGCCTCGGGCGCGGGCGGCACCTCGCCCTCGGCGGCCAGCGCGAAGTCCAGCAGCCGGTGCGTGTAGTCGAAGGTGGGGCCCAGCACCTGGCCGCCCGGCGCGTCCTTGAACGTGGCCGACACCCGGCGGATGCAGGCCATCCCGGCGGTCTCCACCGGCCGGCTGGCGCCGAAGCGCGGCAGGGTGGTGCGGTAGGCGCGGATGAGAAAGATCGCCTCGATCAGGTCTCCGCGCGACTGCTTGATGGCGAGCGCGGCGAGGTCGGGGTCGTAGAGCGAGCCCTCGGCCATCACCCGGCTCACCGCCAGATGCATCTGCTCGCGGATCTGCGCCACGGAGAGTTCGGGCACCGTGACATCGCCCCGGCGCTCCTCCGCCAGCCAAGCGTGGGCGTTCTCGATGGCGCGCTCGCCACCCTTCACGGCAACATACATGTGTCAGCCCTCCACGATGGTGGTGCGCGGCAGCGCCGCGAGGCGGCTGCCGCAGGTGAAGATGAAGTCCAGCCCCAGCGGGTAGAGCAGGGCGTTGCGCGCGAAGGCCGCCGTCTCCGGCAGGCTCAGCGCCGCGGCCTCGCGGATGCCCGGCCCGGTGAGGCGCGCGCCGGTGGCGGCGAGCTCCGGCAGGCTCACCACCAGGGTGGCGGAGCGGTCCGGGAACTCCGCCGTGCCGATGGCGAAATCGTCGAGCGGGAGCATCTCCTCCCAGCCTCCGAAGGCGAACATCGCCTCATCGCGCGGGGCAAGCGGCGCGCCGGTGTGGAAGCGCAACCAGCCCTCCACCTGCGGCGTGGCCAGCGACGGCGCCAGCCAGACCGGGGTTTCCGGGTCGCACATCGTCAGCGCGACGGCGCCGGAGGCGACGGGCAGCGGCGCCGGCGGCGCCACCCCGGCCAGCGTGTGCAGCGTGCCCGGGCGGGCCATCGCGTCAAGCACGGCGCGGAAGGCGCGGGCGGCGTCGCGCGCCGTGTCCCCGAATCCGCCGGAAAGCGTCTCGGCCTGCATCAGTTGTCCCCCCGGACCATGGTGAAGAAATCGACCTTCGTGGCCGCCGCCTTCGCGGCGCGGGCCTGGCGGGCGGCCTGCATCCGCGCCTCCAGCGGCGCGAGGATGCGGGCGCGCACCGTGTCGGCCGCCTCCGTCTGCATCAGCGCGTCGCACAGGGCGGCGATGCGGGCCTTCTCCCGGTCCCGCCCGGCCACGCAGGCATGGCCCACCGCGCCGCCCTCCAACGTGAGCGCGCAGCGCGTCACGGTCATCTCGCCGAGGTTGAACGGCGCACCCGAGCCCCCGGCCCGGCCGCGCACCATCACGCCGCCGAATTCCGGCGCCCGCGCCCAGGTGAAGCGCGGCGCCAGCCCCGCCTCTGCCCAGAGCGCGGCGAGATCTCCGGCCCCGGCGCGCGCCAGAAGCCCCATCCAGCCCTGTCGGGCAGTCGTCTGCTCTGCCGGTCCGTCGTTGCGCGACAGCGCGGGTTCCGTTTTCGCCTGTTCCACTAGACACCTTCCCGATTTGTCTATATAACTAGACATCTAGACAAATTCTTAGCGTCGAATCGCCTTTGAAGCAAGGGGGCGTTCGGTGACGCTTCCATGACGGGCCGAGCGGCCGGCCACGGATCAGAAGGACACGGGCCAGAAAGACACGGGCCGGAGGGACACGGAGCAGGTATGGACGAGATGGTGAACGGGGGCCCGCCGGGCGGCGGCAGACAGGCGATCTGGGAGCAGATCCGCGAGGCGCTGCGCGAGGACATCGCCTCCGGCCGCTACGCCCCGGGCGCGAAACTGCCCACGGAGGCGGCGCTCTCGGACCGGTTCGGGGTGAACCGCCACACCGCGCGCCGGGCGGTGGCCGCGCTGCAGGAGGCGGGCCTCATCCACGTGCGGCGCGGCGCGGGGGCCTTCGTCGCCACGGCGCCCGTCGACTACCGGCTGGGCACGCGCACCCGCTTTGCGCAGAACCTCACGGACGCCGGCCAGACGCCCGCGCGCGAGATCACCCGGCTGGAGACCCTGGCGGTGACCGCGCGCGAGGCCGCTCATCTGGAGATCGCCCCCGGCGCGCCCGCCCATGTCTACGAGGGCACCGGCCTCGCCGACGGCCAGCCGCTCACCTGCGGGCATTCGCTGTTCCCGGCCGAGCGCCTGCCCGAGCTGCCGAGGCACCTGCGCGAGAGCCGCTCCGTCACCGAGGCGCTGCGCCGCTGCGGGGTGGCGGACTACACCCGCAAGTGGACCCGGCTGACGGCGGAGCGCGCCACCGGCATCGTGGCCCGCACCCTGCGCCTGCCGGAGGGCGCGCCGGTGCTCTGCGCGCTGTCGCTCAACATCGGCGCGGACCGCGCGCCGGTGGAACTGGGCCGGACCTGGTTCAACGCCGACCTGGTGCAGCTCGTCGTCGACGAGAAGAGCTTCCCCGGCGCCTGACGGGCTGATTCTCCGCCCCCCTCCCCCTGGCCCACCGGCGCCGCCGCCCCTGCCGGCGCTGGGGGCATCTGCCTGCGCGCGCGGCAGCCCGGCGGGCCCCGCCCGGGGCGCGGAGGCCGAAACCGGGCCCGGCGGCCCGCCTGTCACAAAAGCTCCACCCAACTGCAAACAATGCGACACCGCGGACCCGTATCCGGCCTCCCAGAGACATCATCCGCGGAGCCACTCATGGACCTGACCATCACCGGCCTGACGAAACGCTTCGGGACCGCCGTCGCCGTCGACGACGTGACGCTGACCTTCGACCGGCCGCAGATGATCGGCGTGATCGGCCGCTCCGGCGCCGGCAAGTCCACCCTGCTGCGGATGCTCAACCGCCTCACCGGCGCGACCGGCGGCTCCGTCACCGTGGACGGCACCGACATCCTGGCCCTGCGCGGCCGCGCCCTGCGCCGCTGGCGGCATGATTGCGCGATGATCTTCCAGCAGTTCAACCTGGTGCCGCGGCTCGACGTGCTCACCAACGTGCTGATGGGCCGGCTGAACGACCATTCCGCCGTCTCGGCCATGCTGCGCCTGTTCAACCGCGAGGAGCGGCTGGAGGCCCTCGCCGCGCTGGACCGGCTGGGCATCGCCGCCCACGCGATGAAGCGCGCGGAGGCGCTCTCCGGCGGGCAGCAGCAGCGCGTGGCCATCGCCCGCGCCCTGATGCAGGACCCGAAGGTGATCCTGGCCGACGAGCCCATCGCCTCGCTCGACCCGCTCAACGCCAAGGTGGTGATGGACGCCCTGCGCGCCATCCACGAGGAGGACGGGCGCATGGTGATCTGCAACCTGCACACGCTCGACACCGCCCGCGCCTATTGCGACCGCATCGTGGGCATGCGCGACGGGCGCGTGGTGTTCGACGGCCTGCCCGGCCAGCTCACCGAGGGTGCCGCGCGCGACATCTACGGCGCCGGCGACGAATTCTCCGAAGCGGCCACCTCCACGAGCATCGAGAGCCTGGCCCGCCCCGCCCTCGCCCACGCGAAGGCCCTGGCCGAGTAACGCCCGACGCCTCTCCCCGGCGGGGCCTGAACGCGCCGCCCCGGCGAGGCACGCCGTCACCCTGCCCCGGCAGGGCGACCTGCCCCCCCTCGCCCCGGCGAAGCACGCGCTTCGCCGGAGGGGAACACCGACGCCCCGCCGGGGCGGACGACCAGCGCCCTCCCGCCCCGGCGGGGCCCGACCCTCCCGCTGGCGCGGGGGCCGACATCACCCCCGCCCCGGCGGGACACGCTTCCCCCCACCCTGGTGGGACCCGCTTCCCCCCGCCCCGGCGGGCCCGACATCCCAGCCCGCCTCGGCGGGCGCGATCCTGAGACTGGAGATACACATGTTCCTCAAATCCATCCTGGCCGCCGGCACCGCGGCTGTTGCACTCTCGGCCGTATCGGCCTCCGCTGACGGCATGGGCGGCATCAAGGAATTCCGCATCGGCATCCTCGGCGGCGAGAACGAGGCCGACCGCCTGCGCTCCAACGAGTGCATCAAGACCCGCTTCGAGGAGCTGCTCGGCGTGCCCGTGTCGCTCTACCCGGCGGCGGATTACGCCGGCGTGATGGAAGGCCTGCTCGGCGGCAACCTGGACTACGCCCAGCTCGGCGCCTCCGGCTATGCCGGCGTCTACCTCGAGAACCCGGACGCGGTGACCCCGATCCTCACCGTCCAGCAGGTGGACGGCTCCACCGGCTACTACTCGGTGATGGTCGCGCGCGCCGACAGCGGCATCAAGACCATCGAGGACATGAAGGGCAAGCGCCTCGGCTTCGCCGACCCGAACTCCACCTCGGGCTACCTGATCCCCTCCGTCGCGCTGCCCAAGCAGGGTTACGACGTGAACAGCTTCTTCGGCTCCACCTCCTTCTCCGGCGGCCATGAGCAGAACGTGATCGCGGTGCTGAACGGCGACGTGGACGCGGGCGTGACCTGGGTTTCCGGCGTGGGCGAGTGGGACGAGGGCTACTCCAACGGCAACCTGCGCAAGATGGTCGACAAGGGCCTGCTCGACATGAACGACATCGTGCAGATCTGGCAGTCGCCGCTGATCCCGAACGGCCCCAATGTGGTGAGCAACGCGCTGCCGCAGGAGGTCAAGGACGCGGTGAAGGCCTCGCTCCTCGCCCTGCCGAAGGACGACCCGGAGTGCTTCTATTCCTCCGAGGCCGGTGAGGCCCAGGGCTACGTGGAGGTCGACCCCTCCTTCTACGAGACCGTGATCGACGCGCGCCGCGCCAAGCTCACCAACTGATCGGCACCCGCCGGAGAGGGGCGCACCCGGAAGGGCGCGCCCCTTTTGCCATTCATCCCCCAGCAGAGGGTTTCGCATGACGCTCGACGCAGACGCGGGGCAGCCGCCCCACCGCGGCGCCGCAGGCCCGCTCGCCGCCCTCGCGGAAGCCTATGACCGCAGCGAGCTGCGCCGGCGCAGCTACACCGGCATCCTGATCGTGCTGGTGCTGGCGATGCTGGTGGCCGGCTTCCGGCTGGCGGAGGACGCCAATTCCGGCAGCTTCTTCGGCGGCTTCTCGCACGTGCTGGACTATCCGGCCGAGATCCTCTCCGACGCCTGGGCCAGGGGCTGGTCGTTCTGGACCATTCCCTTCACGGTCCAGCATGCCGAGAACGGCATCACCCACACGTATGTGCATTACCTGCTCGAGACGGTGAACATGGCCGTGGTCGCCACGCTGACCGGCTTCGTGATCGGCGCGGCGCTCAGCATCCTGGCCTCGCGCAACCTGGTGCGGAACCGGGCCATCGTCTGGGCCACCCGGCGGATGCTGGACATCGCCCGCGCCTTCCCCGAGATCGTCATCGCGCTGTTCCTGATCTTCATCATCGGCAAGAACCCGATCGCGGCGGTGGCCGCCATCGCCTTCCACACCATCGGCGCACTCGGCAAGCTCTACTCCGAGGTGAACGAGAACGCCGACATGAAGGCCTGGGAAGGGCTGGACGCGGCCGGGGCCTCCTGGGCCCAGAAGGTCTGGTTCGCCATCCTGCCGCAGGTGATGCCGAACTGGGTGAGCTATGCGCTGCTGCGCTTCGAGATCAACGTGCGTGCTTCCGCCATCATGGGCTTCGTGGGCGCCGGCGGCCTGGGCCAGCAGTTCAAGACCTTCGTGGACTGGCGCTACGGCGCCGACATCGTCGCCATCATGGCCCTGCTCATCATCACCATCATCGCCATCGACAACCTCTCGGGCATGCTGCGCCGGCGGTTGATCGGCCCCGGCGCGCATTGAGGGAGGGGAGCATGGCTCTCGCCGATTTCGACACGCTGGCCGCCACCCATGCGAAGGCCCTCGCCCCGAACCGCCGCCGCCAGGCGGCCTGGCTGGGCGGGCTGCTGCTGCTCGCGCTCTACACCGTCTATGTCTGGAACGCCTTCGACGTGTCCACCGCCCTCGGCCGGGCGAACACCGACCGGGCCGAGCTGCTGGCGCTCGACAGCTACGCCCACAAGATCCACGTGGAGATGAGCCTGAAGGACCCCGCCGCGCTGGAGGTGGAGCTGGAGGGCAACCGCCGCAACACCTATGAAACCCTGCCGGAGTGGATCACCCCCGCCGCCTCCGGCTGGGACGTGGAGATGAACGCCGGCTACGACATCGCCCTGCGCCCGGACGGGCTGCGGATGACCGACCGCCACGGCGCCCTCATCGCCGACATCGCCTTCCGCCCCGAGGGCCCGGTGCTGCTCTCCGCGCCGCAACCCTGGCTGAAGGTGGCGCCGAACAAGATCGAGGGCCGCCCGGACAGCTATGCCCGCTTCATCGTCACCCGCTCGAAGGTGACGCTGATGAACTACTTCACCGGCTGGGAGAACTTCTGGTTCGACTGGAACTCGCCCCTGCGCGGGGTGGGCTTCACCGGAGCCCTGGCGCTCATCGCGTCCGAAGACCGGGTGGACCCCGGGCAGTCCAACCTCTCCCTGGTGGTGTCGGAGTTTCTCGGCAACCAGGACTGGCAGCACGGCGAGATCTTCGAGGCGCTCGGCATCACGGTGCTGATGGCGGTGGTGGGCACGCTGATGGCCGCCTTCTGCGCCCTGCCGCTGGCCTTCATCGCGGCGAACAACATCACGCCCTCGGCCTGGCTGCGCGGGCCGTTCAAGCGGCTGTTCGACTTCCTGCGCGGGGTGGATGCGCTGATCTGGTCGCTGATCTTCATCCGCGCCTTCGGGCTGGGGCCGCTCTCGGGGATCCTGGCCATCTGGTTCACCGACACCGGCACCTTCGGCAAGCTGTTCTCCGAAGCCATCGAGAACGCCGACCGCCGGCAGGTGGAGGGCATGCAGTCCACCGGCGCCAGCCCGATCCAGCGCACCTGGTTCGGCATCATGCCGCAGATCCTGCCGGTGTTCATCTCGCAGTCGCTCTACTTCCTCGAATCCAACACCCGCTCGGCCACCGTCATCGGCATGCTGGGTGCAGGCGGCATCGGCCTGAAGCTTGCCGACACCATGCGCACCGGGCAGGATTGGGAAAACACCATGTACATCATCGTGCTGATCATCGGCATCGTGATCGTGATGGACAATGTCTCCTCCCGGCTGCGGCGCCGGCTCATCGACGGATCGAAATGAAGAAACTCTCCGAAGCCCCGACCATCCACCCCGGGGCGCAGGTCTCCGGCGGCCATCTCGGCCGCTGGACCGAAGTGGGCGAAGGCGCCCGCCTGCTCGACAGCACCCTGGGCGACTACTCCTACTGCGAGCGCTTCTCCGACATCGCCTACGCCGATATCGGCCGCTTCGCCAACATCGCCGCCTACGTGCGCATCGGCCCCACCAATCACCCGATGTGGCGCGCCAGCCTGCACCATTTCATGTACCGCGCCGCCGCCTACTGGGACGACGCCGAGGACGAGGCGGAGTTCTTCGAATGGCGCCGCGCGCAGGGCCCGAAGATCGGGCATGACACCTGGTTCGGCCACCAGTCCATCGTGCTGCCCGGGGTCACGGTGGGCACCGGCGCCGTGGTGGGCGCGGGCGCCGTGGTCTCGAAGGACGTGGCGCCCTACGAGGTGGTGGCCGGCGTGCCGGCGAAGCCGATCAAGCGCCGCTTCCCGCCGGAGATTTCCGAACGCCTGCTCGCCCTCGCCTGGTGGGACTGGGACCATGCCGCCCTGCGCGCCGCGCTGGAGGATTTCCGAACCCTCTCCGTGGAGGCATTCCTGGAGAAGCACGGCGGCTGACCCCCCCGGGCGGCCCGCCTGCCCCTGCACGCGGCAGGCGGCGCGAAGCCCCCCGGGGCCGCGCACCCGGCCTGCCCGGCCCCGGGCGCAAGGCGGCGCGGCCGGGCCGGGAAGCGCACGGCAGATTCGAAACCCGCCTCAGACCGTCCAGTGGAAGCGGAGCTCAGGCGGCGCGGCCCAGACCGGCGTCAGGCAGCGCAGCCGAAGCGGCTGGAGAGTTCGGCGGCCGCGGTTGTCACCAGTTCCTGCATATGCGCGAGGCTCGCCTCGGAATAGCGGTCGATCGGCCCTGTCACCCCGATCGCGGCCATCACGCCGCCGCGGATGTCGCGCACGGGTGCGGCCACGCCGTACTGGCCGACGCACCAGTCTCCGCGGTCCAGCGCGCAGCCCCGGGCCGCGCTTTCGGCCATGTCGGCACGCAGCCAGGCCAGCCCGCCGGGCGGCAGGGCGGCATCGGTGAGCGCGCGCTCGGCATGGGGAATGTCGGCATGGGCGAGCAGGATGCGCCCGATGGCGCCCTCATGCAGCGGCAGCCGCTCGCCCTGCTCGGGGCGGCGCGGGGAATTGGCACAGGCCGAGGCCATCACCCGGGCGCAGAGCCCGTCACGCACCGCGACGAGCGCGGTTTCACCCGTGGTGCGGGCGATGTCGCCGAGCAGGACATGCGCCTCGCGCTCCAGGTCGACCGAATCGTAGACCCGCAGGCCCAGGTCCCACAGCCGCAGGGTGGGAAGATAGCCGCGCGTCGCCGGGTCCGCGCGCACCAGTCCGGCGGCTTCCAGCGTCTTGAGAACCCGGTGGATATTGCTCTTCGGCAGCCCAAGCTCGCGCGAAAGCGCCGTCACGCCGCACGGGCCGCCCCGGTCGACGATATGCGTCAGAACCCGCAACCCCTTGAGAAACGTGCTGTCCAATTGTCCTCCCGATCCCCTTCTGAGATGGCCTGCCCCGTGCCGTTATTCAGAACACTGTCTCATTTTGCAACAGCTACATTGTCGCTGTGACCGCCCTGCGACACCGGCGCGCGACACCGCCGCCGGGCGCCGCGCGGCCCGGCCGGAGGATGCCTTGACCGCCCGTCTCGTCGCCGTATCGGGACGGCCCCCGAAAGACCGCACGAGACAGGCCCCCGGCCCGGTCATGGTGCGGCATGGCGGCATATGGCGGGCACGGAGCGAGAGCGACAACCGGCGGGCCGCCCGCCCGGCGCTCATCGAGATCCCCGAACGGGGGCCGCCCGGCACTCATCGGGGTTGCGGACCGGGACGTCGCCCGCCGCTCTCCCGACGACCATGTCCCGGCGACGGCGTTGCGCCCTGCCGATGCCGCCTGCGCCATGGTGCCGGCGGAGGATTTCTGAAGCCGCCGGCTGCAGGCTGCCACGGCCAACCAGCGCCCCCCTCTCGGATGCCCCTTGCCGGCGCGCCTCAGCGCACCCAGTCGCCGCGGCGGCGGATCTCGCTGGAGGAGATGTCGAGCATCGGCCCGGTGAGCAGGGTCCAGGCCGGGGACGGGGCCAGCGCCAGCCGCCCGGCCTCGGCGCGCGGCAGCCGGAAGCGGGCATAGCGCCGCGCGGCGGGCGAGAGGCCAGCGGCCAGCTGCCCGCCCGGGCGGGCCAGCACGCCGATCGGCACCATTTCCATGATGCGCTGCCAGTCCTCCCAGTGATGGAAGCTGGCGAGATTGTCCGCCCCCATCAGCCAGACGAAATGCACCCCCGGATAGAGGCGCAGCATGGCGGAGAGCGTGGCCGCGGTGTAGCGGGTGCCGAGGCGGGTCTCGATGTCGCTCACCCGCACCTTCGGGTGCTGCATAAGCGCGCGCGCGGCGGCCATGCGGCGCGCCAGCGGCGCGGGGCCCTCGGTCTTCAGGGGGTTGCCCGGGCTCACCAGCCACCAGACCTGGTCCAGCCCCAGCCGGCGCAGGGCCCAGCGGGTGATATGGGCATGGCCCCCGTGCGGCGGATCGAACGATCCGCCGAGCAGCCCGACCCGCATCCCCGGCAGGGCCGTGGGAAACCCGTGACGCACCTCGTGTCCTCCCCGCGCAAGAGCGGCCCTTCTTGGCCAGCCGGCCCGGGCATGTCAACGCCGCACCGGCAATGAGGCGGGTCGGCGCCGTTGCGCTCGCTCGCCCGGATCGCTACAACCGCGCGAAACCCGAACGCGAAAGAGGCATCACATGGCGTCCTATCAGTATGTCTACCACATGGATGGGGTCTCGAAAGCCTATCCTGGCGGCAAGAAATGCTTCGAGAACATCCGCCTCAACTTCCTGCCGGGGGTCAAGATCGGTGTTGTCGGCGTCAACGGGTCGGGCAAATCCACCCTGATGCGGATCATGGCCGGGCAGGACAAGGATTTCACCGGCGAGGCCTGGGCCTCCGAGGGCACCCGGGTGGGCTACCTGCCCCAGGAGCCGCAGCTCGACGAGAGCATGGACGTGCGCGGAAACGTGATGCAGGGCGTCGCGGCCAAGCAGGCCAAGCTCGACCGCTACAACGAACTGGCGATGAACTACTCCGACGAGACCGCTGACGAGATGGCCTCCCTGCAGGACCAGATCGACGCGGAGAACCTCTGGGACCTCGACAGCCAGGTGGACGTGGCGATGGAAGCCCTGCGCTGCCCGCCGGACGACGCGGATGTCTCCAAGCTCTCCGGCGGTGAGCGCCGGCGCGTGGCGCTGTGCAAGCTGCTGCTCGAGGCGCCGGAGATGCTGCTGCTCGACGAGCCGACCAACCATCTCGACGCCGAGACCATCGCCTGGCTGCAGAAGCACCTCATCGAGTACAAGGGCACGATCCTGATCGTGACCCATGACCGCTACTTCCTCGACGACATCACCTCCTGGATCCTGGAGCTGGAGCGCGGCCGGGGCATTCCGTGGGAGGGCAACTACTCCTCCTGGCTGGACCAGAAGGCCAAGCGCCTGGAGCAGGAATCCCGCGAGGACGCCTCCCGGCAGAAGACCCTCGCGCGCGAGCTGGAATGGGTGCGCCAGTCCCCCAGGGCCCGGCAGGCCAAGTCCAAGGCCCGCATCAACGCCTATGAGGAACTGGCCAACCAGTCCGAGCGCGAGCGCGTGGGCAAGGCCTCCATCATCATCCCCAACGGCCCGCGCCTGGGCTCGAAGGTGATCGAGGTGGAGAACCTGGCCAAGGGCTTCGGCGACCGGATGCTGATCGAGGGGCTGTCCTTCGCGCTGCCGCCCGGCGGCATCGTGGGCGTGATCGGGCCGAACGGCGCCGGCAAGTCGACGCTGTTCAACATGCTCACCGGCACCGAGCAGCCCGATTCCGGCTCCGTGACCTTCGGGGACACGGTGGATCTCGCCTTCGTCGACCAGTCGCGCGACGCGCTGGATGACAAGAAGACCGTGTGGGAGGAGATCTCCGACGGGCTGGACGTGATCAAGCTCGGCGATGCGGAGATGAACTCGCGCGTCTACTGCGGCGCGTTCAACTTCAAGGGCGCCGACCAGCAGAAGAAGGTGGGCATGCTCTCGGGCGGTGAGCGCAACCGCGTGCACATGGCCAAGCTGCTGCGCCGCGGCGGCAACGTGCTGCTGCTCGACGAGCCGACGAACGACCTCGACGTGGAAACCCTGCGCGCGCTCGAGGACGCCATCCTCGACTTCGCCGGCTGCGCCGTGGTCATCAGCCATGACCGCTGGTTCCTGGACCGCATCTGCACCCACATCCTGGCCTTCGAGGGCGACAGCCACGTGGAGTGGTTCCAGGGCGGGTTCACCGATTACGAGGCCGACAAGATCCGCCGCCTCGGCCCGGACGCGGTGGAGCCCAAGCGCATCAAGTACAAGAAGTTCTCGCGCTGATCGCGGCATCGGGGAGCCAGTCTGGTGGCCTTCGTACCGATCGTGTCGGCGTTGCTCACGCCGATGCTTGCCGTGTTCCTCTGCTACATCGCGTGGCAGCAATGGCGCCTGAGCCGCGCCGCCCTGCGTGAGCGCCTGTTCGACAGGCGCCTGCGCATCCTCCAGTGCGTGCAGGACGCGCTGGAGGAGTTCCAGGCCCGCTCGGGCCTCTCCGGTGAGACGGCCCGGATGCTTTCGGACACGGAGCGTCAGGCCGGCTACCTGTTCGACCGCACCATTGCCCAGTACATCCATGACATCCGCGATGCCGCGCAGCGCGCCGACAGGCATTGCGCAACCCTGCTCCGCCTGGCCGATGCGGACCCGGACAGCCCGGAATACCGCGTGGCCGTGGCCGAGCTGACCGACATCAGCCAGTGGCTCGGCCGCCAGAAGGACGAGGTGATCGAGAACTTCGAGCCCTACCTGCGCGCCTCGCGCTGACCGGGCTCCCCGGGCCGGACACCCGCGCGCCGGCCCCGCCCGGGCATGCGGCAGCCGGGGCACGGACCCGCCGCTGAAGGCGCGTCGGGTGACCGGTCTCGGGGGAAGGCGACTTTGGCCATGTACCCGGGAGCGTGCCAGCGAAGGAGCGGCCCCCCCGGCAGGCGCCGTTCACAGCCGGTCAGAAGCGCGGAGGGGCGGCGCCCGCGGCCTGTCCGGCTAGGGCCTGCGGCTTCCTGTCAGGCGCCGGGGCGCTGGTACGGGTGGTCGGACTCGAACCGACACTCTGTCTCCAGAAACGGATTTTGAGTCCGTCGCGTCTACCATTCCGCCACACCCGCGAACCGGCGCGCCCGAAGGCAGAATCAGCGCGCCGCGGCGGACCATACGCGAAACATCCCGCCTCCGGAAGCGGGGGTGTCAGAGATAGCGGCCGCCGCGCTGGAGCACCTCGATGAGGTAGCCGTCCGGGTCCGCCACGAAGAAGAACTTCGCCACCACGGCGCCCTCAAGGCTCATCTCCACCAGCTTGCGGGGGCCGAGGCCCGCCGCCTCGAAGCGCGCGTGTTCGGCCGCCACGTCCTCCACGCTCACCGCCAGATGGCCGTAGCCGTCGCCGAGCGCGTAAGGCTCGGTACGGCCCGTGTTCACGGTAAGCTCCAGCTCGAAGCCCGTCTCCGCGTTGGAGAGGTAGATGAGGGTGAAGCCGTCGAACGCCAGCCGGTCCGCCACCTCCAGCCCGAAGGCCGCGCGGTAGAAGGCCAGGGAGCGCGCCTCGTCGAGCACGCGGATCATGCTGTGGATTGCCTTGGCCATCTCGGTCTCCTGTCTGCCGGGCGGAACGGGGCCATGTGTGCCCGCGCGGGGGCCCGATGGCAAGCCGGAGCGACGGAGTGTGCGCCCGCCCACGTTTGAGTGATGGTTCCTCGCTGTCACGGGCGCCGCGGCTGGAGTATACTCACGTCATGCGACACATGATCCTTCTCCTGTTCACGCTTCTGACCCTGGTGTCAGGCTGCTCGGCCCTGCCACCGGAGCCGCTGGACGCGCAGTCCTGCACGCCGCAGAACTGGCGCAACCTCGGCTACGAGGACGGCGCCGCCGGCCGCTCGCGCGATGCGCTGGACCGCCGGGCGCAGCAATGCGCGGATTACGGCCCCCCGCAGGACGTGCTCTGGGATCTCGGCTACAACGAGGGCCTGCTGGCCTGGTGCACGCCCTCCCGGGCCTATGACCTGGGGCGCGGCGGCCGCGCCATCCCGGTCGACTGCCCGCCGGAGACGCGCGCCAGCTTCCTGCAGGCCTATGAGGACGGGCGCTACGATTATTACCGCACCCGGCCGGCCTACTACGGCAGTTACGGCGTCTCCGCCGGCCCCTGGGGGGTATCGCCCTATGTCGGGGTCTGGGCGCCCTATTACTATCGCCCCTGGCCCAGCTATGGCCCCGGCTACTACCGCCCGCCTCATGACGGGCATGGCGGGCACGGGGGGCATGGCCACGGTGGCGGCCACGGGCCGGGAGGCGGCGGTGGCCACGGTCCCGGCGGAGGTGGCGGCGGTGGCCACGGTCCCGGCGGAGGTGGCGGCGGTGGCCACGGTCCCGGCGGCGGCGGCGGTGGTGGCAGCGGCGGCGGGCCGAAGCCCGGCGGCAAGCCCCCGGGCGTTCCGCCCCCGCTGCGCAATGGCCCGCCCTACGACACCCACGCGGAGTGAGCCCGGGCAGGATCGAAAAACGGCGCCCCCGGCAAGGGGCGCCGTTCGCATGTCCGGGGCCGGCTCAGCGGTTCATGCGGTTCTCGATGAGGTCGTCGACCACCCCTGGGTCCGCGAGGGTGGAGGTGTCGCCCAGCGCGGCGTAATCGTTCTCCGCGATCTTGCGCAGGATGCGGCGCATGATCTTGCCGGAGCGGGTTTTCGGCAGGCCCGGCGCCCACTGGATCAGGTCCGGCGAGGCGATGGGCCCGATTTCCGAGCGCACCCAGGCAACGAGTTCCTTGCGCAACTCCTCCGAGGGCTCCTCCCCGTGCATCAGGGTGACATAGGCGTAGATGCCCTGGCCCTTGATGCGGTGCGGGAAGCCGACCACGGCGCTCTCGGAGACCTTCGGATGCGCCACCAGGGCGCTCTCCACCTCCGCCGTGCCCATCCGGTGGCCGGAGACGTTGATCACGTCGTCCACCCGGCCGGTGATCCAGTAATAGCCGTCCTCGTCGCGCCGGCAGCCGTCACCGGTGAAGTAGCTGCCCTTGTACTGCTCGAAATAGGTGGAGACGAACCGGTCATGGTCGCCGTAGACGGTGCGCATCTGGCCGGGCCAGCTGTCGGTGATGGCGAGCACGCCCTCGGCCACGGTCCCGGTGATCTCCTCGCCGGAATGCGGGTCCAGCACGGCGGGCTGCACGCCGAAGAACGGCCGCGTGGCCGAGCCGGGCTTGGTGGGCGTGGCGCCGGGGAGAGGCGCGATCAGGATGCCGCCGGTCTCCGTCTGCCACCAGGTGTCGACGATGGGGCAGCGCCCCTTGCCCACTACCCGGTCATACCACTCCCAGGCCTCCGGGTTGATCGGCTCGCCCACCGAGCCGAGCACGCGGAGCGAGGAGAGGTCGATGCCCTCCACGAACTGGTCGCCCTGGCCCATCAGCGCGCGGATGGCGGTGGGGGCGGTGTAGAAGATGTTCACCTTGTGCTTCTCGCACACCTGCCAGCAGCGCGAGGCGTCGGGCCAGGTGGGCACGCCCTCGAACATCAGCGTGGTGGCCCCGTTGGCGAGCGGGCCGTAGACGATGTAGCTGTGCCCGGTCACCCAGCCCACATCGGCGGTGCACCAGTAGATGTCGCCGTCATGATAGTCGAACACGTATTGATGGGTCATCGAGGCGTAGACGAGATAGCCGCCGGTGGTGTGCAGCACGCCCTTGGGCTTTCCGGTGGAGCCGGAGGTGTAGAGGATGAACAGCGGGTCTTCCGCGCCCACCTCCACCGGCTCGCAATGCGCGGAGACGCGCTCCATCTCCTCATGCAGCCACACGTCCCGCTCCGGGTTCCAGGCCACGTCGCCCCCGGTGCGGCGCACCACCAGCAGCTTCACCTCCGGCAGCTTTGCCAGCGCCTTGTCCGCGTTCGCCTTCAGCGCGGTCTGGCGGCCGCCGCGCGGCGCCTCGTCGGCGGTGATCACCAGCTTCGCGCCGCAATCGGCCACCCGGCTGCCCAGCGCATCCGGCGAGAAGCCGGCGAAGACGATGGAATGCACCGCCCCTATGCGCGCGCAGGCCAGCATCGCATAGGCCGCCTGCGGGATCATCGGCAGGTAGAGCACCACGCGGTCGCCCTTCTTCACCCCCATGGCGTGCAGCACGTTGGCGAAGCGGCAGACCTGCTCGTGAAGTTCCTGATAGCTGATGTGCTGGGAGACGCCGGGGTCGTCGCTCTCCCAGATGATCGCGGTCTGGTGGGCGCGCTCGGGCAGGTGGCGGTCGATGCAGTTCGCCGCCACGTTCAGCGTGCCGTCCTCGAACCACTTGATCGAGACGTTGTGATAGTCGAACGAGGTGTTCTTCACCTTCGTGTAGGGCTTGATCCAGTCGATGCGCTTGCCGTGTTCGCCCCAGAAGGCGTCGGGGTCGCTCACCGAGGCCTGGTACATGGTGCGATAGGTCGCGTCGTCGACCAGCGCATGCGAAACCGTGTCAGCGGATGGGGTGCGCATGTCGTTCATCGCGGGCTCCTCTCCTGAACTTTCTGTTCTCTTGCCGGGGGGACTCGGGAGGCCCCGCCGGATCAGATGGCGAGATACTCGTGCCGCAGATCGGTATTGTCGAGCACCTCCTTGGCGGTGCCGTCGAACACCACGGTTCCCATGTCGAGAATGATGGCGCGGTCCGCGAGCTGCAGGGCGGCCACCGCGTTCTGCTCCACCAGGATGGTGGTGATGCCGAGTTCCTTGATCGAGGCGACGATGCGCTCGATCTCCTGCACGATGACCGGAGCGAGGCCCTCGTAGGGCTCGTCGAGCAGCAGGAGCTTCAGGTCACGCGCCAGCGCCCGGGCCACGGCCAGCATCTGCTGCTCGCCGCCGGACATGGTGATGGCCTCCTGTTTGCGGCGCTCGGCCAGGCGCGGGAAGCTCTCGTAGATGCGGTCCAGCGTCCAGCCCTTCGGCCCGGTGATCTGGGCGAGCTGCAGGTTCTCCTCCACCGTGAGCCCGGGGATGATGCGCCGGTCCTCCGGCACGAGGCCCACGCCGAGGTTCGCGGCCTGGTGGGCGCGCATCGTGTGCAGGGGCTGGTGGTCCAGCCAGATCTCGCCATGGCGCAGCGCCGGCGTGTCCACCCGGGCGATGGTGCGCAGGGTGGAGGTCTTGCCGGCGCCGTTGCGGCCCAGAAGGGCCACCACCTCGCCCTCGTGGATGTTGAAGGTCACGCCCTGCACGATGTAGCTCTCGCCGTAATAGGCGTGCATGTCCCAGACCGAGAAGAAGGCGGGCGCGGTGCTGGCATGGTTGGCGTTCTTGTCCATCGGTCGGGGTCCTTGATCGAGCGGGCTCATGCGTGTGCTCCTCCGAGATAGGCTTCCTGAACCTTGGGGTTGCCCTTGATGTTCTCCGGCGCGTCCTCGACGATCGGGGTGCCCTGAGCCATCACGGTGATGCGGTCGGCCAGCGAGAAGACCACGTGCATGTCATGCTCGATCACCACCTTGGTGATGCCGCGGGCCTCGCCGATGCGCTTGAGCAGGTCGATGGTGTTGTTGGTGTCCGCGCGGCTCATGCCGGCGGTGGGCTCGTCGAGCAGCAGGAGCTTGGGTTCCTGCGCCAGGCACATCGCCAGCTCCAGCCGCCGTTTGTCGCCGCGCGACAGGGTGGAGGCGATCATGTTGCGCTTGGAGGCGAGGCCGACATCCTCCAGATTGTGCGCGGCATGATCGCGGATCTCGCCGTCGCGCGCCACCCGGCCGAGCGCGTTGAGCCGGAAGGCCCCGTCGCGCCGCGCGAAACTGGCGATCATCACGTTCTCCCACAGCGAGAGGTCGGTGAAGATCTCCGGGGTCTGGAACACCCGGCTCACCCCGTGCTGGTTGATCTCGTGCGGCTTCAGCCCCAGCAGGGACTGGCCGTTGAACATCACCGAGCCGGTGTCGGGCATCAGCCGGCCCACGAAGCAGTTGAGCAGGGTGGACTTGCCGGCGCCGTTCGGCCCGATGATGGCGTGCACGGAGCCTTCGCGCACGCTCAGGTTCACGTTGTTGAGCGCCTGCAGGCCGCCGAAGCGCTTGTTGACGTTCTGGACTTCGAGAATTCCCATTCTGCCCTCCCTCACTCGGCCGGCACGCGGGCGGTCGCCTTGTCGCCGCCCTTGGGGCGGGTGAACCAGGCGATGATGCGGTTGAACCCTTCCACCAGCCCGCCGGGCAGGAAGATGACGATGATCATGAACAGGAGCCCGAGGGTGAGGTTCCAGCCCTCGCCCACGAAGGCGCCGCCGATCCAGACCACCACCTCGCGCAGCTGCTCGGGCAGGAAGTCGAGGAAGCCGGACAGCACGTTGTCGTTGATCTTGGAGAAGATGTTCTCGAAGTACTTGATGAAGCCCGCGCCCAGAACCGGCCCGATCAGCGTGCCCACGCCGCCGAGAATGGTCATCAGCACCACCTCGCCGCTCGCGGTCCACTGCATGCGCTCGGCGCCGGCCAGCGGGTCCGTGCAGGCCATCAGCCCGCCGGCGAGCCCGGCATACATGCCCGAGATCACGAAGGCCGACAGGGCGTAGGGGCGGGTGTTGATGCCGGTGTAGTTCAGCCGGTTCTGGTTGGTGCGGATGGCGCGCAGCATCAGCCCGAAGGGCGAACGGAAGATGCGCAGCGAGATGTAGAAGGCCAGGATCAGCAGCAGCGCGCAGAAGTAGAAGCCCACGTTGAACTGCACGTCCATGCCGAGGAACTCGCCCCGCCAGGTGTCGTTCATGCGCAGGCCCAGCAGGCTGGGCAGCGGCAGTTGGCCGCCCTCATGCACCCCGTCGAAGATCCGCGGGTCGGAGGAGAGCACCTTCAGCCCGGTCTCGCCATTGGTGATCGGGGTGAGCACCGAATAGGCGAGGTTGTAGCACATCTGCGCGAAGGCCAGCGTGAGGATGGAGAAGTAGATGCCCGAGCGGCGCAGGCACACGAAGCCGATCACCAGCGCGAAGGCGCCGGACAGCGCCACCGCCAGCAGGATCGCCGGGATCACCGACATGGACAGGAGCTTGAAGCTCCACACCGCCATGTAGGAGCCGACCCCGAGGAAGGCGGCATGGCCGAAGGAGAGGTAGCCGGTCAGCCCGAACAGGATGTTGAAGCCCACCGCGAAGATCCCGAAGATCGCGAAGCGCTGCAGCAGGTCCGGGTAGCCGGCGCCGAAGGGCGCCAGGATGATCGGGCCGAGCAGCACCATGGCGGTGAAGGCCACCATGATGAGCGTGTCGTTGGTTCGCAGTTTCTCGATCATGTCAGGTCTCCATCACACCCTTGCGGCCCATCAGGCCACGGGGTCGCAGAAGGATGACGGCAATGGCGACGAGATAGATGATGATCTGGTCGATGCCGGGGAAAATCTGCTTCACCTCGTTCATGGAGGCGAAGCTCTGCAGGATGCCGAGCAGGAAGCCGGCCAGCACCGCGCCGGGCAGCGAGCCCATGCCGCCGACCACCACCACCACGAAGGAGAGCACGAGGAAGTCCATGCCCATGTGGTAATCCGGCGAGACGATGGGCGTGAACATCGCCCCCGCCAGCCCGGCCACCACCGCGGCGAGCCCGAACATGAAGGTGAAGCGCTTGTCGATGTCGATGCCCAGCAGGCCCACGGTCTCCCGGTCGGCCATGCCGGCGCGCACCACCATGCCGAAGGTGGTGAACTGCAGGAAGCAGAACACCGCGCCCACGATGCCCACGGCGAAGAGGAAGTAGACGAAGCGCCAGAGCGGGTAGACGATGGTGCCCGCCTGGAAGCCCAGCCAGGCGCCGAAATCCATCATGCCGCGCAGCGAGTCCGGCGCCGATTGCGGGATCGGGTTCGCCCCGAACCAGGACTTGATGATCTCCTGCAGCACGATGGCGAGGCCGAAGGTGACCAGGATCTGCTCCGCGTGCGGGCGCTTGTAGAAGTGCTTGATGAGCCCGCGCTCCATCACCACGCCCACCAGCATCATCAGCGGGATGGCGAGCAGGATGGACACGAGCACGGAGTAATCCAGCATGACCGATCCGAAATCGCCGAACCAGTCGGTGATGTAGGGGGTGCGGATCTCGGCGGGCGTGCCCCAGGGGGTTTTCGCGGTCTCGCTGAGGACGATCTTCTCGAGCGAGAGCAGCTTCTGCATGCTCACCGCGCAGAAGGCGCCGATCATGAACAGCGCGCCATGGGCGAAGTTCACCACGCCCAGCGTGCCGAAGATGAGTGTGAGGCCGAGGGCGATCAGCGCATAGGCCGAGCCCTTGTCGAGGCCGTTGAGGATCTGCAACAGGATGGCGTCCATCGCCGGTGTCTCCCCCGTGATGCCGGTTGATATCGTCGGGCCGGCCGGGGAGGCCCCGGCCGGCGGATGTCAGGCTGCGCTCAGGCGCCCGGGTTGCACGAGCCGAGCTCGCCGCCGGCGAACATCGGGTGGTCGGGGGCGTAGGTGACCTCGTCCGTGGGCACCTCGGAGACGACTTCCAGCAGGTCGTACTGGTTGGTCGGGTTCTCCGCCCCCTTCACCACGAGCACCTTCTTGAAGCACTGGTGGTCGGCGCCGCGGTAGAGCGTGGGGCCGTTGCCCAGCCCGTCGAACTCGAAATCCTCCAGCGCCGAGATCACGTCGCAGGGGTTGAAGGAGCCCGCGCGCTCCACCGCATCGGCATAGAGGATCGCCTGCACGTAGCCGGTCTGCGCGGCCTGGGAGGGGGGAGAGCCGTATTCCTGCCCGAAGGACTTGGTGAAGGCCTGGGTGGCCTCGTCCGGCAGCTTCCAGTCCCAGTTCGCCGAGCCGTAGATGCCCTTCACGTTCTCGCCCGCGCCCTGGGCCATCAGCTCGGAGTAGAGCGGCACCACGATCTCGAACTGCTTGCCGTTCACCTGCTTGTCGCGCAGGCCGAACTGCACGGCCTGGGTGAGCGAGTTCACCATGTCCTTGCCGTAGTGGTTCAGGATCAGCACGTCGGCGCCGGAGTTGAGCACCGGGGTGATGTACTGCGAGAAGTCGCCGGCGCCGAGCGGGGTGCGTACCTTCTGCACTGTCTCCCAGCCGATCGCCTCGGTGGAGGCGGCGATGCTCTCCTCCTGGGTCCAGCCCCAGGTGTAGTCGGCGGTGAGGTGATAGGCGCGCCGGTCGGTGCCATAGGCCTCCTTGAGCACGGGGGCGAGCGCGGCGGCCGACATGTAGGCGTTGAAGAAGTGGCGGAAGCCGTTCTTCTTGCGGTCCTTGCCGGTGGTGTCGTTCGAATGGGTGAGGCCGGCCATGAAGATGACCCCCGCCTCCTGGCACAGGCCCTGTACGGCGACGGCCACGCCGGAGGAGGAGCCGCCGGTGATCATCACCGCCCGGTCCTTCTCGATCATCGCCTTGGCGGCGGCGCGGGCGGCGTCGGACTTGGTCTGGGTGTCGCCGGTGACATAGGCCACCTTCTTGCCCAGGATGCCGTTGCCCTTCAGCGCCTTCGAGGAGAAGGTGTTGAGCATGCCGCCGTCGCCCTCGCCGTTGAGATGCATGACGGCGAGCTTGTAGGCGCGGAGCTGGTCGGCGCCTTCGTCGGCGTAGGGGCCGGTCTGCGGCACGTTGAACCCGAGGGTGACCGTGCCGCCCGTGGGTTCGTTGACATAGGCGTTCGCGCCGCGCACGAAGAACGACGGGGCGGCGAGCCCCACGCCCAGAGTGGCACCGGTCTTCAGCAGCCCACGACGCGTGAATCTGTTACCCGACATGCGGATCCTCCCATTTGACTATACTCCGCCCGGACACCCCGAGCGCGTTGCCTATTCTGGCGAGCCATTGTCAGGCCGAATTGTAAATCCTCAAACAAGTTATTGCTTTGATTGCATAATATTGTAATATTTTGACGGTGTTGCGCTGCAAATATGTCAATAATTTACATTGCGGCGCGGTAAATCGTTGAACCGAAGGGTGAAATCACGATGCCGGGATCTCTGGCCGGCCTGCGCATCCGCGAACGCCGCCTCGCGCTCGGCCTCACCCAGGTCGATCTGGCGGCGCGGGCGGGCATTTCGCCGTCCTATCTCAATCTCATCGAGAAGAATCGCCGTGCGGTGGCGGGGCGCGTGCTGCTCGCGCTCGCCCGGGCGCTGGACATGCCGCCGGCCGATTTCACCGGCGCGGCCGAGCAGGGGCTGCTCGCCGCCCTGCAGGAAGCCGCCACCGCCCACGGGGTGGAGACCGCCCGGACGGAGGATCTCATCGGCCGGTTCCCGGACTGGGCGCGCCTGCTCGCGGGGATGCTGGACGAGAGCCAGCGCCTGCGCCGCGCGGTCACCGCGCTGTCGGACCGGCTGGCGCATGACCCGTTCCTCGGGCAGTCGGTGCACGAGATCCTCACCAACGTCACCGCCATCCGCTCGACCACCGACATCCTGGCGGACCCGGGCGAGATGAGCGCCGCCCAGCGCGGCCGGTTCCACGACATTCTCGCCCAGGAGAGCGCCCGGCTCACCGAAGTGGCGCAGGCGCTGGCGACCTATTTCGATTCCGCCGCGACGGCCACCGCCCCGGCGGCCACGCCGGAGGAGGCGCTGGACCAGTTCCTCGACGCGCATGAGCACCAGTTCCCCGCGCTCGACGCCGATCCGGGCGCGGATCTCGCCCCGCTGCTGGAGCACGAGGCGTTGGGGTCCGCCCCGGCCCGGCGGTTGGCGGAGGCGCATCTCGCGCGCTATGCCGCCGATGCCCGGCTGCTGCCGCTTGCCGAGTTCGCCGCCCGCGCGGCGGAGCTGCGCCATGACCCGCTGCGGCTGGCCGCGGTCTTCGCCGTGCCACCGGAGCGGGTGTTCCGCCGCCTCGCCACCCTGCGGCGCGACGGGCTGGAGGCCCCGCCCATGGCCTGCCTGCAGGTGAGCGCCGCCGGTCATGTGCTGATGCGCCGCCCCCTGCCCGGCCTGCCGCTGCCCCGCCACGGGCGCGGCTGCCCGCTCTGGCCGTTGTTCGACGCGCTGAGCCACCCGGGAGAGCCGCGCGCCGCCACCTGTGCGCTGCCCGACGGGGCGGAATACCTCGCCCTCGCCCTCGCCACGCCGCTGGTGCCGCCGGGCTTCGGGGCGCGGCCGGTCTGGCAGGGCTCGATGCTTCTGGTGCCGCTGGTGCTGGCCCGCCGGGCCGACATGGCGGCCCCGCCGGGGGAGGTTCCGCCCGAACCGGTCGGCCCCGGCCCCGGCTGCCGGATGTGCCCGCGCCAGACCTGCGTGGCGCGCGCGGAGCCCTCCGTGCTGTCCTGACGGAAACCTTCGCCGCGCGCACGGCCACTCCCCCGTCGCGCTGTCGCGCTTCCGCTGCCGCGGTGTCCCATTTCCCCCGCCGCGCTGGACCGCTGCGGCTGCCCGGCTGCCGCCGCCCCACTGTTCCACTCCCACCCCTGCGCCATCCCCTCCCCGTCGCGCTATCCCGCTGCCGTTGCCCTCGCCGCGCTGTCCCCTCCCCGCCGCGCTGTTCCACTGTCCCCGCCGCACTATCCCCTCCCCGCCGCGCTGTTCCACTGTCCCCGCCGCACTGTCCACGCCCCGTCGCGCTGCTCCGCTGTCCCCACCGCACTGTCCCCTCCCTGCCGCGCTGTCCCACTGCCCCGCCGCACTGTCCCCGCCCCGCCGCGCTGTCCCGCTGCCCCTGCCGCGCTGTCCCACGGGTCCTGCCGACCGGGGAAAGCCGCGGCCCCGCCGGGCAGCCGCGCGCTCCGGGGTGGCGCGTATGGGCCCATTTGGTCCACCGGTTCCAGAAAGCATTTGCCAGCCCCGGCCCTCCCGGGTGATGATCCCTGTCCGGAACAGGGCCGCTGCAGAGCCCGGAGACAGGGGAGGGGTCGCGTCGTGACGCGCCGCGTACTCATCATCGAGGATGAGCCGAACATCATCGAGTCGCTGGCATGGCTGCTGGGGCGCGAAGGTTTCGACGTGACCAGCGAGCAGGACGGCGCCGCCGCCCTTGACCGCATCGCGCGGGAAGCCCCGGACCTGGTGATCCTCGACGTGATGCTGCCGCAATGCGACGGGTTCGAGATCCTCCGCGCCATCCGCGCCGGGAAGACCACCGCCCGCACCCCGGTCATCATGCTCACCGCGCGCGGCCAGGCGCGGGACCGCGACACCGCCGAGAAGCTGGGCGTGGACCTGTTCATCACCAAGCCGTTCCTGAATTCCCACGTGGTGGAGAGCGCGCGCCGGCTGGCCGCCCGCACCGCGCCGTGAGCGCGGACGCGCCGGCGAGCGAGCCCGCGCCGGCCGCCGACCCGGGCGCCGCGCGCCAGCGCGCCCGCCAGTTGCAGGACCGCGCGCTGGTGCTGCCGCTGCTGGCGGTGTTCCTGTTCATGCCGCCCTGCATCCGGCTGTTCGCCGGGCCGCAGGCGCTGTTCGGCCTGCCGGTGATCGTCGTCTACGTCTTCGGAGTGTGGTGCCTGCTGGTGTTCGCGGCCTTCCGGCTGTCGCGCGGGCTGGCGCGCGGCGAGGCGCCTTGATCTCCTCCAACCTGATCATCGGCGTGTGCACGGCCTATGTCGTGCTGCTGTTCGCCGTGGCCTTCGTGGCGGACCGGCGAGCGCGGCGCGGGCGGCTGGACTGGCTGCAGTCGCCGCTGGTCTACACGCTCTCCATCTCGGTCTACTGCACCGGCTGGACCTTCTACGGCGCCGTGGGCTCCGCCGCGCGCTCGGGGCTGGAGTTCGTGGCGATCTACACCGGCCCGGTGATCGTGTTCATCGGCTGGTGGTGGTTCCTGCGCAAGCTGGTGCGCATCGGGCGGCTGCAGCGCATCACCTCGATCGCCGATCTCGTCTCCTCGCGCTACGGCAAGTCGAACACGCTGGCGGTGCTGGTGACCGTGCTCGCCGTGGTCGCCTCCACCCCCTACATCGCGCTGCAGCTCCAGTCCCTCACGCTGAGCTTCACCGTGTTCGCCCCGGCGCGCGAGGGCATCCCGCCCGATGGCGCGGGCTTCTGGATCGCGGCGGGGCTCGCGCTCTTCACCATCCTCTTCGGCACCCGCAACGTGGACGCGAACGAGCGCCACCACGGCGTGGTGACCGCCATCGCGCTGGAGGCGGTGATCAAGCTGGTCGCCCTCGTGGCGGTGGGGCTGTTCGTGGTGTTCGGGCTGGGCGGCGGGCCCGGCCAGGTGTTCGCCGACATGCCCCCCGCGCTGGCCGCGCCGGAGAGTTTCGGCGCGCGCTGGCTCACCATCACCCTGCTCTCCGCCGCCGCGGTCATCTGCCTGCCGCGCATGTTCCAGGTGACGGTGGTGGAGAACGTGGACGAGCGCCACCTCGCCACCGCCGCCTGGGCCTTCCCGCTCTACCTGCTGCTGATCTGCCTCTTCGTGCTGCCCATCGCGGTGACCGGGCTGGCGCTGCTGCCCGCGGGCTCGAACCCGGACATGTTCGTGCTCACCCTGCCGCTGATGGCCGGCCAGGACGTGCTGGCGCTGGTGGCGCTGATCGGCGGGTTCTCCTCGGCCACCTCCATGGTGATCGTGGCGACCATCGCGCTGTCGACCATGGTCTCCAACCACATCATCATGCCGATCTGGCTGCGCTTCACCTCCGACGAGACCAAGACCTCCGGTGACGTGCGCGCCATGCTGCTGATCAGCCGGCGGGCCAGCATCATCGTGCTGCTGCTGCTGGGCTACGTGTATTTCCGGGCCTCCGGCGGCTCCGCCGCGCTGGCCTCCATCGGGCTGGTGGCCTTCACCGGGGTGGCGCAGATCCTGCCCAGCCTGGTGGCCGGGGTGTTCTGGCGCGGTGCCACCCGGCCCGCGGCGCTGGCCGCCATTGCCGCGGGCTTCGCCATCTGGGTCTACACGCTGCTGCTGCCGAGCTTCGAGGCGGGGCTGGGCGCGCCCGGCATCCTGGCCCACGGCCCCTGGGGCATCGCCGCGCTGCGCCCGCAGGCGCTGTTCGGGCTGGAGGGGGTGGACCCGCTGGCCCATGCGCTGTTCTGGTCGATGAGCGTGAACGTGGCGGTGCTCGTGGGGGTGAGCCTCGTCACCCTGCCCAGCCCGCTGGAGCGGCTGCAGGCGGCGCTCTTCGTCGACGTGTTCCGCATGCAGACCGTCGCTCCCGGCGCCTACATCCGCCGCTACGCCACCTCGGAGGACCTGTTCACCCTGGCCCAGCGCATCCTGGGCACCGTGCCCGCGCACCGGCTGTTCACCGAGCTTGCCCGCGACCAGGGCCTTCCCGCCGGCCTGCCGCGCCCCGACGACGCGCTGATCGAGCGGCTGGAGCGCGACCTGGCCGGCGCGGTGGGCGCGGCCTCGGCCCATGCGATGGTGGGCCAGATCGCCTCGGGCGAGACCATCTCCATGGACGCGCTCATCTCCATCGCCGACGAAACCGCGCAGATCGTGGAATACTCCCACCGGCTGGAGGAGAAGTCGCGCGAGCTGGAGGAGACCGCAGCCGAGCTGCGCCTCGCCAACATCCGCCTGCAGGAACTGGGCGAGCAGCGCGACGCCTTCCTCGCCCAGGTGAGCCACGAGCTGCGCACGCCGATGACCTCCATCCGCTCCTTCTCCGACATCCTGCGTGAGAACCGCGACCTGCCGCCGGAGCAGGCCCGCCGCTTCCTCGGCATCATCAACGACGAGAGCCAGCGCCTCACCCGGCTGCTGGACGAGATCCTCGACCTGGGCTTCCTCGAGAGCCGCCGCGTGGCCTGGGAGCTGGAAGAGGTGGACCTGGAGGACGTGCTGGACCGCGCCCTCTCGGCCACGGAGGCGCTCACCGCCCGCTCCGGCCTGCGCATCACCCGCTCGCCCCGCCAGCGCGACGCGGTGGTGATGGCCCAGCGCGACAGGCTGGCCCAGGTGTTCATCAACCTCATCTCCAACGCGGTGAAATACGCGGGCTCCGAGGCGGCGCTGGCGCTCACCATCCATGCCGGGCCCGGGGGGATCACCGTGGACGTGGCGGATGACGGGCCGGGCGTGCCGGCCGGCGACGCGGAGCAGATCTTCGAGAAGTTCGCCCGCGCCCGGGGCCTCTCCGACAGCCGCGGCGCCGGGCTCGGCCTGCCGATCAGCCGCGAGATCATGCGCAACTTCGGCGGCGACCTCACCCTGCGCAGCAGCCGGCGCGGGGCGATCTTCCGCGTCTCCCTCGCCCGCCCCGCGGCCCCGGCAGCGGCGAGGCCCCCGGCAGCCAGACCCCGCGCCGACTCCCCGCAGACCCGGGTGCGCGCCGCCACTTCGCCGGAAACCTGACCCCCCGGCCAGGGCGCGCGACGTCCCTCCGGCAACGCGGGCTTCCCCACCGCACCGGCGGAACGCGCCTGCCGCGCCACCGCGTCAAACCCTCCACCCGCCGCTCCGCTGACACCCACATCCCCCGTGCCCCGACGCCCGAAGCCGCCCCCGAACCATTGCCAGCCGCCTCTCCGGCAGCCCCCGGACGGGCCGGGGGCACCGCCTCCGCCACGCCTCCGGCCTGCCCGGGGGCTGGCAGCCTCTCCGACTGACCTGACGGCACCAGTGCGTCCGGTCCGCCCGGCGACAGCATTTCCCGCCACGGGCCCGACCGCCCCACCTCCGGCCCGCCCGGCGGCAGCATCTCCCGCCAAGGGCCCGACCGCCCCACCTCCGGCCCGCCCGGCGGCAGCATCTCCCGCCACGGGCCCGACCGCCGCACCTCAGGCCCGCCCGGCGGCAGCACCTTCCGCCACGGGCCCGACCGCCCCACCTCCGGTCCGCCCGGCGGCGGCACCTCCCGCCACGGGCCCGGCCGCCCCTGCTCCGGTGTCACCAGTCGCTTCCGCTGCACTGACGGCGCTCGCCGTGCCCCCTTGGCGCCACTGGCCCCGCGCAGGGATGACAAGGCCCGCCGCCTCGGCTAAGGGCACGGGCATGAGACAGCCCCTGCCCCAAGCGCACCCGGAGCGCCGGAGATGACCGCGATCCTGATCGCCGGGCCCACGGCCTCCGGCAAGTCCGCCCTCGCCCTCGCCCTCGCCGCCGAGACCGGCGGAACCATCGTGAACGCCGATGCGCTGCAGGTCTACGCGGACTGGCGCGTGCTCACCGCCCGCCCCTCGGCGCAGGACGAGGCGCAGGCGCCGCACCGGCTTTACGGCGGGGTGGGCTTCCGCGAGGCCTGGTCGGCCGGGCACTGGCTGCGGGCGGTCACCGCCCTGATGGCGGAGGTGGAGACGCCGATCTTCGTCGGCGGCACCGGTCTCTACTTCCTCGCCCTCACCGAGGGGCTGGCCGAGATCCCCGAAACTCCGCCCGAAATCCGCGCCCGGGGCGATGCGCTGCGCCGCGAGGCGGGGCGCGACGGGCTGGCCGCCATCCTCGCGGAGCGTGATCCGGCGACGCTCGCGCGCCTCGACCGGCTGAACCCGATGCGCCTGCAGCGCGCCTGGGAGGTGCTGGAGACCACCGGCCGCCCGCTCTCGGCCTGGCAGGACGAGACCCCGCCGCCGCTCATCCCGCCCGGCACCGGCCTGCGCCTGCAGATGGCGCCGGACACCGACTGGCTGAACGCCCGCATCGACCGGCGCTTCGACGCGATGCTGGCAGAGGGCGCGCTCGAGGAGGCCCGCGCCCTGCTGCCGGTCTGGGACCCGGCGCGCCCGGCGGCCTATGCCCTGGGCGCGCGCGAGCTCATCGCGCACCTGCGGGGCGAGATGCCGCTGGAGGAGGCCGCGGCCCTCGCCCGCACCGGCACCCGGCAATACGCGAAGCGCCAGCGCTCCTGGTTCCGCAGCAGGATGCGCGACTGGCGCCAGATCGACCCCCGCGCCCTGCCCCCGCTCACGGAACTGCTCGGCTCCTGAGCCGCGGCACCGGGCGCGCGCGGATCACGCCGGGCGGGGCCGGCTCAGAACGGCAGGCCCACGTAGTTCTCCGCCATCACCGCCTGCGCGGCCGGCGAGCCGGCGAGATAGTCGATCTCGGCCTCCTGGATCCGCTGGCCGAAGGCGCCCTGGTCCTCGAAGCGGTGCAGGGTCGTGGTCATCCACCACGAGAAGCGCGTGGCCTTCCACACCCGCGCCAGCGCGCGCTCGGAATAGGTGTCGAGCCCGCCCGGCTCATTGTCGCGGTAATGCGCGATCAACGCTTCGGAGAGATAGTGCACGTCGGACATGGCGAGGTTGAGCCCCTTCGCGCCGGTGGGCGGCACGATATGGGCGGCATCGCCGCACAGGAACAACCGGCCCCAGCGCATGGGCTCGGCCACGTAGGAGCGCAATGGGGCGATGGACTTCTCGATCGACGGCCCGGTGACCAGCGTCTCGGCGGCCTCATGCGGAATGCGGCGGCGCAGCTCGTCCCAGAACGCGTCGTCGGACCAGTTCTCGACATGATCGCCCACCGGCACCTGCAGGTAGTAGCGGCTGAGATGGGCGTTGCGCATGGAGCAGAGCGCGAAGCCGCGGCTGTGGTTGGCATAGATCAGCTCATGGCTGACCGGCGGCGTCTCCGACAGGACGCCCAGCCAGCCGAAGGGATACACCCGCTCGGTTTCGCGCAGCACGGTCCGGGGAATGCAGCCGCGGCTCACCCCGTGGAACCCGTCGCAGCCGATGACGTAATCGCAGTCGATCCGCTCTTCGGTACCGGCCTTCACATAGGTCACCCATGGGTGCTCGGACTCGAGCCCGTGCGGGGTGACGGCCTCGGCCTCGTGGACCACCAGCCCCCCGGCGGCGGCGCGGGCGTGATAGAGGTCCCGGGTCACCTCCGTCTGGCCGTAGACCATCACCGGCTTGCCGGCGCGTTGGACAAAATCGACTCTGAACTGGGCATTGCGCGCGGCAAGGAAAGTGCCCTCGTGAACGAATCCCTCCCGGTCCATCCGGGCGCCCACGCCCGCGGCGCGCAGCATTTCGACCGTGCCCCATTCCAGGACACCCGCCCGGATGCGCCCCAGAACATAGTCCTGGCTGCGCCGCTCAAGCACCACGTTTTCCACGCCTGCAAGGTGCAGGATCTGGCTCAGGAGCAGCCCCGAGGGCCCCCCTCCGATGATCACGACCTGTGTACGCATTGAAAGATCCTCCCTTTTGCGTGCAATCTACTCCTGCGCCGGGCCTCTTGCGACAGGAGAGGTCGGACGAATAATTGCACAAATCGAACATGGGAGTGTGTATCGCATGGCGATCCCCAGCTTCGAGCTTTTCGGCGAGGCGGACACCACCGGCGACATGCCGGACGTACTGCACTGCGAATCCATCGCGGCGCGCAGCCGGATCTACGACTGGTCCTTCGTGGCGCACAGGCACCACGGGCTGCACCAGTTCTTCTGGGTGTCGCGCGGCGGCGGACGGGTGAGCATCGACGGCGAGCCGCAGGGCTTCGGGCCGCATACGCTGCTGTTCATTCCGCGGCTCTGCGTGCACGGCTTCGCCTTCACGCCCGGCACCTCGGGATGGGTGGTGACCCTGCCCGCCTCCATGCCGCTGCCGGTGCCCGAAACACCGCAGGTGCTCAAGGTGAACGGCGTGTCCGATCCGGCCTCCGTCACCGGCATCTTCTCCGCCATCGCCGACGAGCACTCCCATGAACGCCCGGGCCGGGCAGAGGCGCTGCAGGCGCATGCCATGCTGCTCAGCGTCTGGGTGATGCGGGCGATGGAGGCGCGCGAAACCCCGCCCGACAGCCCGCGCCGGAAGCTCATGCGCCGCTTCGGCACCCTGCTGGAGGAGAACTACCGCCAGCACTGGCAGGTGGACCGCTATGCCGAGACCCTCGCCGTCACGCCCACGCATCTCACCCGCACGTGCAGGGAGGTGACCGGCAAGGCCGCCTCCTCGCTGATCCAGGACCGGGTGCTTCTGGAGGCCCGGCGCCAGCTTGCCTACACCGACATGCGGGTTTCGGAGATCGCGCAGGACCTCGGCTACCAGGACCCGGCGTATTTCACCCGGATCTTCACCAACAAGGTCGGCCGCACCCCGACCGCCTTCCGCCAGGCCCCGGGCCTCGGCGCGCCGGACCGGGGCGAAGCCACCTCCTGACCCGCCGCGCGCCGCGGCGCGGCGGCCCCCCCCTGGCCGGTCCACGGCCCGGGGCGGCTCCGATCTCCCCGGACAGGACCGCCCTGTGCGGGCGCGCCTTCCGTGCCGGAGCGGTGCCGCGGCATCGGCCGGATGCGGCCACCTTCGGGGCGCGCCCCGTCGTCGGGCAAGGGCTTCGCACCGCTCATCCGGCTGCCCGTTCTCCCGCCGACACTGGATTTCCATTGACGCGCCTGCGGCCATCGGCTCGATTGGGGGCCGAAAAACAGGAGACCCCAATGCCTCAGTTCGCCCCGAATTCCTGGGAAGCCCGCGCCGACGACAACGTGATGTACGGCTTCACCGACCTGCCCTCGCTGCACGCGCGCGGGCCCGTCGTGCTCACCCACGGCACCGGCATCAACGTGCATGACGTGCATGGCCGCTCCTATCTCGATGCGAACTCGGGCCTGTGGAACATGGTCGCCGGCTTTGACCACAAGGGGCTCGCGGAGGCCGCGAAGGCCCAGTACGACCGCTTCCCCGGCTACCACGCCTTCTTCGGCCGCCTGTCGGACAAGACGGTGGAACTGTCCGAGAAGCTCGTCGAGGTCTCGCCCTTCGAGAGCGGCAAGGTGTTCTTCACCAACTCCGGCTCCGAGGCCAACGACACGATGGTCAAGATGCTGTGGTTCATCAACACGGTGATGGGCCGCCCGGAGAAGCGCAAGATCATCACCCGCTTCAACGCCTACCACGGGGTGACGGCCGTCTCCGCCTCGATGACCGCGAAGCCCTACAACCAGTGGTTCGGCCTGCCGCTGGCGGATTTCGTGCACGTCGAATGCCCGCATTACTGGCGTGAGGGCCAGCCCGGCGAGAGCGAGGCGGCCTTCGTCGCCCGCCTCGCCGCGAGCCTGGAGAGCCGCATCCTCGCCGAGGGGCCGGAGACCATCGCCGGCTTCTTCGCCGAGCCGGTGATGGGCGCGGGCGGGGTGATCGTGCCGCCGATGGCCTATTTCCCGGCCGTCCAGGCAGTGCTGCGCAAATACGACATCCCGCTGATCTCCGACGAGGTCATCTGCGGCTTCGGGCGCACCGGCACCGTCTGGGGCTGCGAGAGCTTCGGCTTCCAGCCCGACGCGATCATCTCCTCCAAGAACCTCACCGCGGGGTATTTCCCGATGGGCGCGGTGATCCTCGGCCCGAAACTGGCGGCCGAGCTGATGGAAGCCTCCGAGAAGATCGAGGAATTCGTGCACGGTTTCACCGCCTCCGGCAACCCGGTGGGCTGCGCCGTGGCGCTGAAGGCGATCGACGTGATCCTGAACGAGGGGCTGATCGACAATGTCCGCGCCCTCGCCCCGCAGTTCCGCGCCCGGATGGACGCGCTGCTGGAGATGCCGAACATCGGCGAGGCCCGCGGCATCGGCCTGATGGGCGCGCTCGAGGCGGTGAAGGACAAGGACACAAAGACCCCCTTCGGCCCGGAGGTCTCGGTCTCCGAGCGCATCGCGAACCGCTGCACCGACAACGGGCTGATCTGCCGCCCGCTCGGCCAGGCCATCGTGCTCTGCCCGCCGTTCATCATCACCCCCTCGGAGATGGACCACATGTTCGACATGCTGGAGAAATCCCTGCGCGAGGTGTTCGCCGAGGTCGCCTGACAGCGGCCGGACGCGCGGGACGACACCCCCCGCGACACCCGGGCGCGCGCCCCTCAGCGGCGCACTTCAACCTCTCGCGGGCGTCGGGGCCCCGGGGGGTCCCGGTCAGACGGTGGCGCAGGCAGCCGGGCTGCAGGTCCCGGGCGCTGCGCGTGTCGGGCAGCGTCCGCCTGCCCCTGCCACCTGCCCGGTATTGCTCAACGGCGCGCCTCGGCCTCTCGCGGGGGCCATTCCGGTTTCGGCCGCACTGCCGGCGGCGCCGCCTGCATCTGCCGACCCCTCGCGTCGTCGCCTCTCACGTGGGAATGGCGTGGGATTGCGAACCCGGTGCGGGTCGGCCCTGCCGATCCGGCGGAGCGCCGGGGCCGCTGCATGGCGCCGGCCGGAGCGCTCCCGTCCTGCGTCGACCCGCCCTGCGGGCGCGTCTCCTGCGGTTTGGGCCGGGCCGCGCGTGCCGCGCGGCGGCCGGGCGTTACGGGGAACGCGCGCAATGGCGACGGGGCGCCACGCGGAACGCGCGCGCAATGGCGGCGGGGCCCGCACGGGGCCAGGCGCGTGGCTCAGGCCGGGCGGGTGTAGCGGGTGACGAGGCGGTAATCCTTGCGGGGGCCTTCCACGCGCCACTCGCTGCGCCAGTCGTGCGGGTCCGGGCCGAAGAGATAGGCGACCTCGTAGCGGTCCGGCGGGCAGAGGTGCAGGGCTTCGGCCCGGGCGGCGCCGGGGTCGAAGGCATGGAAGAACCGGCCGTCGTCGAAGTAGACCCGCACCTCGCCGCCCTCGGGGAAGCGGTAGAGGTAGCGGCGCGCGGCCCGCATGGCGAGCCCGCCGAGCCGCAGCGTGCCCATCTCCTCGTAGAGCAGCCCGCCGGGCACCGGGGAGAAGCTCGCCCGGCCTTCGAACCGCCCCGTCCGCGCCGCGTCGAGGTCATGCACATGCCGGTCCACCTGCCAGTGGCCGAGAAAGCGCGCCGCCGCGCCGGTTGCCTTTTCCATGCCGCTTTGCTACCTCGCGGCGAGCCGCATCGCAATCCGGAGAGCCAGATGATCCCGCGTTACTCCCGCCCCGACATGGTCGCCATCTGGTCGCCGGAAACGAAGTTCCGCATCTGGTTCGAGATCGAGGCGCATGCCTGCGACGCCCAGGCCGCCATCGGGGTGATCCCGAAGGCCGCCGCCGAGGCAGTGTGGAAGGCGAAGGACGTCACCTTCGACATCGCCCGGATCGACGAGATCGAGGCCGTCACCAAGCATGACGTGATCGCCTTCCTCACCCATCTCGCCGAGCATGTGGGCGAGGAGGCGCGCTTCGTCCACCAGGGCATGACCTCCTCGGACGTGCTCGACACCTGCTTCAACGTGCAGCTCACTCGCGCCGCCGACATCATCATCGCCGATCTCGAGGGCCTGCTGGAGGCCCTGAAGCGCCGCGCCTACGAGCACAAGGACACGGTGCGCATCGGCCGTTCGCACGGCATCCATGCCGAGCCGGTCACCATGGGCCTCACCTTCGCGCGCTTCTACGCCGAGATGAAGCGCAACCTCGCGCGCATGAAAACCGCCCGCGCCGAGATCGCCACCGGCGCCATCTCCGGCGCCGTGGGCACCTTCGCCAACATCGACCCCTCGGTGGAGGAGCACGTGTGCAAGGCCCTCGGCCTCACCGCCGAGCCGATCTCCACCCAGGTGATCCCGCGCGACCGCCATGCCGCCTTCTTCGCGGCGATGGGCGTGGTCTCCTCCTCCATCGAGAACATCGCCATCGAGATCCGCCACATGCAGCGCACCGAGGTGCTGGAGGCCGAGGAGTTCTTCTCCAAGGGCCAGAAGGGCTCCTCCGCCATGCCGCACAAGCGCAACCCGGTGCTGACGGAAAACCTCACCGGCCTCGCCCGGCTGGTGCGCATGGCCGTGGTTCCGGCGCTGGAGAACGTGGCGCTGTGGCACGAGCGCGACATCTCCCACTCCTCCGTGGAGCGCAACATCGGCCCGGACACCACGATCACGCTCGACTTCGCGCTGGCCCGCCTCACCTCGGTGGTCGACAAGCTGGTCGTCTACCCGGACACCATGATGAAGAACCTCGAGAAGTTCCGCGGCCTGGTGCATTCGCAGCGCGTGCTGCTGGCGCTCACCCAGAAGGGTGTCAGCCGCGAGGACTCCTACACCCTCGTGCAGCGCAACGCGATGAAGGTCTGGGAGCAGGGCGCCGATTTCATGGCGGAGCTGAAGGCGGATCCCGACGTGCGCGCCGCCCTGTCGGAGGCCGAGATCGAGGAGAAGTTCGACCTCGGCTACCACACCAAGCACGTGGACACGATCTTCGCCCGCGTCTTCGGCTGAACCGGGCGCCGGAAACCGCGCAGCGGTGACACGCCGGGCGGGGGCTCGATGCCCCCGTCCGGCGTTTTCACGTGCGGACGGCAGCCCTCGCCCCGGCAGGCGTCGCGCGGCCGCGCCTCCTGCCCGGCCGCCTCGCGCCGCTGGATCGACACATGGCGCCGGGGCTGACAGGATGCGCCGGAGACACCTGCGTTTCCCGGGAAGGAGAGACATGGATCACCGCGCCCTCGTTGCCACGCTCACCCCCGCGCAGCGCGCTCACCTCACGCAGACCTCCGATCGGGCCGGCCTCCGCCACCTGGCGCTGCATGCCGGGGCGATCGCCGGCCTGGGCGTGCTCATCGGGCTGCGGGTGCCGTTCTGGCCGCTGCTGATGCTGCCGCAGGGGGTGCTCATCGTGTTCCTGTTCACCCTGCTGCACGAGACCACCCACCGCACCCCGTTTCGCAGCCGCTGGCTGAACGATGGCGTCGCGCGGCTCTGCGGCTGGCTGATCGCGCTGCCGCCCGAGTGGTTCCGCTGCTTCCACTTCGCCCATCACCGCTTCACGCAGGACCCGGAGAATGACCCCGAGCTCGCGGTGCCGAAGCCCGTCACCCCGGCCGGCTATGCCCTGCATGTCTCCGGCCTGCCGGCCTGGGCAAGCGCGGCGCGCGTGCTGCTGCGCAATGCCTCCGGGCGCTGCGCGGACAGTTTCGTGCCGGCCCGCGCCCTGCCCCGCATCCGGCACGAGGCGCAGGGCATGCTCGCCGGCTACGCGTTGGTGGCCGGGATGTCGCTCTGGGCCGGGTCGTCGCTGGCGCTCACCGTCTGGGCGGTGCCGGCGCTGCTGGGCCAGCCGGTGCTGCGGCTCTACCTGCTGGCCGAGCACGGGCGCTGCCCCTTCGTGGCGAACATGCTGGAGAACACCCGCACCACCTACACCTCGCGGCTGGTGCGCGCGCTGGCCTGGAACATGCCGTTTCACGCGGAGCATCACGCCTGGCCCGGCGTGCCCTTTCACCGCCTGCCGGAGTTCAACCGCCTGGCGCGGAACCACCTGCGCGTCACCGAACAGGGCTACGGCGCCTTCACCGCGGGTTACATCGCCGGCCTGCGCTGAGCGGGTCGGGTGCCGGATACGCCACCGCGTCGCAACAGGCCCCCGCTTCACAATATTCGCGCCATGAAAACTTCATCTTGCACTGCGGCATGTTTCGAATAGCGTGAATTCGTTCGGTCTGTTCGGAGCGCTGGTCATGATGCTTGGGAATGACGCCGCCTGGTCGCTGCCCGCGACCGCCTACAACGACCCCGCCCGGTTCGCCACCGAGCGCCGGATGATCTTCGAGACCAACTGGCTGCTGTTCACCTGGTCCGGCCGGCTGCCGGAGCCCGGCGATTACGTGACCGGCACCCTGGCGGGCCACAACATCTTCGTGATGCGCGGCGACGACGGCCAGGTGCGCGCCTTCCACAACGTCTGCCGCCACCGCGCCGCCGAGCTGGTGCGCGGCGAGAGCGGCCATTGCGGCGGCCTCGTCACCTGCCCCTATCACAGCTGGGGCTACCTGAGGGACGGGCGCCTGCACCGCGCGGTGAACTTCGGCTCCGAAACCGTGTTCGACCCCGCCGAATGGGGGCTGATCCAGGCCGATTGCGAGGAATGGCGCGGGCTCGTCCTGGTGCGCATCGCGCGCGGCGGCCCGAGCGTGGCCGAATGGCTGGGCCCGGTGGCCGATTTCGCCGCGCCCTTCCCGCTCGAGAAGCAGAAGTTCTTCTCGAAGAAGGAGCGCGTGGTCGATGTGGACTGGAAGATCTACGGTGAGAACTATCTGGAATGCTACCATTGCCGGGCGATGCACCCCGGCCTTTGCGCCAGCCTCGACATCGACCGCTACCAGATCGACGTGTACGACCGCGACAAGTTCTTCCACCTGCACGCGCCGGCGCGCAACCCCGATGCCACGCAGGGCACCTATCTCTACCGGTTTCCCTTCCTGATGCTGAACCTCTACGACTGGGGCTCCTCCATCGCCACGGTGGAGCCGCTGGGCCCGGGGCGGATCCGGCACATCAACTGGTATTTCTTCGAGGACATCTCGCCCGAGCGCGAGGCCGAGAACCGCCGCTCCGCGGACTGGTCCGCCGAGATCATCACTGAGGATCTCGAGGTCATCACCGCCGTGCAGCGCAACATGAACGCCGGGATCTTCCAGCAGGCGCCGCTGTCGCGGGCCGAGGAATACGCGGTGATCGCCTTTGACCGCATGTGCGAGGACGCGCTGTCCCCGCCGGAGCCGATCGTCGTCGCGGCCGAGTAACGCGCCCGCCGGGAGGCCCGCGGCCGTGCCGAACCGCCACGCCGGCGGGCCGCATGCGCGGCAGGCTCAGGCGGCGGGGTCCGGAGGCAGGCGCAGCCCGTCCACGAAGACGTCGAGCAGCAGGACAACGGTGGTCTGCCAGCCCGGCTGCTCGCGGGTGTAGCACATGCCGATCATCGCGCGCATCAGGTCCTCAGGGGTGAGGTCGGAGCGAATGCGCCCCGCCGCCACCGCCCGCTCCATCAGCGAGCCCACGGCGGCGCGCAACCGGCGTGAGGTGTCCGCGAAGAGCGGGTCCGAGCCCTGCACCGAGGGCGCGAGCGCTGTGAGCATGCCCTTCTTCGTGGCCACCATCCCCACGCAGGCGTGCAGCCACTGGCGCAGGGCCTCGACAGGGTCCCGCCCGTCCGCCGCCTGCTGCGCAAGCGCGACGAGCTGGTCGACATCGCGCAGGTAGACCGCCTGGAACAGCGCCTCGCGCGTGGGAAAATGCCGGTAGAGCGTGCCGATGCCCACCCCGGCGCGGCGCGCCACGGCCTCCAGGCTCGCCTCCGGCCCGCCGGCGCTGAACACGTCACGGGCCGCGAGAAGCAGCTTCTCCCGGTTGCGCAGCGAATCCGCCCGCGGCCTGCGGCCTGCCTTCTGCACGCCTTCTCCCATTCGTCCTCCCGGCTCCTCTCTTTTGCCCTTGCTAAACGGAGGCAACCTCCGTATAAGCTTCCTACGCGGCCGGTGCGAGCCCCTTTTCCGGGCACTCCACGTTCCGGCCCCGACGGAAAACGCCCGCGGCCCCTGTCGCGCAACCTCTCCCGGCGTCAATTCACACCTGATACATACACCGATCGGAGCATGCATGACTCTGTCCATCAGCCTCACGGTCAACGGGGTCCGTCAGGATCTCGACCTCGAAGACCCCCGCGTGACGCTGCTCGACCTTCTCAGGGAGCGGCTCATCCTCACCGGCACCAAGAAAGGCTGCGACCGCGGCCAGTGCGGCGCCTGCACCGTACTCGTGGACGGCCGCCGCATCAATTCCTGCCTCGCGCTGGCCGTCAGCCATGACGGCGCCGAGATCCTGACCATCGAGGGGCTGGCCACCGGCGGCCGGCTGGACCCGGTGCAGACCGCCTTCATCGAGCATGACGGCTTCCAGTGCGGCTTCTGCACCCCCGGGCAGATCATGAGCGCCGTCGGCCTGCTGCGCGAGGACGAGACCGGGGACGACCCGGAGCGCATCCGCGAGGGCATGAGCGGCAACCTCTGCCGCTGCGGCGCCTATGCCGGCATCGCCGAGGCGGTGCAGACCGCCCGCCAGTTCCTCGACGCGGACGAAACCGAACGGAGAACCGCATGAATCGCTTCGATTACATCCGCCCGGCCTCGGTGGCCGAGGCCGTGGCTGCCGCTGCCGGCCCGGGCGCGGCCTTCCTCGCCGCCGGCACCAACCTGCTCGACATGATGAAGGTCGGCGCGGCCCGCCCGGACCGTCTGATCGACATCACCCGCCTGCCGGGGCTGGACCGGATCGAGGCCCTGCCCGACGGCGGCTACCGGGTCGGCGCCATGGTGCGCAACGCCGATCTCGCCCGGGACCCGGGGTTCGCCGCCGCCTTCCCGGCGGTGGCGGAGGCGCTGCTCTCCGGCGCCTCGCCGCAGCTGCGCAACATGGCCACGGTGGGCGGAAACCTGATGCAGCACACCCGCTGCGCCTATTTCGGCGACACCGACGCCGCCTGCAACCGGCGCCATCCGGGCAGCGGCTGCGACGCGGTGGGCGGCGAGAACCGCACCCATGCGATCCTCGGCTGGAGCCCGTCGTGCATCGCCACCCACCCGTCGGACTTCTGCGTGCCGCTGGCGGCGCTGGACGCGGTGGTGGAGATCGCCGGGCCCGAGGGCACGCGCGAACTGCCGCTGGAAGCCTTCCACCTGCTGCCCGGCGCCACGCCGGAGCGCGAAACGGCGCTCGCACCCGGCGAGCTGGTGACCGCGCTGCTGCTGCCGCCCGCCGCCACCGGCTTCCGCGCCCACACGCGCTACCTGAAGCTGCGCGAGCGCACCTCCTTCGCCTTCGCGCTGGTCTCCGCCGCCGCCGCGCTGCAGATCCGTGACGGCAGGATCCGCGCCGCGCGGCTGGCGCTCGGCGGGGTTGCGGCGAAACCGTGGCGCGCCCGGGCGGCGGAGGCGCTGCTCGAAGGCGCCAGCCCCGACCGCGCAACCTTCGAACGCGCCGCCGAAGCCGCCCTGTCCGAGGCCGCCGCCTCGGGTGACAACGCCTTCAAGATCGCGCTCGCGAAGCGGGTGGCGGCCCGGGCCCTGCTGCGCGCCGCCGCCGGCACCCCGGCCCGGATGCCGGCCCTGCCCGGCTCCGTCTTCGCGACCGAACCCGGAGAATTCGCCCATGACTGAGCCCCTCACCCTCGCCCCTTCCCAGGTCCGGCACGGGTCCAACAGCGGCCAGCCGATGACCCGGCGCGACGGCGTCCTGAAGGTCACCGGCGCGGCCACCTATGCCGCCGACACCCATCCCGAGGGTCTGCTGCACGCCGTGACGGCGGTGAGCGGCATCGCGCGCGGACGGGTGAGTTTCCTCGACGTGGCAACCGCGAAGGCCCATCCCGGCGTGGTGGAGGTGATCACCCCCGCCAACCGGCCGCCGCTGGCCCAGGACCCGGATTCGAAGCCCGGGCCGTTCAGCTTCCGCATGGACGCGCTGCAGAACGACCGGGTGCGCTACCCCAACCAGCCGATCGCGCTGGTGGTGGCCGAAACCCTGGAGGCCGCGACCGAGGGCGCCCGCCTGCTCGCGCCGCGCTACGAGGCCGAGCCGGCGCGTGTCGGCTTCGCGGACGGCCTTCCCGAACCGGCGGCCACCGCCGGTGTCGGCGGCCCGGCCCGGCAGGAAACCGGTGATCCGGAAGCCGGGTTCGCCGCCGCGGCCCAGGTGCTGGAGGCCCGTTACGAAACCCCCGGCCAGTACCACAACGCGATGGAGCCGCATGCCATCGTGGCGCAATGGGAGGGCGATCACCTGACCATCGACATGCCCAACCAGGCCATCGCCCTGTCGCAGGCCGGCTTCGCCGCCTTCTTCGGCATTCCGCCGGAGAACGTGCTGCTGCGCAGCCCGTTCCTGGGCGGCGGCTTCGGGTCCAAGGCCATCCTGGCCGGGCCGCAGGTGCTCGCCATCCTCGCGGCGCGGATGCTGGGCCGGCCGGTGAAACTGGTGCTCACCCGGGCGCAGATGTACGGGCCTGTCGGCCATCGCGGCGCCACCCGGCAGACCCTCCGGCTGGGCATGGACCACGAGGGGCGGCTGACCGCGCTGGAGCACCATGCCGTGTCGGCCACCAGCACCTTCGACGATTTCATCGAACCGGCGGCGAACGCCTCGCTCAACCTCTATGCCAGCCCGGCGATCCTGGCGCGGCATGACGCGATGCGGATGGACATCGGCACCCCGGGGCCGATGCGCGCACCCGGGGAAGCCTCCGGGTCCGCGGCGCTGGAAAGCGCGATCGACGAGGCGGCGGCGGCCTGTGGCATCGACCCGCTGGAGTTCCGCCTGCGCAACTACGCCGAGACCGACCCGATCTCCGGCAAGCCCTACTCCGCCAAGTCGCTGCGTGCCTGCTATGCCCGCGGCGCCGAGGCCTTCGGCTGGGCCGGTCGGCCGCTGGCCCCGCGGCAGATGCGCGACGCGGGCGGGCAGCTCGTCGGCTGGGGCATGGGCAGCGCGCTCTTCCCCGCGCCGATGTTCCAGGCGCAGGCGCGCGCGGAACTGCGGGCCGACGGCACGGCGGTGGTCGAGACCTCCGGCGTGGACATGGGCCAGGGCGCCTGGACCGTCCTCGCCCAGCTCGCGGCGGACGGGCTGGGGCTCGACATCGACCAGGTGACGTTCAACAGCGGCTCCTCCACCCTGCCGAGCGGCGGCATCGCCGGGGGCTCCGGCCACACCGCCACCGCGGGCGGCGCCCTGCATGCCGCCGGGCGCGACGTGCTCGCCCGCCTCGCGGACATCGCCACCGCGGACCCGGCCTCGCCGCTCTTCGGCGCGGGCAACGCCGGGGTCACCGGCCGGGACGGCCGCCTGGTGCGCAACGATGACGAGAGCCGCAGCGAGGCCTATGCCGACATCATGGCCCGCGCCGGGCTCACCACCCTGGAGGGCACCGGCACCGGCGCGCGCGACCCGGCCAATGCCGAGGCCCGGGCGATGTTCTCGCACGGGGCGGTGTTCGCCGAGGTGAAGGTGGACCCGGAGCTCGGCCAGGTGCGGGTGAGTCGCATGGTCGGCGCCTTCGCCGCCGGGCGGATCATCAACCCCCGGCTCACGCGCAGCCAGCTCTACGGCGGGATGATCTGGGGCCTGTCCTTCGCCCTGCACGAGGAGGCGCTGCACGACCGGCGCTCCGGCAAGCTGGTGAACGCGGATCTCGCGGGCTACCACGTGCCGGTGAATGCCGACACGCCGGCCATGGAGGCCCTGCTGATCGACGAGGACGACCCCTTCGTGAACGACCTCGGCATCAAGGGCGTGGGCGAGATCGGCATCACCGGCAGCGTGGGCGCCATCGCCAACGCGATCTGGCATGCCACCGGGGTGCGGGTGCGCCGCTTCCCGATCCGCATCGAGGACATCCTCGGCCTCTGACACGCGGCGGGGGGCCGGCGCATGCGCCCGGCCCCCCGCCTTTCTTCCCCGCGATGGCGGGGCGCGGCGTCCGGGCGGGCCCGGCTCCCCCACGGCGTTCCTGCGCAGCACGGCCCTCAGCGGGAGGCCGGGCGAACGGACGCCGGCCGGAAGGCGGGTGCCCCCCGGCCGGCCGGGCCGTCGCGCGATCGGGCGTCAGAACAGGAACTCGTCGGCCAGGACCGCCTCGATCTGACCGAAGGTCAGGGTGCCGCCATCCGCGAAGGTGACGGTGCCGGCGGTGGCGCCGAAGTCGCTGGCGTCTTCGGCCTGCAGGATCCTCACCGCGCCGGCGCCGCGCAGGTCGAGCACGTCGTGATCGGTGTGCATGTCCGGGCCGTTGCCGCCGAAGAGCACGTCGCCCTGGCCCTCGGCCGCGCCGGCGAAGACGAAGGTGTCGTCTCCCCCCTCGCCGAACATCCGGTCCGCTCCGGCCCCGCCGGAGATCACGTCGTCCCCCCCGGCGGCGTCGATGCCGGTGGGGGCATCGAAGTGGATGTCGGAGTGGAAGACGCCGCTGTTCGAACCGCCGGAATTGCCGTGCTCGACCACGACGCGGGCCACCGGGCCGGTGATCCCGACGGTGACGGTGCCCGAGGCATCGAGCCCGCTCCGGTCGGAGCTGCGCGCGTCGGCATGGTCAGTGCCGGCGACGTCGTCGGTGTCGCTCAGCGCCACCTTGCTGCCGGCCGTCAGCCGGACCGGGATCGCGTTGCCCCCGGCGTCGAAGGCCCGGATGGTGACCTCGTCGGCATGGTCGATGTCGGTGATGTTGAAGGCCACGTTGTACACCGGTTCGGAGAAGGCCCATTCGCGGACGCTGGTGTGGCCGTTCGAGCCGTTGTCGGAGACCAGGCTGTGGGCCGTGTCCACCCGGTCGGAGCCTGCGTCGATCCCCGCGACGTTGATCGTCTTCGAGGAGATCGCCGAGGTGAACCCGTCGGCGGACAGGACGGTGTAGGTCACCTCCACCGACCCGGTGTCGCGCACCACGCCGCTTTTGGCTTGCGCGCTGCTCAGCCCCTCCCAGTTGAAGCTCTCGCGCACCAGCTCCGGCCGGCCGCCGTCGCCGTGGATGGTGTCGCGGCCGTCCCCGCCCGAGATCACGTCATCCCCGGCCGGCGCGCCGGACTGTTCCACCGAGACGGTGTCGATCAGCAGGTCGGTGCCCGAGCTGCGGGTGGAGGTGGGATTGGTGATACGGATGTCCGTGGCCGTGCCCGTGGCGGTGAAGCCGAAGGTCACCGCCTCCGTCTCGCCGCGTGAGACCACGGCGCTGCGGCTGGCGATCACCGCGCCCGTGGCGTCGAGGATCTCGACAAGGGCGGTATGGTCGCCGGCATCGCCGCCGCGCTGGCCGAGCACCACCGTCACGTCATAGGTGGCGCCGGGCGCGGTGGCGAGCTGCTGCGAGAGCCCGTCGCCGTACCTGCCTTCGCCGCCCGCGTTCAGGGCCACGGCCCCTTCCGCGGAGGCGACCCCCGGCGCGCGGCCGCCGGTGGGGTTCAGCACCGTCCAGTCCGAGAGGTCACCGGTGCCGAAATCGCCGTTCCGCACCAGATTGCCGCCGACGAAGGGCAGGTAGCCGTCGCCGATCAGCAGGTCGGCGCCGGCGCCACCCGTCAGAACCTCCCGCGCGGCGTCGATGGCGCCGAAGTCGAAGTTCCCGGCCGAGAGCGCGCCCGGCGTGACACCCTCCAGCAGGATCTCGCTCTCCCCGATGGCGATGCGCACGCCCTGGGCGGTCTGGGTGAGCGTGAAGCCCGTGGGATCGGCGATCCGCGTCAGGTCGATCACGTCCTCCAGCACGTCGAAATCGGTGATCGTGTCGCGGCCGAAGCCGATGGGCGCGTCCAGCCGCACCCGGCTGCCGTCGGCCAGTTCGGCGATGTCGGTGGCGAAGACGAACCGGTCGCCGCCCTCCGCGCCGGTGAGCACGTCATCGCCCTCGCCGCCGTCCAGCGTGTCGCGGCCGGTGCCGCCGGTCAGCGCGTCGTCCCCCCGGCCGCCGTCGAGCCTGTCGTCTCCCGCACCGCCGTGCAGCATGTCGTCGCCCGCGCCGCCGGAGAGGATGTCCCGGCCATCGCCGCCGAAGAGCCGGTCCTGCCCCGCGCCCCCCACCAGGATGTCGTCGCCGTCGTTGCCCTGCAGGGTGTCGTCGCCCTGGCCGCCGATGATCCTGTCCGCGCCGCCGCCGCCGCGTGCATCGTCATCGCCCGCGCCGGCCACGATCAGGTCGTCGCCGTCATCGCCGTGGATCTCGTCGTTCTCGGCGCCGGCGTCGATGATGTCATCGCCGCCCTTGCCCTCGATGTGGTCCGCCCGGTCGGTGCCGGCGATCTCGTCGGCGCCGTTGTCGCCCTCGATGTGGTGGCGCACGTCCGACAGGATCACGGTGCGGATTTCCGGGGTTTCGCCGTCCGAGGCGAACCCGAGGAAGCTCACCGCGATCCGTCCGTCCTCCAGCAGCGCCGCGGAGGCCGGCGTGTCCGCGTTCCGCGCCACGCCGACCGTGAACGTCTCGCCCAGACGCGCCCCCTCCGCGCTGAAGCGCTGGCCGGAGACGGTGCCGTAGCGGGTGTAGAGGGCGATGAAGCCGCCATCGCCCAGCGCCACGATCTCCGCCTGGACGACCTTGTCGTTGCGCGACGTGTCCCCGACCAGGAAGGCGCCGGTGAGGGACTTGCCCTGCGCGTCCAGGATGCGCGCCCGGGTGGAGTTGGTCTCCCGGCTGGTTGTCGCGGTCACCACGAAATTGCCGTTGGCGAGGGCGGTGACGGTGGTGTCGTGCGGGAAGGCGTCGCCGAAGCCGATGCTGCCGCTGCTCACCACACTGCCCTGCGCATCGGTGATCCGGATGGCGCTCGTCCTGTCGAGCAGGGCGATGGCGCTGAACACCTCCACGGTGCTGCCGTTCGAGAGCTGCGCCGAGTCGATGGCCGTGCCGAAGCCTCGGGTGGGGGAGGTGAAGCCCGGGCCGTCGGCATCCTCCGGCCCGAAGCTGCCCTCGCCCAGCCCGTCGAACCCGGCGCCGGTGGCGGGGGAGCCGCCGTTGCTGAAGACGACGTTCAGCCGCACGGTGTCGATGCTCGTGCCGCTGAGGCTGGGGGAGAAGGCGCCGGACGCGCCGGCATAGACGCCCCGGTGCCCCGCCACCTCCACGATGCCGCCGCCGCTCAGGTCGAAGACATTGGTGGTCACCAGCGCGGCCTCCCGGCTGGCGACGCCGTTGAGCTGGTTGGCCGCGGCCACTGCCAGCAGGTCACCCTCCAGCAGCAGGACATCGAACTGCCCGACCAGGTCGCGGCCGAAGGTTCCGGGCGCGTGCATCGGCAGGTCCATCGGGCCCCCCACCGCGTCGCCGTCAGCGGTGAACCGCTGGGCCTTCAGCTCCACCCCGGTGGCGTCGGACACCCTGGTGGGGAAGATCACCAGGAAATCGCCGTTGGAGAGCGCCACGGTTTGCGGCGGCGCCGAGGTGTTCGCGACGGCGGCGCCGTTCGCCCCCGCGATCTCCTCCAGCGTGATCGGCGTGAAGGTCCGGGTGGTGTCCGGCTCCGGCACCACCCCCCCGGCGACGGGCAGCGGCAGAGGCCCGTCCGGCGTCTCGGTGACGGTGTCGGCCAGCAGCGCACCGACGTCGAGGCTGCGCAGGAGGACGGGATTGCCCTCCGCGTCCGGCTCGAAGATGCGGATCTCCTCCACGTCGGCGCCGATCACGGCGCGGCCCAGCTCGGTGGGCGCGGTTGCGCCGGTCTCCCCGTCCAGCAGGTCGATGAGATGGACCACGGTCAGCGTGCCGTCCTCCTCGATCAGCTCGAAGCGGGAGCGCGCGGTCTCGGTGTGGGTGCCGGTGATCTCCTCGCCGGTCTCCGGGTTCACGGCCGTGGTGCGGACCACCTGGTCGACGAGGATGGTCTGGACCTCCAGCGCATCCTGCCCCGCGCCGCCGAGGATCACGTTCACCCCGCCGTCCAGCAGGAAGGTGTCGTCGCCCGCGCCGCCCGAGAGCGTGTTCTCGCCCGCGCCACCGGCGAAGGTATCGGCGCCGTCGCCGCCGAAGAGCGCGTCGTCGCCCCCGCCGCCGACCAGCGTGTCATCGCCGCCGAGGCCCAGGACGAGGTCATCGCCCGCGTTGGCGTAGAGCAGGTTCGCCCGGTCGTCGCCGACCAGCTGGTCGTCGAGGCCGGTGCCCACCAGGTTCTCGATGTCGAGCATCTGCGCGATGCGCAGGCCCAGCACCCGGGCGTCGGCATGGCCGGTGGCCAGGCTGGCCGACACGCCCACCAGCGCGGCGCCGTCGGTGAAGCTGGCGGTGTCGCCGTCGGCATCGCTGGTGCCGCCGTCGAGCGTGTCGGTTCCGCCGATCAGCCCGTCCAGGCCGGTGCCCAGCAGCAGCACGTCGTCGCCCGCGCCCCCCTCCAGGAGGTCGGTACCCGCGCCGCCCGACACCACGTCGTCGCCCGCGCCGCCCGAGAGGCTGTCATCGCCGGCCGCGCCGTCGATCACGTTGTCGCCGCTGTCGCCGATGAGCGTGTCGCCGAAGGCGGAGCCGACCACGTTCTCGACCCCGAAGCCGCCGTCCCAGGCGTTCGCCACGGCGGATTGCGTGGTGGCGAAGAACATATCGAAGAAGACCTTGTTCGCGCCCTTCTGCAGCGCGGCGATCGAGAAGCTGCCGTCATCGGCGGTCGCGATGGCGGCGCCGAGATCGACGGTGATGCCCGAGGCGCTGGCGGAGAATTCCATCGTGTCGGTGCCGTCGCCGCCGGAGATGGCGAGGCTGCCGCTGGCCGCGGCGCCGAGCCGGAACAGGTCGTCCCCCGCGCCGCCGTCCAGCCCCTCGCCGCCCTCGAACCGCGCGTAACTGTCCAGTATGCCGCTGAAGGCGGGGGTGAAGGCCGCGCGGTCGGACAGGCCGGTCGCGTCCAGCACGTCGTCGCCCGCGCCGCCGATCAGCAGGGTCGAGCCCAGGGTGGCGGTCGTCAGCACGTCATTTCCCGCGCCGCCGTCCACCAGCCGGGCGAAGAGCTGCCCGCCGACGGAGAAGCTGGTCTTGCCGGTGACGTTGCCCGATACGTCGATGACGTCATCGCCCCCGCCGCCGTAGATCTCCGATAGGTTCATCCGGCCGTCGATCCGGTCCGCGAGATCGGAGAGTCGCAGCTTCTCGAACCCCTCGAGCGACAGCGCGGCTTCATGGCCCGCGCTGTCCGTGGCGGTGCCGATCAGCGTGTCCTCGATGCCGGTCATCCTGAGGCGGACGCCGGAGATCGCGGGGGCCGTCGCGCTGTCGGGATCGGCTGCGCCGTCGGGCGGTCCGGTCACGCCGGTCTGCGCGCGGAACGTGTCCGTGCCGCCGCCGCCGCTCAGCGAGATCGCGGCCCCGTCCAGCGCGCCCGCCGCCATCATCAGGATGGCGGTGTCATCGCCTGCGCCGAGATCGATGGTCGCCAGGTTGTCGAGGGTCACCTCCAGCGTGTCGGTGCCCGAGCCGGTGTCGACCTGCACTCCGTTCGCATCGCCGCCGCGCATGTGCACGGTGTCGCGGCCTGCGCCGGTCACCAGCTCGTCGAGTTCGTCCGTGAGGGTCACCCGGTCGTCGCCCCCGCCGGTCGTCAGGCCCTCGACACCCTCGATGACATTCGCGACGGCGCCGGTTCCGGTGAGGTCGATCACCTGGTCGTTGCCCTGCGCCGAGATGTCGAGCCGGTCGAAGCCCGCGCCGCCGGAGATCTGGTCGGTGCCGTTCAGCCCGAAGAAGGTGTCATCGCCCGAGCCGCCGATGAGGATGTCGTCGCCGGCACCCCCGGTCAGCCTGTCATTGCCGAGGCCGCCGTTCAGCACATCGCCGCCGCCGCCGCCCTCGATCGTGTCATCGCCGGCATTGCCGAACAGCGCGTTCTCCACGTCGTTGCCGATGATCGTGTCGTTGCCGTCGCCGCCCAGAACGTCCTCGAAACCGGCCATGCGCCGGGTCACCTCCACGCGGGCGCCGGACACCGCGCCCATGGTCGCCCCGGCGCGCAGCAGGGCGGCGTCACCCACCGCATAGCTGGCGGTGACATCCACGTAGCTCGTCATCGGGGCGGAGGCCGCCTGGGTGGCGTCGGGCACCAGCCCGAGGTCGAAGCGCAGGTCCTGGTCGACGCCCACCGCGGAGATGACGTCACGGCCCGCGCCGCCGTCGATGTCGATGGCGGCCACGTCGCCGGAGATGGCCACGATGTCGTTGCCGTCCCCGGCGCGGACCGTGTCGCGCCCGCCGCCGGTGACGATGAAGTCGTCGCCGCTGCCGGTGCGGATGTCGTTGTCCCCGGTGCTGCCGAAGACGATGTCGACGTTCTCGCCCACCCCGGGTGCCGCGCCGGT